>JBGUJM010000016.1:0-9086 GCA_045113935.1 Anaerovoracaceae bacterium
CTCTCCTCGAGTTCTCGGGCTCCTGCGCAGGATGTGCTGAGACATCATATGCAAGACTTATCACACAGCTTTGCGGAGATCACACATACATCTCCAACGCAACAGGATGCTCCTCCATCTGGGGCGGCCCTGGCGCAACAGCTCCTTACACAGTCAATGAAGAGGGACACGGACCTGCATGGTGCAACTCCCTGTTCGAGGACAATGCTGAGCACGGTCTCGGTATGAGAATGGCTGTTAAGACAAGAAGAGCTAAGATCAAGGCTGACGTTGAAGATCTCGTAGCTGCAGGCGTACCTGATGCTGTTAAGGAAGCAGCTGAAGCATGGTTCGCAGCATTCGACGATGTTGTAGCTTCCAAGGCAACTGGCGAGGCTCTCGTAGCTGCACTCGAAGCTGCCGGAATCGGCGCTGAGATCGTTGCACGCAAAGACCTGCTGGCTGAGAAGACAGTATGGATCTTCGGTGGTGACGGCTGGGCTTATGATATCGGTTACGGCGGACTCGACCACGTACTTGCAAGCGGTGAGAACGTAAACGTAATGGTATTCGATACCGAGGTTTACTCCAACACAGGCGGACAGGCTTCCAAGGCTTCCAACATTGGTCAGGTTGCTCAGTTCGCAGCTGCAGGTAAGGCAATTGAGAAGAAGTCACTGTCACAGATCGCTATGGCTTACGGCTATGTATACGTAGCTCAGGTAGCTATGGGCGCTGATCCGGCACAGACTCTGAAGGCAATGAACGAAGCTATCGCTTACAACGGACCTTCCCTGATCATCGGCTACTCACCATGCGAGATGCACTCAATCAAGGGCGGCATGATGAACTGCCAGATGGAGATGAAGAAGGCTGTAGAGTGCGGATACTGGAACCTCTTCAGATACAACCCTGCACTCAAGGCAGAAGGCAAGAATCCGTTCACTCTCGACAGCAAGGTACCTGCTGGCGGATATCAGGACTTCCTGAAGAACGAAGCAAGATACGCAAGACTGACAAGAGAGAATCCGGAAAGAGCAGAGAAGCTCTTCGCAGAGAACGAAGCAGCTGCTATGGCTCGTTACAACAAGCTCGTCAAGTTCGTAGACTTCTACGCACCGGAACAGGCTTAATTGCAACAGAAAGAGGAAACTCTGAAATAACGGAAGGGGGCAGCCGCAAGGCTGTCTCCTTTTTTCATAAACCGAGGCAGTTTGTGGTATAATAAATAGAATTCCCGGTTTTGGGAGATATGCTCCGGAGACGGGAACTTTTGATAGAATCTAATGAAGTCAACATAATCGATCTGATGAGGAGGATAGTGTTATGTCAATCGGCTACTATACACCGACCAAAGTTTTTTTCGGGGCCGGGGCTGAAGAAAAAGTTGCAGAAGCATTGAAGGAATTCGGAGCATCCAAAGTGCTGCTCCACTATGGATCCGGTTCTGTTAAACGCACCGGACTTCTGGACAAGGTCAAGGGCATTCTGGACGATGCAGGCATAGGATATGTCGAACTTGGCGGAGTTGTTCCTAATCCGAGGGTCAGTCTCGTACGTAAAGGAATAGAACTTGTGAAGCGTGAGGGCGTCGATTTCATCCTTGCGGTCGGCGGAGGTTCGGTTCTCGACAGTGCAAAAGCCATAGGCTATGGAACATATGGCGGCGGTGATGTATGGGATTTCTACTGCGGCAAGAGAACAGTGGAAGGAACGGTACCGGTCGGAGCTATACTTACTCTGGCAGCAACTGGCTCGGAGATGAGCGATTCATCGGTCATCACTAATGATGAAACGGATCCTGTATACAAGAGAGGCGTCAGCACAGATT
This sequence comes from Anaerovoracaceae bacterium, assembly GCA_045113935.1. Taxonomy (GTDB): domain Bacteria; phylum Bacillota; class Clostridia; order Peptostreptococcales; family Anaerovoracaceae; genus Crickella. The sequence goes on from JBGUJM010000016.1 coordinate 1,811, forward strand.
TCGGCAGGGTAAAGTTTTCTCTTCTCAATCCTGAACTGACATATTCTGTTTCCGCGTATCAGACTGCGTGTGGCGCGACCGATATCATGATGCACACGCTCGAGAGGTATTTCCATCAGGGAGATTCTCTGGATTTTACAGACGAACTGTCTTTCACACTGCTCAGAGAAGTCATTAAGTGGGCTCCGGTCGCGATTGCTGAGCCGGATAACTATGATGCAAGAGCCAATATCCTGTGGTGCGGATCGCTGTCGCATAACGGACTGATGGCAACAGGCAACCCGAATAAGGGCGACTGGTCATGTCACCAGATCGAGCATGAACTCTCTGCAGAGCATGATGTTGCTCACGGCGCGGGCCTCGCTGCAGTATGGGGATCATGGGCGAGATACGTACTCAGCGTGGATCCGGACAGATTCGCCAAGCTCGGAAAGGGCGTATTCGGCGAGAGCGATCCGGAGAAAACAATAGAAAAGTTCGAAGAGTTCTTCCGCTCGATCAATATGCCGGTCGGTCTCAAAGGCCTCGGTCTTGATTTCGGCGAGGAAGAGTGCCGCAGAGCCGCTCTGGGAGTAACCTTCCAGAATGCCCGCACGATTGGCAATTTCAAAGTGCTCGACACAGAGGACATCTATAAGATCTACATGATGGCTGCAGGCCGCTGATCCTTACACGGAGGTTGATAGACTTGGATATTTATAATGATCTGGAAGTATTTGACTGCCCGCGCTGCGGAGGCGCAGGACTCCTTGAAGAGGAAAACGGCTGGTGCTGGTATGTGATGTGCATGGAATGCGGCGCACAGACGATTCAGTTTGAGTACAGAAACGCTGAGGGCAGACTCAAAGCCGCAGAAGATGCTGTCAGGATCTGGAATATGGGCAAAGTTGTTAGTCCATCGCCTGGAGAATAGCACCATTTGTCAAATGTCAGACATAAGACAAAATAAAACTTGCTATTTTCTCTAAGTAACTTTATAATTGATATGGATAGGAAGAAGTATAGAAGTTGATTAAAAATGAAAAGGGGGTATAACATGCCACTGGTAACAACAACCGAAATGTTCAAAAAGGCTTATGACGGCGGATACGCTATCGGAGCTTTTAATGTCAACAACATGGAGATCGTTCAGGGTATCACTGAAGCAGCAGGCGAACTCAGAAGCCCTGTGATCCTGCAGGTATCCAAGGGTGCACGCGCATATGCTAACCACAATTATCTGATGAAGATGGTAGAGGCAGCAGTTCTCGAGAATCCTGAAATCCCTATCGCTCTGCATCTTGACCATGGTGATTCATTTGAGCTGTGCAAGAGCTGTATCGACGGCGGATTCACATCGGTTATGATCGATATGTCCTCCAAGCCTTTCGAGGAGAATATTGCTATCACCCGTCAGGTAGTTGAGTATGCTCATGCTCATGGTGTAGTCGTAGAGGCTGAGCTCGGAACACTGGAAGGAGTCGAGGATGAGGTAGTAGTCGAGGCAGGTCAGGCCAGCTACACACGTCCGGAGGAAGTAGAGGAGTTCGTAACCAAGACAGGATGCGATTCTCTCGCTATCGCCATCGGAACATCCCATGGCGCATACAAGTTCCGTCCGGAGCAGTGCACAAGAAATGAGAAGGGTATCCTTGTTCCGCCTCCACTGAGATTTGACGTTCTCGAGGAAGTATCAAAGAGACTGCCGGGATTCCCGATCGTTCTGCATGGATCTTCATCAGTACCACAGGAATTCGTAGCTATGGTCAACCAGTACGGCGGCAACATGCCGGATGCCATTGGTATTCCTGAGGAACAGCTCAGAAAGGCTGCAGAACTGTCCGTATGCAAGATCAATATCGATTCCGATATCCGTCTCGCGATGACAGCACACATCCGTAAGCACCTTGCAGAGAATCCAAGCCACTTCGATCCGCGTCAGTACCTCAAGCCGGCAAGACAAGCTGTCAAGGATATGGTCGCTCACAAGATCGTTAACGTTCTGGGAAGCGACGGCACGATCTAGAGTGACATAGGAACGGTCCTGTCTGATTAATTACGGGAAACAAGATTATGAGCCGCAGAAACGCGGCTCATTTTTGTGTCTGGAAGACCGTCTGCTCTGCCGTAAACAATATTTAGTATTTTGTGGTTCTTATTGACGCTATATAGTGTTATAATATCCTATGTATGCGTATATGACTTTATGTCATATGCAGATCATTACAGGAGGACGTAAATTGGCACATACCATTGAATTAAAAAAGGTATCTAAGTATTACGCAACAGAAGAGTCTGTCAGTATGGGTTTTGCCCGCGTGGATCTCGCGCTGGATATCGGGGAATTTGTCGCTATTACGGGTGAATCCGGAAGCGGCAAATCCACTCTCCTTAACGTAATATCCGGTCTCGACACCTATGAAGAAGGCGAGATGTTCGTATGCGGTGAGGATACCACCGCATACGGAACTGAAGACTATGAAAGGTACCGTAAGACATATATAGGCAATATCTTTCAGGATTTCAACCTGATCAACAGCTACACCGTGTATCAGAACATCGAAGTAGTAATGCTGCTGTCCGGGAAAAAGAAGTCCGAGTGCACTGAAAGGATCAATGAACTGATCGACCTCGTCGGTCTCAGCAAATACAGGAAGACCAAAGTATCCAAGCTCTCAGGCGGACAGAAACAGCGGGTAGCTATCGCCCGTGCTCTGGCCAAGGATGCGCCGATCATTGTAGCGGATGAGCCTACAGGCAACCTCGACAGCGCAAGCGCGGAGATCGTTATGGATACTCTCAGCAAGGTTTCGCATGATAAGCTTGTCGTCATAGTCACACATAACTATGAGCAGGCTGAGCCTTATGTTACCCGTAAGCTGACCATGCATGACGGGCGCATCATCGAGGACAAGAAGATTCACAGAGAAGGCGGAATGGTCTATGAGGAAGATGTATACCGTCCGTCCGATGACGAAGATATCTATACCGCATTTTCGGATGATGAATATACGGGCAGCACTGGGGAGACAGGCGGGCGCAAAGGAAGAGTAGCCCGCAGAGAAGAAGAGGAACGCAAGGCAAGAACGGGAAAGCCCGCGAAGAGCAGCACGTCCGCGGATACTGCCGCAGGAAGTTCAGTGCCAAAACCGGGCAGGATGCGTAAGGGAGCTGAACTAAGGCTCGGCGTCAGGAACACATTCAATCTGCCTGCCAAGTTTATACTGCTGTTCATAGTGTACATCTTCGTCGCTACTGCCGTACTCAGCCAGTATGCTACTACCAAGAACAGCCTTCATCAGGAAGAACTGCTGGGTACCAATCCGTACTTTACCAATTCCAGTTCAGACAGGATCATCGTCAAGAAGAACGATGAATCCGCTTTTACTGATGCGGACATCGCTAAGATCGAGAACATCGGGAACATAAGGAGTGTAGTAAGAAACGACATCGCGATAGATACAGGAGTGAGCTTTGCGATAGAGGATTTCCTTGTTGAGGGATCAGTGTATCCTGTGTCGATGATCAATGAAAGCGATCTTACATACGGACACATGCCGGAGAATGACTACGAGATAGTCATCCATACTAATTCCACCGCGGATGCTTTCATCGGTATTTCCAATCTGGGAGAGGCTCTTATAGGGACCAGGGTCAGGCTGCAGGATATGGGTCAGATGCAGGAATATGAATTCAAGCAGCCGATCACAGTCTGCGGCGTCATTATTGATGAAAGTCTGAATGAAGATGAAGACTACTCGCTGTACGGGTATTCGACTGTATATGTAAGTGACAAAGTTGCGAGTGATCTGCTCATATCAATGATGGCCTCTACATCCAAGTCGGAACTCAATTTCGGCGGCATCAAAGTCGCCAATGAATTCGACAGGGGCGTATACGGATCCGATGACATTCCTGAAGGTCAGGTTTACATTTTTGAGGATCAGGCATATTACTATAAAGATGCGGAGGCTGAAGGTAAGGATTTCAGCCTGACGGTCAAAAACAGATTCTTCGAGTCTTCGGTGGATCTCAAGGTGGGTAAGGTGCTCACATCCAAAAACATCAAGAGCCTGATCGGCATCAAACCGGAAGATTATGATATGTATTACAGCTGCGTATTTGTCAGTGACGCAGATTTTAACAAGCTGTTTGATAAAGGTTATTTCCAGATCAGTGCTTTCATGGAAAATGAGACACAGTCTGATGATACACTGGCCGCTCTGAATGAGGCCGGCTTTACCACACTCGCTCTTAAGGACTCACTGACAGATATGACAGGCGGATACGGTTTTGTCATCCAGATGCTGAATTACGGCAGACTGCTGCTGGAATTTGTTATCCTGTTCTATATAGCATACGCTGTCATCAGACTCATCATGAGATCAAGGAATCAGTACTATTCAACGCTGAGGATACTTGGTGCGACCAAAAGGAACACAGACAGCATACTCAGGGTCGAACTGCTGATCATGATGGTGATCGCGTATGGAATAGACATAGCTTTCGTGCTCCTCATCCGGAAAGGAGTGATCCAGATAGATCAGGTCAACAAGCTTCTGTACTATCTGACTCCTGTGGATTATATCGTGCTCGGTGTACTGCTGCTTCTCATGTCGCTGCTTATTGCGGCAAGATATTCGCGTAAGATATTTACCAAGAGCGCGATGAAAGCATTCAGAGAGGAGGCGTAGCAGATGATCAAACTTGAAAAAGTCAACAAGTACTTCAACAAGGGAAAGGCGAACCAGATCCACGTCATCGACAACACCTCCATGATACTGCCTGACAAGGGTATCGTGTGTCTTCTCGGTCCTTCCGGATGCGGTAAAACCACATTGCTTAACGCCATCGGCGGACTTGACAAGGTCAACTCGGGAAAGATATATATCGATGATAAGCTGATAACAAGATTCTCGAGCAACAGGATAGATAAAATCAGGAACGCGAGCATAGGTTACATATTCCAGAACTTCAATCTCCTTGATGACAGGACGGTATTTGATAATGTAGCGATTGCTCTTCGTATGGTAGGCATCAAAGATCAGAAGACTGTCACGCAGAGGGTCAACTACTGTCTTGAGAAGGTAGGTATATATCAGTACAGGAACAAGCCTGCGGGAGCTCTTTCCGGAGGACAGAGACAGAGAGTGGCGATCGCGAGAGCGATTGTCAAGAACCCGAGGATCATAATTGCCGATGAGCCGACAGGCAACCTCGACAGCGCCAATACTCTGGAGATAATGAATATCATCAAGACCATCTCCAGAGACAGACTGGTCATTCTGGTAACACATGAGCGCAGGATAGCAGAGTTCTACTCAGATCATGTAGCCGAGATGAAGGACGGCAAGGTCGTCAAGGCTTACAGCAATGACTCGTCAAGATACCTTGACTATCAGCTGGAGAACAAGATCTATCTCAGGGACATGCCGGTAATGAAGGACTTCGCGCAGGGTGATGTCCGGGTCAAAGTCTACAGTGATGAAGAAGCTCCGGCTGACATCAAGCTGGTTATCCGCGGCGGCAACATGTACATCAATACCGGCGGTAAGCTCCATATCGTTGATGAGACGGCCAACATCGAGATGGTGGATGAACATTATCAGGCGATGGATGAAAGCTATTTTGCGGATAATGATTTTGACTACAATGCATATCTGCCTAAGAAGTTCAAAGCCAGGTATTCTTCCATATATACGCCGTTCAACATGCTGAGCAACGGCTGGAAGACAGTCAAGGGGTTCAAGAAGATCCGTAAGTTCCTGATGATCGGCTTTGTATTCGCGGCGATGTTTACCATGCTGGCTGTCAGTAATGTCATGGGTATCATGGATGTCAAGCCGGTCGACTACCGTCAGACCAATGGCAACTATATCACGATAACCAATACAGATAAGAACGCTGATCTGATGAATGTGGTCGATGGCCTGGAAAGTGTCTCTTATGTCATGCCGGGTGACAGTAAAAAGTCGATCACTATGCCGATGGATGACTATCTGCAGACGGGATATGCAACGACTGATCTTAATATTTCGCTGTCCCAGACTGATGTGCTCGAAGCTGATCAGATAATATGCGGAAGCATGCCGGCGGATACGCATGATGTGGTTCTTGATAAAATGGTCGTTGACAATTTCCTCAGAGACCAGACCGGCAAGGCAGTCGGAATAGATACGATGGAGGAATTCATCGGCCGCAAACTCAAGGTGTCCAATCTCGAGGACTACACTATCGTCGGTATCTCCGATGTACAGTCACCTTCGCTGTTTGCTGATCCGAGCCAGATCATGTATATACTGACCAACGCAAATAATCAGCTCGAAGATTTTGCTTTTTCCACAGGTGAAGAAGAGGAACAGGACCAGATCCAGTCAGGAAGGGTAAAGGATGTGGAACTGGCTCCGCCGGGCTTCAAACTCAAAAAGGGTGATAAGCCGACCAAACTGTATCAGGTGCTGGTCAATGACTCTCATGAAGAGGAAGAAGACTTTGCCATCGGCAGAAGCATCAGTACCAAGATGGCAGGCCACAAGCTCAAGATCTGCGGCTACTATCACTCTGATGAGGCTAACGATGATACATACTATGTAGGCGCAGATACGATCCGTGCAGACTACATCAGGAAACAGAAAGTATTCACGGTATACGCGCCTAATACGCGCCAGGTCAAGAGTCTGCTGGACAGTCAGTCTCTGCCTGCAAAAATCAACGACACAAAAGAACGCCAGGCCTATATACATGAGCGTAAGGACCAGCTGACCTCGGCTCTCATCGTGGCGGGAATCATCCTTCTGATATCGCTGATAGAGATGTTCCTGATGCTGAGATCATCTTTCCTGTCAAGGATCAAGGAAGTAGGTACTCTCAGAGCTATCGGTCTCAAGAAGCAGGATATCTACAGAATGTTCTCGGGAGAGATCCTCGTGATGACACTGATCACAGCGGTTCCGGGTATTGCTGTTATGTACTACGTGCTCTACAACCTCGTTAAGATTACCTATTATCTTGAGGGCATGTATATGATCAATCCGGCCATCGCAGGCATATCGCTGGCCATACTGGTCGTATTCAACCTCCTCGCGGGTCTTATTCCGGTATATGTGACGATGCGCAAGACACCGGCACAGATACTTGCAAGAACAGACATATAGAGGGCATCAAACAAAACAAAAATCACCATTTCCGTGATAACGGAAATGGTGATTTTAGAGTTATAGGACAAAACGTGTTGGTCGTCAGTCCCAATGAACAGGATATTCAGACGATGTATGAAGCTCGCTCCAAACGACAGCAT
>JBGUJM010000017.1:0-8962 GCA_045113935.1 Anaerovoracaceae bacterium
AAACATCTGCCATAGCCATATACAGATGGTCATCGTCTATCAGGAAGAAATCGTAAAAGTCTCCGCCGACTACTCTGGCAGGTTCCATTGTGGCATAGATATCCAGCTCCCGGCGTTCAGGAAATGCCGGGAATATGTTAGGCATCATAGCTGTCTGTATCTGTGCCGCCATATCAAGTTCGGTCCTTGTCGACTCAAGTTTCTTGCCGCGTTCTGCAACAAGTACTCCGTAGATCAGGAGTATAGCTACAAAAGAAGCCGCCTGCTGCGCGGTTATACCGAAATTGGCAGTCGTAATAATCTGGCTGATGATCGGAAGCACGAAGAATGAGGATACTATTATTTTCTCTCTTCTCTTAGCTTCTGACCTGAATAGTCTCGCGATAAACGGAGGGATAACAGCGACCATGAAGATGTAGCTGAGCGCGTAGAGACTGCCTCTGTGATAAGTTCCGGCACTGTCTATGCTGAAAAACAGAGGATAGAAGATATTGGACAGACTCATCAGCACCGAAACCAGATATATCACTGTTATACCGGTGCGCGAGGACAGCTGCACCTTGCGGTCTGCTCCTATCGCATAGCTCACATATTCCCAGAACACATATATAAGTGTACAGTTATTTGCAAAGAGAACAGCATTGATCACTCTGTTCAGGACAGCCAGCGAAGCATTCCCCTCTATCGCCCACGCGGCCTCATCGAGGAACAGCCCTATGGCATTTACAAGCAGCAAAATTGCGAAGATGATATTATGATCATCCACCTGATCTGAATCCCTCATTATGCTGTAGTAAAGAATAGCACAGGCAATAAGGCTGACCGCGTCTATACCGATACTGAATGCCCATTCCGCCCTTAAGTTGCTGAGCCCGGAAAGACCCAGCACCAGCACGCCGGTTATATTCAATAAGCAGATAAAGACGAATCCCGGCCCAATTAACGACACTACTTTGTCATGTAATTTCCTGTCCAGACTCTTTGACATATCGTATTCTCCTGGTTTATTTATAAATAACCCCGGCGCCTCGAAGGTGCCGGGGGCATTATTCCGGTACTCTATCCGGGATTACTGATTCCTGGTCTGTCTGGCTGCGAGTTCGTCTGCAGTCATGCCGGCGTTGGCTGCGATACCGAGCATCTTGTCCTTGAGTTCCTGCTCGATCCTTGCAAGTTCCTTCTCCGCGTTGGCCCTTGCGACCTTTCCGTCGGACTGGATCTGGATGATCTCGTCGAGTGCGCTGATGAGCTGCTGATTGGTGTGCTGGAGAGTCTCGATATCCACGATACCTCTCTCGCTTGCCCGTGCAGTTTCAACAGAGCTCTGGTGCAGAGCCTCGGCATTCTTTCTCAGCATCTCATTGGTAGCCTCTGTGACTGCCTGCTGAGCTTCGATAGCCTTCTGTGTATGATAGTTGTTGAGAGCCAGTACCATCTGTGTCTTCCACATCGGGATGACATTGATGATGGTCGAGTGGATCTTCTCGGACATGATGGTGTCAGAGTTCTGTACCATTCTGATCTCAGGCGCGGACTGCAGGCATACTGTTCTGGAGAGCTCAAGGTCATAGAGCTTCTTCTCGAATCTGGTGATCATGTCTGCGAAATCCTGTGCAGCCTGCGCGTCTTCCGGTGAGTTGGTCTCTTTCGCCTTAGCCTGGAGTGCAGGAAGTTCTTCGTTTCTTGCCTTCTCAAGTCTCAGCTTGCCTGCCTCGATGTACATAGAAACTTCCTTGAAGTACAGCTTGTTCTTATCATAAAGCTTGTCAAGCTGGACGATGTCTTTGAGAAGCTGCTCTTCGTGACCTTCGAGGATCTTGACCAGTCTGTCGATATTGGCCTCGGTCGTGCTGTACTGAGCTTTCAGTCTCTCAAAATTCTTCTCAGCGCTTCCGAACAGTCCCGAGAGGAATCCCTTCTTAGGCTCATCTTTCTGCTTGAGCTCCACGATGAGAGATGTCAGCACCTGTCCGGTCTCTCCCATATCCTTGCCCCTGACGCTTGCGAGCGCGCCGTCAGCAAAATCCGAAACCTTGCGCTGAGCGCTTGCTCCATAGCTGAGTACTGCATTGCTGTCGGTGATATCGATCTTATCAGCAACTGCCTCGATCTGTCTTCTCTCCTCCGGAGTGTATTTTGCCAGCGCGTCAGCTGCCGCAACAGGCTTCTCCTCTGCCTCGAGGTTGATGATCGGTGTCTGGGCGATAGCTGCCGCAGCTTCCTGTACACCTGCTACCTGCGCCTGTACATCATCTGCGAAATTGGTTGTCTCTTCTCTGACCATTTCCGGTGTCAATTCAAAATCTGCCATCTTGTCCTCCTTACTGATATGTTAAAGATCAAAGTCTGAATCTAACAGTCCCTTGCTTGCGAGTGTCGTCTGAAGCATCTTGATATCTGTAGTGATATCCATGAGATCGTCTTCGTGAAGCTTCTCGAGCAGATTCTCCGAAGCCTCTGCGACGGAGTCTATCAGGCTGATAAGCTGAGTCTTGATCTCCTGAGCCTGCTCCTCGAGGTAGTTCGGGTTCGCGTTGATCTCGAGCGGATTTTCCGTGAACTTCTCATCCTTGCGGTAATCGCCGATGTTCGCGATCTTCTCGTTATACTCGTCAGTGAGCCTTACGACCTCAGGATAATATTTCTCCCTGAAATCCTTGACCTGATCTTCGAGTTCAGGTCTCTCCTCGATCCTCTGGTCAATCTTCCTTGTGATCGTCCTGAGTGTTCTCAGCTTGGCCTTGATCTCAGGATCATCCGTCATCGTGATCAGATCATCGATGGACTCAGGTACGAGACCCTGCTCTCTTGCCGCCTTGCGCTTTGCGATCTTGTTGGCTGCCGCGGACTTCTCCGGCGACTCCAGAGGCTCGCCGTTCTTGGTCATGACGAGCATTCTGTTGTTGATATCAATATATGCGTTAGGGAAAAATCCCTCAACGATCATCTTCTGCAGATCATCAGCGACCTTATCTACAGGCACCCCGACGAATGCTGCCAGATCATCGAGTGATGTGTTGCCTTTATAGTTGATCTTCGACTCATACGCGCGGACACGTTTTGCTCTTCTGGTCTTGAACAATTTGAGTCCGGCAGACAGTCCTGCAAGAGCCACCGCCACCAGACCATAAGTTATCATCTGCTGGCTGTCACCCGTTGAACCCATCGCTGCCATGGCGAAAACTGCGGCGCCGATCAGTGAAGCAACAGTTCCCGGCGATTTGCCGAGCCGGATCTTGTTGAGTTTCTTCTCTGTCCTGCGGGCAGTGAATGACTTTGAAGCGCTCCCCTGACGGGTTCTGTTCTGAGCCTGGCGTCTCGCCTGTTCTTCTCTCTGTCTGTTCTGGGCAGCTCTCTCAGCCTGCGCACGGGTCTGTCTGGTAGTCGTTGTCTCCTTGTGGACCCTTCCGTTCGCCGTCGTAGTCGTGGTGGTCTTCGTAGTGGTAGTGCCCGAAGATGTCCTGGTGGTAGTCGTCTGGGTCACTGTCGTTTCAGGCATACCGCCTGTTCCGAAAAGCTCGCCCAGCACGCCGCCGCTGCCGTCAGCACCGGTAACCATTTCACCGATATCTTTGAGGTCACGGAGCACACCTGAAACATTACCTTCGCCGCCTGCAGGCTGGCCGTCATAATCAACAGATTCTGAAAACATCACGAAGGAGATGCTTCTGACATCCGGCGGTATATCTATTTTGGATCTGAAACTCTTAGTCTCTCCGGTCTTCCATTCGCCGGTACGTATAGTAGCGGTACCGATCTCTTTGCCGTCCGCTTTATTGAGGATCCTGACTTTGAAAGAGAACCTGTCAAAATCGAACCCTGAATTGTTGACTGCGGAAAACTTGTAGCTGACCTTGCCGTCCTCAAGCCTCTGAGTCTTGGTGGTCTGCTTGGCTGTTTCCTTGAAATCAGTCTCGAACCAGCGCAGTATCTGACCGCGGTATTCATCATAACTTGTTGCCATTGCCATAGTTTTTCCCTTTCTGTTGATACAGGGCATAAATCCGAGAAAATTATAACATATTCACGAGTCAATGCAGAATAATAAATGAAAAAAAGTGCGCTGCGCCGGTACTGTAACCGGAAGCAGCGCGTTATCTTTTATGTGTCTGTTATTCAGGTTCGTCAAAGTTGAGACTGTAGTCAAGAACGACCTCAGTGCCGTCCTCCGTGGTTGCCACGATCGTGGAGGCATCCTCATCTGTCACGTTTTCTATCTTGACAAAATTGTCCCTGTTGGCCACATTGTCCATTACAGCGAAAATATGATCCTCCACCAGCGCTCTGCCATTGACCGCGGAGATCGAGCCATCTTTCATCAGCGCAAGTATGGTCCGGTATCCGCCGTTGCCGTAATCAACGATACAGATATCATCTACTTCACCGCTGTCTGCAAAAGGATAAACAGCAGTCTCATCATCTCCGAGTTCATTCTTCTTGAGTTCTTCCGTCGGAACGACAGCGACCGTACCGTCATCATACAGAGTGATTGACTCTATCATCAGCGGAAGACGAGGACCGAGATCCTCATCGATTCCGTCTATGGTCTTGACAACTGCCGCAGTCTCTTCTTCTTCGTCATCTTCAACGGTCGTCTCCTCTGTCTGAGCTTCGCTGCTGCTGTCCGTCGCGCTGTCCTGACTGTCATCCTTGCCGCCGCACGCGCTTACGATCATCATCACCAGAGCCAGCATCAGAGCCAGCATCACCATGTATCTTTTTTTCATATATCTTCAGCCTCCGCAGGTCTTATCTACATAATTTCCTTGCGCGGCAAAGCCACTACCGGTTACCGCACGTGGTGAATTATAACACATGCTTCAGACCATTTATATGGTCAAAATAAAAGTACTTTGTGAAAATTTAATTCACAAAGTACTTTATTGTAAACAAAGGTGTGTTTTCTATCCTCCGAGATAAGCTTTTTTCACCTCGTCTGACTGTGCCAGCTCCTTACCTGTGCCGGAAAGAGTGATACGGCCTGTTTCGATGACATATGCTCTGTGCGCAACAGACAGTGCCATCTGAGCATTCTGCTCAACGAGCAGGATGGTTGTTCCTGCTTTGTTAAGATTTTGGATGATCTCGAATATCTGATCTACGAGGATAGGAGCAAGTCCCATCGAAGGCTCATCGAGCATCAGCAGCCTAGGGTCAGACATAAGAGCCCTTCCCATAGCCAGCATCTGCTGTTCGCCTCCGGAAAGAGTTCCGGCGATCTGTCTGGTCCTCTCCTTGAGTCTCGGGAACTGCTCATATACATATTCGAGATTGTGAGCTATCCGGTCTGGTTTGGTGACGAACGCGCCCATCTGAAGGTTCTCTTCTACTGTCATACCCTGGAATATGCGGCGTCCCTCAGGAACATGAGAGATACCCTTGGATACGATTTTATGAGCAGGTGTCCTTGCAATGGAACTCTCAAGAAACTCAATGTCTCCTGTTTTGCTCCTCAGAAGTCCGGATATCGTATGCAGTGTCGTTGACTTGCCGGCTCCGTTGGCTCCGATCAGGGTAACAATCTCTCCCTTATTGACGTCAAACGAGATGCCCTTGATGGCATGGATGGCGCCGTAATAGACGTTGATATCTCTGACAGTCAAAACTGTACCCATTACTGCGCCTCCTTTCCGCTTTCAGCACTGGTTTCCGTCTGAGCCTTCAATGTCTCAGAGTCAGCTTGTGCTTTGCCTTTCATTACCTCGAGACCTGCCTCCTTCTTGGATTCCATCTCTTTGGCTATTATTACATCACGGCTTTCAGCTTTCATCATTTCGACACCTTTTGCGCTCATGGCCTCTACGAAAGCCGGCATCTCTTCTTTTGAAAGCTTGCTGTCTCTGCTTTCATCAGGACGCATTTCGACTTTACTGGCAACAGTTCCGCTCTTGAGAGCCTCCTCAAGATCCTCATGACCTTTCTCTTCATCCATCTTACCCCGGCTCTTGCCAAGATAAGCCTCGATTACTTTAGGATTGCTCTGAATCTCAGCAGGACTGCCCTTTGCGATAGTTTTGCCGTAGTTAAGCACCGCAATACCTTCGCAGATGCCCATTACAAGGCTCATGTCATGCTCGATCAGAAGTATCGCGATCTGGAATCTGTCACGGATATCTCTGATAGTATCCATCAGTTCCGATGTCTCAGATGGATTCATTCCTGCAGCAGGCTCGTCAAGAAGAAGCAGTCTAGGCTTAGTAGCCAGAGCTCGCATGATCTCGAGTCTTCTCTGCGCGCCGTAAGGAAGTGATCCCGCTCTGTAATCCGCAGCCTTGGTCATGCCGAAGATCTTGAGATATTTCATTGCTTCCTTGTGTATGCGGGCTTCTTCTCTGCGGTATTTTGGCGTGTGAAACATCCCGTCGATAAGGCTGTAATCTGTTGTATGATGCAGGGCGACCTTGATATTTTCTTCTACTGTAAGCTTGTCAAAAAGACGGATGTTCTGGAATGTTCTCGCCATTCCTGCCTTGTTGATATCAACAGTGTTCATTCCCTTGGTGCTCTTGCCGTTAAAGATGATCTCTCCTCTTGTAGGCTCATACACCTTGGTCAGCATATTGAAAATAGTGGTTTTGCCTGCTCCGTTAGGACCGATCAGCCCGGCGATCTCCCTTCGTCCGATCGCAATGCTGAAATTATCTACAGCAGTAAGGCCTCCGAAGTCGATACCGAGATCCTTAACTTCAAGGATAGGGCTTCTTTCCTTGTCTCTCTCAAGAAGTATCGTCTCTGTGACTGCTTCCTGATCATGCTCCTTGGCATCTACAAAAACAGCTCTGCCCCCGACGTTATCGTTGTAGTAGATTTCCTGTCTGTTCTCATAACCATGACCGGTATCGGTGGTTTCAACGTATTTTTTGTCTTCTGCCATTTACGCTGCCTCCTTTCCGGTCTTTGTTTTGCCTTTTTTCTTAGGCTTGATCTTATTTATGACGCCTGTAACTCTGGCCTTGATTGCCGGGTTGTATGTGCAGATCATAACCAGAATCAGCACTATTGCATAAGTCAGCATTCTGTAATCGGCAAACTGTCTCAGTGCCTCAGGCAGTATTGTGAGCAAAGCAGCTGCTATCATACCGCCCCAGATGTTTCCGATACCTCCGAGTACTACAAATACGAGTACAAGTACCGAAGTGTTGAAGTTGAACTTTACAGGCGCGAGTGTGCTGTAGTTCTGTCCGAACATTGCTCCTGCCATCCCTGCAAGAGCGGCACTTATCACGAATGCCATCAGTTTGTATTTCTTGACATCCAGACCGATCGACTCGCCCGCGATGCGGTTGTCTCTGATGGACATAATAGCTCTGCCCTGCTTGGAATTCTTGATGTTGAGTACAATGAACAATGTGAATGCAGTAAGTAACGCCGCTGATGTAAAAGTGGCAAGTTTAGTTACACCGGTAGCGCCTATAGCACCTGTAATGATTCTCTGGTTATCTTCGATTCCATCTATTGTATGGTTGAAAGCAAATCTCAAACCACTGTCATCCAGAGCGAAGTAGAGAACATTCATAAAGTTTCTGACTATCTCTCCAAAGGCAAGGGTTACAATAGCCAGATAGTCTCCCCGCAGTCCCAGAATAGGGATTCCTATGATAAAGCCGGCAATACTGGCCATAATTCCACCGGCTATCAAAGCTATAACCAGCCTTGCAGGTCCGAATGCCATACTCGGCTCAAGGATCCTGGCCACTACGATACCGGAGAAAGCACCTACCGCCATAAATCCGGCATGTCCCAGAGAAAGTTCACCGGAGATACCAACAACAAGATTAAGCGAGATCGCAAGTGAAACATATACACAGATCGGCACAAACTGTCCCTGCAGATTACGCCCTATGAGACCCGCAGCAGCACCGAGAGACAGCAAAATATATCCGATAATGAGTATCGAATATGAGATAAAAGCTTCCTTCCTGTACTCACTGCCTTTGACAGCGCCTTTGAGTTTTCTTGTATTGATTGTTTTTAATAATCTCTCTGCCATGACGCACCTACACTTTCTCGTTTATCTTCTTGCCGAGAAGACCTGTCGGCTTGACAAGAAGAACGATGATCAGACAAGCGAATACGATCGCATCAGACAGTTCTGTCGAAATATATGCCCTTGAAAGAATCTCAATGATGCCAAGGATAAGACCTCCGATCATAGCTCCCGGAATTGATCCGATCCCGCCGAATACAGCAGCAGTGAACGCCTTGATACCAGGCATCGCACCGGTTGTAGGCATCAGCACAGGATATGCAGAGCACATCAGAACACCGGCAACTGCAGCGAGACCGGAGCCTATTGCAAACGTGAGCGATATGGACTGATTGACATTGATTCCCATCAGCTGAGCAGCGCCGTTGTCCTCAGATACAGCACGCATAGCTTTGCCTGCCTTAGTCTTATTAACGAAAAGCGTCAGAGCGATCATGATGACTACATTAGCCGCTATAGTCAGGATAGATTCCGGTGTTATAGTCAGCTGGCCATTGGCAGCATGGATTGGCTCTGCGCCATTGAGCAGGCTTGGAAAAACTCTTGGGTTTGCACCCCAGATAAGAAGTGCTGCGTTCTGCAGGAAGTAGGAAACGCCTATAGCTGTAATAAGTACAGCCAGCGAACCTGTTCCTCTAAGTGGCCTGTAAGCAAGTCTTTCGATCAGAATACCCAGAATAGTACATGCTACCATCGCAATAAGAAGAGCCAGCCAGCCATTCATACCGACTGACATACTCATGATGAAGGACACATAGCCGCCAACCATGATAACATCTCCATGAGCAAAGTTCAGCATCTTGGAGATACCGTATACCATGGTGTAGCCCAGCGCTATGATCGCATATACACTCCCCAGACTCAGGCCGGAAATCAAACTGTTCAGAAAATTCATAATTAGTTCCTTTTTATATGGGTGTGGGGGTGCTGCATCAGGTGCAGCACCCCCTGTTATCGACTATGCACAATTAGTCA
>JBGUJM010000018.1:0-1502 GCA_045113935.1 Anaerovoracaceae bacterium
GACAGAATGGTCGACGGACTGGTGGATACTGTTTCGCATCTGTTCCAGACGAACTTCACGGAGGTCACTGCAGCGCCGGTTCCAAGGTGTATCTACACCGGTTTGTCATGGGCGAGTGAGGGAGATTATAAGCGGCAGCAGATGTTTGGCAGACAAACCAAGTATCTGGGAAATGGCATCGAATTGTCTGCAATAGCGCTGAAAAATCAGATACCTAAAACCTGCTGGTACAGCGAGAAGAAAATGCCGCTCAAGGATATCCGCTGGATCGCGGGACAGTATTATCCCGCAATCTGCCAGTACATGAACCAGATGGCAAGCCAGACAACCATCTATGAGCGTATGGATTTTGTCCCGAATCTGTGGAGCAAACCGCAGGTAAAGGAGCATTTCGCCATTGTTGAGGATGAGTTCAACAACATATTCACAATGATGAGAACCTTCCTGAACCGTGGGAGAGACCAGTCCTTCGTAAATGTCATGTCAGATCACTATCTGCTGCGCGACTACATGCGTTTCAATCAGCAGATGTTCCTTTCGGATCCAAATGCAGTGCCATCACTCGTAACGGATTACGCGAAGACAGAAAGAAACACCCTGTTCAGACTCCTGCTTACCATGGTACGCAGACCGGTCAAAGAAAGGGAACTGATCGATGCGTTCCACCTTGTCGGATGTGAAGGGGAAGATGCATTTGACTTGCTGACAGAGAAAATGCTCAAATACACCGGCGTCAGCAACGCGATTATCGCAGTTGAGAGAGTCAATGAAGAACTTGACGATCTGACGACGGTGGTCAGAGAGCAGTACAGTATTTCAGAGAGGGATTTCCAGCACAACTTCGCAACCACGCTTGCAAAGGCTTTCTATATTCTTGAGGAAGAAGAGGCGGATAAGAGTTATGTTGACGCCCGCTTCTTCGGCCATGTCATGCAGAATGTTTTGCCGGGTCAGTTCGTTACATATGACGGCAAGTACTATGTGGTCAAGCATATGTCACCGCAGTCCGGCGTCGTTCTGCGCAGAGCGTCGGATCTGATCGACGGGCGGAAATTCTACAGACAGAGCAGAAAGTATCAGCTGCAGGTCCTCGACGACGGGCTTGTAAACAGCAGGAAAATCGACAAGACTATAGTATCCGTCGTGCGGAGCAATATCACCGTCGATACGGATGGATATCTGGAAATGACAGATCTGCACGATCTGAATGCGGCGAAGAGAATCGACCTGTCCGACGATCCGGCAGCGATCTATTTCCACAGGTCCTATATCAACAAGAATGTTCTGAAGATCCATCTCCCGGGCGCCGGCGAAGAAATCCGGCTCACATTGAGCCTGCTGCTGATGGAACTGTTCAGGACAGTGTTCCCGGATGGGTATCAGTACCTGTGTGTGACAACACCTTACGATTCGTTAGAACCGGAGGAGCTGAAATATATTGTCAGCCCGATTGCAGGTGCCGATGATATGGACGCGATTTATGTCATAGAAGACAGCGACAT
>JBGUJM010000019.1:0-69855 GCA_045113935.1 Anaerovoracaceae bacterium
TCTTGATATCTGCCATTATTCGACCTCCCCGAGCTTCTCAACAGAGATATTGTTGTTAGTATAGACGCAGATATTTGAGGCTATCTCAAGGGATTTCCTGACGATAGTCTCCGCGTCCATATCAGTGTTTTCGTACAGAGCGACAGCCGCTGAATACGCGTAATTGCCGCCTGAACCGATGGCAACCACGTTCTTATCGGGAACGATGACCTCGCCGTTGCCGGAAATGACCAGAAGATCCTCTTCATCAGCCACTATCATAAGCGCCTCGAGATTTCTCATGGCCTTATCTGTCCTCCAGTACTGAGCCAGATCAACCGCGGCTCTCTTGAGGTTGCCCGCATGCTCGCCGAGTTTGTTCTCAAACTTTTCGGTCAGATTGAACGCATCAGCAACCGACCCGGCAAATCCTGTCAGGACTCTGTCTTTATAGATCTTCTTGACCTTCTTGGCTCCGTTCTTCATTATTGTGGTCTCACCCATAGTGACCTGGCCATCTCCTCCGATGGCAATGTCACTGTCCGGTCTCTTGACACAGCATATCGTTGTTGCATGGAACTGGATCATTTTACTTCTCCTTATATCTGCACTCCGGATTGGAGCATTTGAATCTCGCTGTCTTACCCTTGCTCTCAACTAACATCGAACCGCATTCAGGGCACATTCTTCCTGTCGGCTTGTCCCAGTATGAAACATCACATTCCGGATAGCCGCTGCATCCATAGAAAACTTTGCCGGACTTTCTGCCTCTCTTCTCTACGATATCCTTGCCGCACTTCGGGCAAGTGACACCGGTGGACTTGATGATAGGTCTGGTATTTTTGCATTCAGGATAGCCGGTGCAGGCCAGGAAATTGCCGAAGCGTCCTTCTTTGATCGCCATCGGTCTTCCGCAGATCTCGCAGACTTCGTCAGAGAGCACTACTTCCTTCTCAATGCGCTCGACTTCTTTGTCCGCTATTTTCAGTTCTTCGCTGAATCCCTTATAGAAATCCGCAATAACACTCTTCCAGTCGGAATCTCCGAGTTCGATCTCATCGAGCTTGTCTTCCATCTCAGCAGTGAACTTCACATCCACGATATCTGAAAAATATTCCTGAAGTATTCCTATGACATCGAATCCCAGCTTGGTCGGCTGCAGACTCTTCTTGACACGTTTAATATACCGCCTTGTAATAAGAACTGATATGATGGAAGCATAAGTGCTTGGGCGCCCTATGTTCTTCTCTTCCATCTCTTTGACAAGGCTGGCCTCTGTATATCTTGACGGAGGCTGGGTGAATTTCTGCTCTGTGATGAGGCTGACTATATCCAGCACCTCTCCCTCACTGATCTCAGGAATGTTGACTTCACCCTCAGATGACTGTGACTTGTATACCTTGCGCCAGCCGTCAAAAGTCATTCTCGATCCGTTCGCCCTGAATTCATATCTGCCGTTCCTGATATCTACAGTTACGGTATCGTATTGCGCGGCTGCCATCTGAGAGGCGGTAAACCTTCTCCAGATGAGATCATATAGCTTATACTGATCCGCAGTCAGGGACTCTTTGATCATGTCCGGTTCAAGGGAAATGTCTGAAGGCCTGATGGCTTCATGGGCGTCCTGCATCGTCTTATTCTTGTTGGAATAGTAATTACTGGCAGTATATTCTTCGCCGAAATTCTCTTTGATATACTCACCTGCCATAGCTCGCGCCTGAGGTGATACCCTGACGGAGTCTGTTCTGATGTACGTTACAAGACCTCTTGCCCCTATGCCCTTGAGGCTTACACCTTCATAGAGCTGCTGAGCGATCTGCATTGTCTTGGATGTCTGGAACCCCAGCCTGATGGACGCATCCTGCTGCAGGCTTGAAGTTGTGAACGGCGCATAAGGCCTGGTCTGTCTGTTCCCCCTCTTGATGCTTCTGACGATATACTCTCCGCCTTCAAGATCAGAACGGATCTGCTCAGCCTGCTCACCGGATGTGACTTTAGCCTTTTTGCCTGATATCTTGCTGAGTTCGGCCACGAAACCGTCTCCGAAGTCAGCTGCTATATACCAGTACTCTTCAGGAATAAAATTAGTGATCTCGTTCTCTCTGTCGCATATGAGTTTGAGAGCGGCTGACTGCACTCTGCCGCCGGAGAGACCTCTTGAGACTTTCTTCCAGAGAAGAGGACTGATCTGATAGCCTACGAGTCTGTCAAGCACTCTTCTTGCCTGCTGAGCGTCGACAAGGGCTTTATCGATAGGTTTAGGATCCTGGATGGAATCCTGTACCGTCTTCTTGTTGATCTCGTTGAACATGACCCTGCAGTCAGATTTCTCATCGAGACCGAGAAGATACGCGAGATGCCAGGAGATGGCCTCTCCTTCACGGTCAGGGTCAGTTGCCAGAAGCACATTCTTTGCCGATGCCGCTTCCTTCCTGAGTTCCTTGATGGTATCCGCCTTGCCGCGTATGTTGATATACTCCGGTTCAAAATTGTTATCTACATCAACTCCGAGCCTGCTCTTAGGCAGATCCCTGACATGGCCTACTGAAGCCATTACTTTATATTTCGATCCCAGATATTTGCTGATGATCTTAGCCTTGGATGGTGACTCGACGACCAGCAGAGTGCGGGCCGGGGTCTTCTTAGCAGTGGACTTTTTTGCAGTTTTTTTCTTAGCCGCTGACTTCTTTTCAGTTGTCGTGGTAGCTGTTGCCATTTACTTTCTTCCTTATATATAAACTTTTTTTCTGACTTTTCGCCTTATGAAATGATACTTTACTATATGACCATGATATTTTGCAAGTCAAAAATTACACTGCCGCGTATATTCTGCCGGCATAGGTCCGGATAGATCCTTTGATCTCCATCACTGTTACCAGCGCGTTGACCGAAGCAACTGTCATCCCCGTATCCTCCGCTATCCTGTCCGGTGAAGCTCCGTTATACCTCTGCACCGCGGCAAATATCTTCTTCTCATCATCGCCGAGATTCATGACAGTATCTGACATTTCCGCAGGGTCCAGTCCCAGACACCTTATCAGATCATCGATGACTACAAGAGGATAAGCTCCGTCTCTTATAAGGAGATTGCAGCCTATACTGAACTGGCTGTTGATATTGCCGGGAACGGCATATACCGGGCGTCCCTGTTCCATTGCGTGCTGCGCGGTAATAAGCGATCCGCTGTTGACATTAGCCTCCACCACAGCAGTACATATCCCGAGTCCGCTTATGATCCTGTTCCTCCTCGGATATGTATACTTCTCCGCATGGGCATCCGGCTCATACTCACTGACCGCAAGCCCTCCGGCATCCAGTCCACGCATCAGCAGATCCCTGTTCCTTACCGGAACGATGTTATTAAGTCCTCCCGGCAGAACGCCTATGATCCTGCCTCCCGCTGAGAGAGCTCCATCATGCGCAAAAGCATCTATTCCGTATGCAAGACCGGAAACAACCGGTACTCTGCATTCTCCGAGCCTCTTTCCTATCATGGTCGCTACCGTCTTGCCATACAGTGTGTATTTCCTCGATCCGACCACCGCTACAGAGGCTGCTGAAAGCAGTGACAGATCCCCCATACAGTAAAGTTGTGAAGGAGGATCCGGTATCTCTCTGAGTCTCGCAGGAAAATCTGAAGAATTGATGTCGATTTTCTGTATCTTGCATGACATTTTATCGGTCTCCGTTTCTCATTCATTGACGGCATCAAGCATGCGGTAGCTGAGAGCCTCCGCCAGATGCTCTTCTCCTATCTCTCTGCACTCAGCCATATCTGCAATGGTTCTGGCGACTTTCAGTGTTTTCCTGCAGGATCTCGGTGTCATGCGGAGTGCCTGGTAAGCTTCTTTCATGAAATTCTCCGCGCGTCCGCCGAGACTGCACCATCTCTCCATCTCCCGCTCTGACATATCCGAACTGCTGCAGGTCCTGCCCATGCTCACGGCAAAATTCAGACCCCGCTCTACGGCTGCTCTCATCATTTCAGTACTCATGCCTCCGGATCCGCCGGTTTCCCCGGAAAGCTCGTCATATTCTACCTTTTCCATCGATATCCTCATATCTATCCGGTCCATCATCGGTCCGCTTAATTTCTTTCTGTACCCTGCAAGCTGAGCCTCACTGCATCTGCATATTCTTGTGGTGTCACCGAAGTATCCGCACGGACACGGATTGGCCGCCATGACAAGCTGGAAATTGCACGGGAAAACGTAGTTCTCTCCTCTGCGGAAATGTACTATCTTCTTCTCCTCTACCGGCGTTCTCAATGCCTCTATTGTGTTCCTGTCAAACTCACATACCTCGTCAAGAAACAGGACCCCGTTGTGCGCCAGTGTGATCTCGCCGGGGACAGGTACACTGCCTCCGCCAATGAGGCCTGCTCTCCCTATGGTATTATGAGGATTGCGGAAAGGTCTCACAAGAGGTATATCACCTCCGAGATTGGTCCTTCCCGCGGCTGAATATATCACTGCGGTCTCGATCCTCTCTTCTTCTGACATCGGAGGCATTATGGATGGGATCCTGCTTGCCAGCATCGTCTTGCCGCATCCCGGACTTCCTACCATGAGCAGACCGTGTCTTCCCGTGACCGCTATCGTGAGCGCCCTCTTGGCATTCTCCTGACCCCGTATGTCCGCAAAATCTCCGGAACTCTCCGCGGATAAGTCTATTCTGTGTTTCAGTATTTCTCTTGCTTCAGAATAAACGGCGTCTTCCGCAGGTGGATTCTTCCATCCGTTTATGATCCGTACTGCTGCTATGAGCGAGTCCACGGGAAATACTCTGATACCGCTCACCAATGATGCCTCGATCATATTTGATGAGGGTATGATCACCTTCATGAGTCCGGCCTGTTTCATGCCCAGTATCATAGGCAGTACACCTTCTACCCCGAGAACGCCTCCTTCGAGTGACAGCTCGCCTATGATGCCGTATTCCTCAGCTTTAGCCGGATCGACATATCCGCATGATGTAAGGATCCCGATAGCGATGGGCAGATCAAGGCAGCTGCCGGTCTTCCGCAGGCTTGCCGGTGTGAGATTGACAGTGATCCTGCCCCGCGGATATTCCAGATCTGAATTGCTGATCGCGCTCCTGATCCTCTCTCTTGATTCCATCACCATTGTCGAAGCAAGCCCTACTATATTAGTTCCGGGAAGTCCTCTGCCTATATCCGTCTCTACATACACAAGCATCCCATCTATCCCTCTGCATACCGATGAATGTATCCTGCTGAACATGCCTTCCCCCTCATATACAGTCCTCAATAAGATTGGCGGTGACTTCCATCACATCCAGTGATACGGCTCTCCATATCATGCGCCTGTTGAGCAGATAACATTCAGCAGATTTCCTGATACGCTTCTGCTTGCTCTCATTCACTGCCTCTGCGGGGTCTCCGTATTCCGATCCTGACCTTGTCTTAACTTCTATAAAATGAATTATCCCGTCTCTGATCGCTATTATATCTATCTCGCCTGATCGGCATCTGTAGTTCCTCTCCAGTATCTGATACCCTCTGTCCATCAGCATCCCGGCCGCAAATTCCTCTCCGTGATCTCCCAGTTTCCTGCAGTATCTGCTCATTTTACACACCTCCATTGCTTCATCCGTTCCGGTACGCGAATGGTAGCATTTATGATAAAAACTGTCGAACAGAAAACTCACGATATCCTGCAGCAACATCACGCGCGCGAAAAAGTGCACAAAAAAACAATGCGCCGGCGCGCAATTGTACAGATCATTCCCCATATATCAGCAAAAGCGGGCATATCTGCCCGCCTGTTCTGACCCTGTCTATTCCAGAACGAATTTTTCTATCGCCTGAGCAACTCCATCCTCGTCATTCGTCCCCGTAATGTAATCCGCGTGATCCTTCGTGCCGCCCCACGCATTGCCTACCGCGACTCCCAGACCCGCAAACTCTATCATGGCTATGTCATTAGGCGCGTCTCCGCAGCACATCAGCTCCTCCCGGCTGACGCCGGTCATCTTAAGAAGCTCGATCAAAGCTGTCCTTTTGCTTGTATGCGGTCCTCCGACTTCAAGATTATTGGCAAAAGAAGATGTGATCGTCGCCTGTGGGATGGATTCCACCTGCGGCCTGGCTGCCTCCAGATCTTCTACGGACCTGAAGCAGAAATTAACATTTTCTATACAGTCTGAGTTCTCCAGCAGAAGATCAGTGATGCCGTCGACCGGACGCCGGCTCCACAGAACATACTCGATGTTACGGTAAGCTAGGCCGAATTCTTTTATGTAATCGTAATAGGTCTTGTCCATATAGGCCTGGCCGTTGATGAACACCTCTATCTCACAGTCGAGTTCCCGGTAGAGCTTTGCTACCTCTCTGACAGCAGCCTCCGAAAGGAATGCGTCATAGACTGACTCTCCTGTCTCCATGAGGTTGATATGCGCCCCGTTTGAGGTGATCGCGTATTCTATGTACGGCAGGGTCCTGACTTCTTCGGGAAGGGATCTGTAGGACCGTCCTGTTGATACTACAATGTGCACCCCCTTTTCAGCAGCACGGGCAAAAGCAAGTTTTGTCCTCTCAGAAAGCTTTCCCGCGCTGTTGAAAGCTGTTCCGTCCAGATCGAGCGCGACCATCATTATACTCATAGCAGTAACTCCTAAAAAACATCAGAATCATTCTTCTTTCACATTTTAGCTGTGTAATATTATATAATAAACAGAATAGTAAAACTACATCTGGGTGATTGGAGATACAACATGAAAGTCGCTATACTCGGCGCCGGAAAACTCGGCATACGTATAACAGAAGCACTCCTCGACGGAGATTATGAGATCACTCTAGTCGACACCAATGAAGACAAGCTGAATGCTCTTGATCAGCAGTTTGATGTCTTCACCGTGACCGGAGATGCCAAGACCGTAGAATTGCTCAGGCAGATCAATGTCAGTTCTTTTGATTTCCTTCTGAGCTGCACTACCAGTGATGATACTAATATTCTGGCGGCTTCCTTAGCCAAGTCGCTCGGATGCGCAAAAGTAGCAGCCAGAGTCAGAGATCCGGAGCACATGAATCAACTGGATTATATACGCAAGCATTTCAGTATCGATATGCTCATCAATCCGGATATACTGATAACATCAGAGATCTACCGTTATCTGATAGAAAAATACACTCTCAGCAAAGGCATCTATACTTCAGGGAGCATCGGTCTCATTGAATTTGAGGCATCGCGCTACCCTAAGATCACCGGCCTCAATCTGATTTCTTTCCGTTCTGTCATGCCGGACATGATCGTAGTGGCGATCTCCCGTGGAGGCAAAATTATGATCCCTCACGGCAATGATGTGATCCAGGCCGGAGATCTTCTCTACGTCATGGGCAATAAGGAAGAAGTATTCAGTCTGGCCAAAACTGTACATGGAAAGCTCCGGTCCGCGGATTCCCGCAAGATCATGATCATAGGCGGCGGCAAGACGGGCTTCTACCTTGCCAGAAGGCTTGCTGAATACGGTTCGCAGGTCAAATTGATAGAAAAAGACAGGAAGAGATGCCATTATCTCTCGGAGAATCTCCGCAATGTAATGGTTCTGAATGGTGACGGAGCAGATATCTCCCTGCTTGAAGAGGAAGATTTCGATCAGATGGATGCTTTCGTAACGGCTACCGGTTTTGACGAAGAAAACATCCTGCTTGCACTCACTGCCAAAAAACACGGTGTGGCTGATGTCATCTCCAAGATCAGCCATGAAAGTTACAGTGATCTGATCTCCACACTGGATCTGGATATGGTCCTCAATCCTCTCGACATCACTGCTTCAACGATGCTCAAAGCCATCAGAGACAACAAGAGAGTCATTTCTTCCGTGCTGCTTCAGGGTCAGGCGGAACTGATGGAGATTCATGTGGAAAAAGGTATGAGTTGTATCAATGTTCCGCTCAAGGATTTCAAGCTTCCTGAATCAATACTGGTCGCTGCAATCAACCGCGGACTTGAGACGATCATACCTAACGGCAATACACGCATGCAGCCGGGAGACAGAGTCATGCTCGTCTGTCTGGTTTCCCATATAGGATATGTTGAGAAGCTCTTCAGACACGGCTCTCTCCTGTCCGGAAAATAGAAATATAATCCGGAGGGTCGGGTGAAAAAAGGAGTTCTGGGTTTTTATGGATATTTCATGCTCTTCCTTGCGGGGTGCCTCGCGGTGCCCCTCCTGGTCGCTTTGCTGTACGGCGAAAAGAACTGCGCGGTATCTTTTCTCGTTACGATGATCCTCTGCGCAGTTCCCGGGTACATCATTTACAGGCGCCGCAGTGAAGTCTTCAATGCCAACAAGCTCAAGCTGAGATACAGCTATTTCATCGCTGCCTCGGCATGGATCATCGCCTCTGTCTTGGGAGCTGTCCCTTATGTCATATCCGGAAGCATACCGGATTTTGCGGAAGCATTTTTTGAGACCTGCTCCGGATTCACCACTACCGGTTCCACAATTCTTACGGAAATCGAGTCGCTCCCAAGGTCCATACTGTTCTGGCGTTCGCTCACGCAGTGGCTGGGCGGTATGGGTATTATGGTGCTCTTCGTAGCGCTTCTGCCCGGCTTCGGGATCAAGGCCCGGAACATAGCAGGTGCTGAAACGCCGGGACCGACTGTTACCAAAGTATCATCAAGATTCTCCGTCACGGCAAAGCTCATGTACACGGCTTATCTCATTCTGACGACCGCGCTTACTGTACTTCTCCTCTTTGGCGGTATGAACCTCTTCGATGCTGTCTGCCATGCAATGACCGCAATGGCTACCGGCGGCTACTCAACATATAATGACGGGGTCGCTCATTTCAACAGTTATTATATATACTGGGTGCTCACCATATTCATGTTCCTCGCCGGCACCAATTTCAATCTTTTCTTCGTAGCGATACAGGACAGTCCACGCAAGGCTCTCAGAGATGATGAGTTCCGGTTTTACTGCCTGTCTCTGCTCACAGCTGTAATACTTGTCGTTATTTCTCTTATGACCCAGGGCGGCTATACAGACTTTGGCAGGGCGCTGACCGACTCTGCTTTCCAGGTCGTCACTCTTATGACGACAACCGGATACGCAACAGCCAATTACATAGAATGGCCGGCTTTCGCCCAGATGATACTCCTGCTGCTGATGCTCTCGGGCGCAAGCAGTTCATCGACTTCCGGCGGTATCAAGGAAGTGCGTGTTCTGGTATTTTTCAGGCTGATCAGATATGAGGTCAGACGCATGCTCCATGCCAATATCATCGATGATATCAGATACAACGGGAAGAAAATGATGCCTGAGACACTGTCATACATCATGTCATTCCTGACGACATATATACTGACACTGATGCTGTCTACCCTAATCATTTCCGTTACGGGAGACGGCAATCTTATATCTAATTTCACAGCTGCGCTGACATGCATCAGCAATGTCGGTCCCGGTATGGATCTGGTAGGACCTGAATGCAACTTCCATTTCTATTCCACGTTCAGCAAATATGTGCTGTCAATGGTCATGCTCATCGGAAGACTCGAGATGACGACCTTTTTAATAATCTTCACCCGCAGTTTCTGGAGGCCGGATAAGGTTTGAAACATAACAACAAGAAATACTTCCTGAATATATTCTCAATGGTCCTGCTGGTGTACGGAGCTGCTGCTCTGCCACCTGTCATCACGGCATTGTATCACAATGAGACCGGTGCTCTGGTGCCTCTGGCAGCGGCGGCTTTTCTATGCATCGTTACCGGAGGATCTCTCAGGCATTTTCTTGATCTTGAAGCTTCCGGAGTGCGTCCGAGAGTAAATTATATGACCGTAATAATAAACTGGCTGGTCATAACAGCGATCACGACTGCAGTCTACTTCCTGTCCCCTGCCGGTCTGTCCTTTACGGAATCATTATTCGAAGCAGTCGCCAGTCTGACCACTACAGGCACAGGCAGTCTCGGCGCGGATATCAGCCTGTATTCCCTGATGCTGTGGCGCTCGGTCCTGAACTGGCTTGGCGGGGTCGGC
This sequence comes from Anaerovoracaceae bacterium, assembly GCA_045113935.1. Classification (GTDB taxonomy): domain Bacteria; phylum Bacillota; class Clostridia; order Peptostreptococcales; family Anaerovoracaceae; genus Crickella. Next base: position 9,993 of record JBGUJM010000019.1, read on the forward strand.
ATCATCCTCATATCATACAGCTGTATCAGCAGCTGCAGCTTCAGCGGACGTTCGCTCGTATCTATTGAGTTTCCGGGGCATGATTTTCTTAATTCATCCTCCAGATCACAGAAAACATACAGAATGATCATAATGATATATGCCGGCCTGACAGCCTTGCATTTTGTGATACTCGCCATCGCCGGAATGCCTGCTTTCACCTCTCTTCTGACAGCTCTCAGCAACATCAGCACTGCCGGACTGCAGCACATAAACAGCGGAGTCATCACAGGCCTGTCACTTCCGCTCAGGATCATCATTACAGTCTTCGCGTTCCTGGGATCTCTCAATGTGTCATTTTTCATACTTCTGTTCACACATAGAATTTACATGCTCAGAAGGCATTCAGAGGTAAAAACATATTCTGCCAGGATTCTGGTTACTGCGCTGATCACAGGTATTTCGGTGGCTTTAGTTACACACAGACCTCTGCTCTCATCACTTGGCGATGCCCTCATGCAGACCGTGTCATTCCTGTCTACATCAGGATACATAGCAGCAGACTGCAGTGACTGGCCGTTATTCTGTGTAGTCCTGATAGTTCTGCAGGTGTTTTTCGGCGCCTGCGCGGCATCAACGGGGGGCGGCATCAAGAATGCCAGACTGGAGATAGGCGTCAGGACTGTGGATTCAGGTCTGTTCAGATCTGTACATCCGCGCGCCTACATGCCTGTCAAATACAACAGAACGTCTCTTAAGACGGATCAGCTCGTTCAGACCAATCTTTTCATTGCTCTGTTCATGCTCATATATGTACTTGCTGCAGTATTCCTGTCTCTTGACAATAAAAATGAGAGCATACTGGATGCTCTCAGCTATTCACAGGCCATGATCACCAACACCGGAATGCCGGTCGGAGCAATGAGTGCTCCGGGATTTGCAGCAGATTTTTCGCCTCTTTCCAGAATAGTGATGTCTGTCGAAATGCTGTGCGGCAGACTCGAGATCTATCCTGTCCTCATGCTGTTCTCCCGTTCATTCTGGAGATCAGACAGCAGCCGCGTCTAGAATCTGTAATCCGTTTCATATACAGTCGTTGTCCTGTTTTCCTTAGTATATATGAGGACTTTATCTCCTTCTTTCAGTACCAGGTCTCCGTCAGGGATTATCATTTTGTGCCTGCGGTCGATCAGTACAATGAATGACCGTCTGGACAGGTCGAGTTCTCTGATCTTTTTACCGTTCCACTTATGGTTCTTCCTCAGTTCGATCTCTTTCAGATTGTTCAGGTAATTGCCTTTGACTGATTCCGCGCAGATCACCAGCTTGTCACCCGGAAGGATCTCTAAATTGCCTCTCGGAACGATCGTTTCCTCATCTCTTATGATGGCGGCAATGATAGAACTTTTCGGCATCCCAAGATCAAGGATCTTCTTTCCGACCCATTTGTCATCTTTTTTCATCTGGACTTCGATAAAGTGGATCTCCTCTTCTCTCTCTACGTCCTGAAGCATTTTTACTTTCTGATACTCCTCGACAAATCCGGCGCTTATGATACCTGTAGGGATAGCAACAAGTCCGACTCCGAGGAACGCTATAAGGATTCCGAGTATCTGGCCCGCAAGCGTTACCGGATAAATGTCGCCGTAACCGACTGTCAGAAGTGTGGAAGTCGCCCACCACATCCCGGAGAATGCATTTTTGAAAACTTCGGGCTGAGCCTCATGTTCCAGTCCGTACATGCACAGGCTGGATGCGAGGATCAGCATGAAAATGATGAAAATGGATGCGAGTATCTGATTCTTCTTGTTGGTAAGGACTCTTCCGATAACACCAAGAGAATCATAGTACGCATTGATACGGAAAAGCCTGAATATCCTCGCCACTCTGAACAGTCTGAAGGCAGCCGCTCCTGACGGGAAGAATACCGGCAGATAATATGGCAGAAACGACAGCAGATCTATGATCCCGTATCCGGAAAAAATATATGCCAGAACAGATCTGGCCGGATCCTTGTCCGGATACATTCTGTCGGAAGTGTATAATCTCAGCACATAGTCAATGGCAAAGAACAATACCGTACCCGCCTCCAGCCACTTAAGCAGAAGCTCGTGAGCATGGTAAAAGTCTTCGAAAGTCATAGCAAAACTAACGAACAGGTTGATGATAAGCAGCACAGTGCTGGCTATATCATAACCTTCGTTGAGCTTGTCATCCACGACTCCTATGGATACCATGTTGAAAAGCCGGGTTTTTAACCTTTCATTTATATTTTCTTTTTCCATTTCTATTTCTGAGTCTGCTGATCTTTCTTTGCTTCAATGAATTGCTTCTTGAGCGTCATGGATCTCAGTTCCAGCTCACATGCAGGATCTTCAGCATCTATTTCGATGCCCTTCACCTCTGCAGCTGCTCTGATGATCTTGACCGTCAGCCATGGATTACCTACGAGCATAGGTCCGAGCATATTGGTGAATATGGAATTGCCGTGTACTACGCCTTCCATCCCGTCACTGCCGTTATTGCCCCTGCCGTATATGACAGTGCCGAATCTCCTGAACTGGCTGCTTTCGCTGATCCTGATATCTGCCATATGGATCTGGTTGCCTATGAGTTCCATAGAATATCCGCCGTACTCCGCGCGTATATCCAGATCATCTCCGAATACATACTCTCTTTCTTCTGCTTCAGCAGGTATGACACACAGTCCTTCCAGAACCTCGCCCTTACCGTCTTCCGCGTCAGGAGAAAACCTCGTAATCTTCTCACCGAACATCGCAATCGTTGCTCCTGTAGCGATCAGGACTTTGTCTGAAGAAATGTATTCAGCAATGGTCCTCCTGTAAGTGCCGATATCCTCCATAACAGCTTTGAACGAAGATATCTCTCCCGGCCCGAAGAACAGTATATCATAATCCATCGGATCAAAATTCCCGCTGCCGAGATCGATCCTCCTGACATGAGGGGTAAGCCCAAGTTCCATCGCATAGCGCACGAGAGCCATGATATTGCCTCTCTCGCCATGCAGATACAGTGTGTCCGGATACATCCATGCTATATTGAGTCTCTTGTCTGCCATCTTACTTCTCCTTCTTTGCAAATTCTTTCATATGCTCGAACCGGTGAAGCTCAATGGTGAGATAAACGTTGTCACATCCAGATGAAGTGATCGCGTTCAGGATCTCCTTCTCATCACTGGTTGGAAGTACTTCCACTCTGGACGGATCTACTCCCCCGTATATGAAACTGTTGGCCGCGTCATAGGCTATGGTGTCCGTAACGAAAATATACTTCTTCACGTTTGACTCTATAAGCCCTGTGTAATCGCAGTCAAATGAGTAGAACGAATTGATGTAGTGAGGGTCAAAATCATTGACTGTTCCGAATCCTATGACTACGACCTTCTCTTCCGGGTCCTGTGCTATCACGTTTATGAAATTCTGGAGAGTCTCAGGATTCTCCTGCTTGAACCTCATGTATTTGATATTCTGTCCCTTGTAGTCGATGGAATCTATCCTTCCTCCGATCAGCTTGAAGCTCTTCAGAGCTTCAGCGGACTCTGCTTCGCTGATACCTGCCATCTCCTTGCACACCGCCGCGGCGGCTGCGTAATTATAGATCATATAAGGCAGGTCATACGGCATCGTGAATTCAGTGCCGTTGATGGTGAATGATCTGGCATCAAAATCAACGTCCCTTGCCATGTAGTCTGCGTCGCCTGTGCCGTTTGCATTGGTAAAACCGCATCTCTCACACTCAAAACCGCCCATACCATCATTATTGAAATAGTCGATCCTTATGCGGCTGCGGCATTTCGGGCACGGCATCGTGACAAAAGTGTCATCCTTGCTGAAAGCCTTGGAATGCTTTTCCGCACCGTAGAAAACGACTTTGTCTGACTTGTCGGCCATGGAGCAGGATCTCGGCTCATCGCCGTTCAGGAACAGCCTCATGCTGTAATTATCAATGACCCTGGCTATCTTTCTGTAGATAAAATCAGGATCGCCGTTTCGCTGTACCTGATCTTTCTGGAGATTGGTGATCAGGAGATTGGCGCAGGGAAGCTGCTGCCTGATCTGATACAGATATCTCTCATCCGTCTCAAAGATGTAGAAATCCGCATCAGCTCTTCCTGATAAAGATGAGCCTTTGACAAGAGCAGTGGCAACACCGGTGATGAGGTTGGCACCCTCAACATTGGAGATCACCCTGTATCCTTTGCTCCTGAGTATGTGATTGATAAGATTGTTGACAGTGGACTTTCCGTTGGTACCGGTGATGAAGAGGACTTTCTCAGGATCTATTCCTTTGAAATGTGCCAGCATTTCAGGATCGATGCTCATAGCTTTCTCTCCTGCCCAGTTGGTTCCTCTGTTCTTAGCCACTACTTTGATCGCAGCATTACCGAGCTTGCCGACCGCAAGCCCTCTTAAAAACTTTAAACTCATGTGTTCCTTTCCGTGCGTGACTATTGTCAGCCCTTATGTGTCAGATAATGATCCTATGACACACAAAATTCAAAGACCGGACTCTAGTGAACCCGGTCTTCGTTATTTATGGAATATGACGACTATTCTTCGTCTTTCGCTTCCTCAGCTGCCTCTGCAGGTTCTTCAGCAGGCTCTGCTGCCGGCTCTGCTGCAGGTGCTGCTTCCTCTTCAGGAAGAGCTGCCTTGATGCTCAGGCTGATTCTTCTCTTCTCAGGGTCGATCTCCATGATCTTGACCTTGACTGTCTCGCCGACCTTGAGTTCGTCACTGACGTTTTCAACTCTCTTGTTAGCGATCTCTGAGATATGTACAAGTCCGTCAAGACCGGCTTCGAGTTCAACGAATGCACCGTATTCCTTGGTCTGTACGACTTTACCATCAAGGATATCACCTACCTGATACTTGTCGCCTACGAGTGACCATGGTTCAGGCTGGGTCTGCTTGAGTCCGAGAGAGATCTTGCCTTTCTCCTCGTTGAGTGAGAGGATCTTGACATTGATGATGTCTCCGATCTTGAGAACTTCTTCAGGGTGCTTGAGCTTGCCCCAGGAGATCTCGGAAATGTGCAGGAGTCCGTCAACACCGCCGATATCTACGAATGCGCCGTAGTCAGTAAATCTCATAACCTTACCTTCTACGATATCGCCTACATTCAGATTGCTCCAGACTTCAGCTACTGCCTTGCGCTTTTCCTCAACTAGTACTGTCTTGCGCGAGAATACTGCTCTGTTACGCTTGGTATCAACTCTGATAACTCTTACATCGACATTCTGTCCGAGGAACTCGTCTGCGTTCTCAACGTATCTGTCTGAAAGCTGAGACATAGGGATGAAACCTGTGATCTCTTTGTAAGCTGCAATAACACCGCCGTTGACAGCTCTTACCAGCTTAACGTTGATAACATCCTTGTTCTCCATAGCCTCTTCGAGTTCTGTGTAGTTCTCTACAGCTACGAGTCTCTTCTTGGAAAGAAGGATTCCGCCTTCTCCCTCATCAGACTTGATTACCTTAGCCTGGATGTCATCACCTTCCTTAAATACATCTGACAGCTTCTGACCTTCTTCAAGAACAACCTCATCTGCTCTGAGGATTCCGTCCTTCTTGCATCCCATGTTGACGATCACTGCATCGTCCATAACCTGATCAACCTTGCCGTCAATAACATCACCTGGCTTTGGTAAACGTAAAGATTTCTCAATGTCATCCATGAAATCCAGCATCGGATTCTGTTCCATATTTTTAGTGACATTTTCGCTCATACTAGAAATAACCTCCTTAATAATCCATTCGGGCGTAGAAGCGCCCGCTATAACGCCAATTTTAGTATATTTTTCCCCATCTTTCAATAGCAATTCTCTTGCATTTTCTATAAAAACACTGTTTTCACAATTATTTTTCGCTATCTCAAACAGTTTTCTCGAATTGGAACTATGCCTGTCTCCGATGACTACCATCAGGTCAACCTGACCGGCAAGCTTTCTGCAGCTCTCCTGTCTGTCGCGGGTAGCATTGCAGATCGTCCTGCGTATATCGTACGGTATTCCGGCGCGGTCAAAGACATCAAGGATCTCCTGCATAAGTTCTGCCTTGATCGTCGTCTGACATACGATCACAGGTACCTCTCCTGCGCGGTTCTCTTCTGCAGCGGCGTATTTTTCTGCTTCCTCAGCGCTTCCGATGACAGAAGCCTCATAGCCACACCACCCTGTTGTGGCTTTTACCTCCTGATGTTCCCTGTCTCCGATCACAATGACAGGTCTGCCGGCCTTATGAGCTTCGCTGACTATATCGTGTATCTTTTTGACGAAAACACACGAAGTGTCTATCAGTCTGATCCCGCGTCGCTCCGCTTCTTCGTAGAATTCTTCCGGTTCGCCGTGCGATCTGACGATGACGGTATCGCCTCTCCCGGCCTGGGACAGATCATCAATGATGGTGACTCCCATTGACTCAAGTCTGGAAACTACAGCGCTGTTATGTATGAGTTTACCGCACGAAAGAAGCCTGCCCTCACGGTCTTTATTCTCAGCCTCAGTGAAAGCAAGATTGATTGCTCTGTCCACTCCGAAACAGAATCCTGAATGTTCTGCTCTTATTATCTCCATACTATCTGACCACTATTGCTGCAATGATGAACATTGCGACGAGGACCGTAACGATCACTGTTATCACGTCTCCGACAAGACGGTTCTCGTTCTCGAATGAGAAGTTTCTGACGCGGACGCTCCTGCTGTTTTTTGTCCACAGGCTCGGATCTCCGAAATGGAGCCTCAGGTAATCTGCCATCCTTGAACTGTGGATCTCGCACCATTTGAACGCAGACTCGATCACGCGGGCCAGCCACAGAATAAGACTGTTGAGCGGTTTTCTGTAGAACCAGTCGAAGTCTATTGTGATCTCATCATGAGGTTTCATCTTCTTCAGATACAGGAAGAACGGTACAGAGCCTCCGATGAATATGGCAACATACTCGAGCACGTGTCCCAGATGATAAGGATTGACCATAGTCTGATGAGGCATCAGACTGTAAAACCTGCCCGGGAACAGACCTATCGCTATCGTTGCGGCAGTACCCAGGATCATGGCAGCATTCATCGTCCACGGAACCGTCCTTTTTACTTCAGATGCTTTCTCATCTTCGCATGGTCCGAAGAAAACGAACCAGTTGATCTTGAGAGTGATCGACAGAAGTGTTCCGACGCCGCCTGCTGTCAGCAGCAATGCAGGTATTGTATATCCGGCTTCATGCATCGAATCCATGATCAAAGCTTTGCTGACGAATCCGGAAAGGCCCGGAAGACCCGCTATCGCAAGTGAAGCGATCAGGAAGCAGCCTGCAGTTACAGGCATCTTCTTAGCCAGACCTCCGAGTTCTGTTATCTTGCTGCGCCCGGTAGCATACATAACAGCACCGGCACCCATCATCAGTACTCCCTTGAAGAGAATATTGGTAAACGCGTGAGCCGTAGCCGCGTCTATGCCTATCGCCTCTCCCGCGCCGACTGCCGCGATCATCATACCGAGCTGGCTGATGATATGATACGCGAGCAGTCTCCTGATCCCGTTTTCCATGATCGCCATGCAGGCTCCGTAGATAGCAACGATCGCCCCTATCCATACGAGGTCTTCCATACCTGCAAAAAGTCTGATCAGAAGGTATATGGCAGCCTTGGTCGTGAAAGATGACAGGTATACCGTTCCGGTCGCTGTCGACTCAGGATAAGCATCCGGAAGCCACGCGTGGAACGGAGGTATCGCCGCGTTGACCGCAACTCCGATGGCTATCAGCCAGAAGCACGGCTCACCAACGCATACCGCAAGATGTTCCAGATCATTGCCGTAGTGGAACATATATATAATCAATCCGGCCAGAAGCATGTTACCGCCGAATGCATGCATAAGAAGATACCGGAACGATGCCCGAGCGCTGACTCTGTCATGTTTGCAGTATATTACATACGTAGACGCAAAAGCCGAGATCTCCCAGAAAATGATAAGCGACAGACAGTCTCCGGCCAGTATCACGCCCATGACGCTCCCGGCATATATCATAGACATACCGCATTCATGTCTGTGCTGCACACTGAGTCCGTAAATGCTGTTGAGCACGGCAATAATGCAGAATACCAGCATGAATGACCATGCAAGACTGTCCATATGGATAAACTCCATTTTGATATACGGAGCCAGTTCATACGGCAGGCTGCTGTCTTCTGTCATCTGAAGGAAAGCCCAGGTTGCAGCCAGAGGCGCAATAACGCTCACAGGTTTTCTCATGCTCCTCGGAAGAAGCATGACAAGAAAGCCCATGGCGATCATGATTATGCCCGGATGCAGCATGAGTATTAACTTGTCACCTGTGATTCCTGCCATTCTTCTTTTCTTCGTAAATCAGTCCGAGTATTATTCTCTTCGTAGCATCCTCAGGAATGCTGATACCCATGGACTCTGCAATGCTGATCAGTTCAGTCTTGTTCATATTCATAGAAGGCTTCCGCCTTCTGTTGCTCTTCTTCTTTCTGGTATATGCCTGCTCAAGGCTGCTTCTGATCTCGTCATATGACTCCGTCCAGCCTTCAGGTTCCTGCGCTTCGTCCTGAGCCGCTTTCTCCTGCGCTTCTTCTTTTGCTTCCTCTTCCGCCTTTTTCACAGGCTTTATAGGCTTGCGTTCTCTTGTAGTTCTGGCCTTGATCTTAAACTCATACGGAGCCAGCCCGGATTCGGATTCAGTTTCAGATTTCTGGGTTTCTTCCGCTTCTTCCGGTTTTTCCTCCGGTTGAGACTCAAGTTCTTCACCGGCTTCCGGCTCAGGTTCTTCAGTAACTTCAGATTCCGGTTCCTCAATGATTTCGGGCTCTGTTTCTGCACCGGCTTCAGGTTCAGCCTCCGGAATGACTTCAGGCTCTGCTTCTTCAGCAGATTCAGAGATCTCCTCAGCCTTTTCCGCAGGTTCCGGTTCAGTCTCCGGCTCAGGCCCGGATCCTTCTATTACTTCCGGTTCATGCTCGATCTCTGATATTTCGTCTATGAATACTCCCGTCTCATCATCCGTATCAAAGTCAAGTTCTTCCTCAGCAGGCTGCTCAGACTCTATACTCTCTGTTACGGATTCGGATATCTCAGCAAATATCTCTTCAGGCTCGGCAGCCTTGATGTCTCCGGTAGTATGTGCTTCGAGATGAGTCTCTTCCATGATCTCGCCTTCCGGCGTAGTCTCATGCTCACTTGCAAGGCTGATTCCACCTGCATTGAGCATCAGTTCCTCCTGCCTGAGTTCTTCGGCATCATAATAGTCCGCAGGTCTCCTGATGAGAGACTGCAGTATTATTTTGCTCATGATGATCAGCAGCACTGAACACACGAACGCTATTCCTAGATACTCAAGAGTTTCCATCATCATAATATTGCTACATCAGCGGAGCAAAGATCTGGTTGCCTGCCATGACTGCAAGATCGAACAGATGCAGACAGGCATTAGGCGCAATGCCCAGTATTATAGATATAATTGCGGTTATGACCAGCGGTACCAGCATAGCAGGCGCCGCTTCGCCGCCCTCAGCAAAATCAGGATTGTCGACATTTTTCTTGAAAGCGACCATGACTACCGGCATCAGATAAGTCAGCGCCAGCAGAGCGCTCGCAATGAGCGTCGCTACGAACGCAGGCTGCCCCATGGCAACGGCGCCCATTATTATGTTGGCCTTACTGACGAATCCCACGAAGAACGGGAAGCCGGCGATTCCGATCGATGCCGCCGTGAAGGCTATCATCGTTACAGGCATCCTTCTTCCTATGCCAACCATCTCACGGATATCCTTCTTGTGTGTCGTCACGAATATGGCTCCTGCCGCCATAAACAGTGTGATCTTCATAAACGCGTGAGCCACAATGTGATACAGCGCGCCGGCAGTGCTGTAAGGTGTCAGTATACAGATACCGAGCACGATATATGACAGCTGTCCGACCGTCGAGAACGCCAGTCTGGCCTTGAGATTGTATTTTCTCATCGCAACGAACGAAGAAATGATTATCGTAAACACAGCCATCCATGCCAGTATGTCTGCCCCGTGGCAGTATTTTGCCATGTCCGGGCCGAAAACATACAGAACTACTCTCAGAGTGCAGAATGCTCCCGCTTTGACAACAGCTACCGCATGCAGCAGCGCACTGACTGGCGTAGGCGCGACCATAGCAGCAGGCAGCCAGCTGTGAAGCGGCATGACACCCGCTTTGACGATTCCTGCTCCCACCATCATGAAGAATGCGACAAGAGCCCAAGGCATTGGCAGCATGTTTTCATTCAGGAAGCCGCCCGGCCTGAATTCCATTGTTCCCGAAACTACATAAACTATTACTATGGCTGCAAAGAATATCTGTCCGCTGATCAGCGTATACGCCAGATACTTGCGGCCGGAGACCGTTCCTTCCGCGTCTCTGTAATGCACGACCAGAGGATAGGTTGCTACTGTCAGCACTTCAAAGAATATGAAGAATGTGATCAGATTGGCCGCAAAACACAAACCGGTTGCGGCACACAGGCACATTGCGAAAGCAGCATAATAGCCGGTCTGATTCTTTTCACCGTGTCCTCTCATGTAACCTATGGAGTATATGGACGTCAGTATCCACAGCGTCGAGGCGACACATGCGAATACCATACCTGCGGGATCAACATTGAACGCGAATGATACGCCTTTTACGATGCTGAACAGTTCAAGCCTGATTTCTTTTCCGGCCAGAACAGCAGGTATCATGGAATATACGAGAATGATCTTGAGTACTGCTGCTGTCAGAGTGATGCCCTCTCTGGCATTCGGTCTGATGTGCTCTCCCAGAACATATATGAGACCTGAAGCCGCAAGTGAAACAAGCACAGCCAGGAGCGGTCTGAATTCAATAGCCATCAAATTCATAATCCCACCCCCTCAAGTGTCATCAGAAGGATATCCACGATCCTGACATTGAAAAGGCCGATGCCGAGGATCGCAAGGAAACATACCACTACAGGGATGACCAGAGTCACAGGAAGCTCGAGTATTTCACTCTTCCATCTCTCCCGGAGTCCCGCGCTGCTGCGGATGAATACCTTCTCTATCAGTTTGAAGAAATACACTGCATTCAGCAGGCTGGAGATCACGAGAACAGCAATATATATCCATTCGTGCTGTCCCGCGGCTCCGACTGCCAGATACCATTTGCTGAAGAATCCCGCTGTCGGTGGGATGCCTATCATGGACAGTGAAGCAATGACCAGAAGTCCGCATGTGAGCGGCATCTGCTTATATATCCTTCCGAAATTATTGATATTGTTGGTACCGTATTTATACCTGACAGCACCGGCCGCGAAAAAGAGTCCGCCCTTCATGAATGCATGGCCGAGCATGTGCAGGAAAGCGCCGGCAAGCGCGATCGGCGTACCGATAGCGAATCCCAGCGATATGTAACCAATCTGCGCAACTGAAGAATATGCCAGCATTTTACGGATGTCTGTCTGACCCATAGCCATGAGAGAACCATACAGCATTCCGAATACTGAGAATATTCCCAGAAGCATCAGTGTGACCCTTACATATCTGAAATCCGTTCCGTATATGCAGAAGAAAAATCTGAACATCGCCACTGCAGGGACTTTTCCCATGACTCCCGCGATCAGAGGTCTTGTGCCCGGCTCAGCATGTGTATATGCTGACGGCTGCCATCCGTGGAACGGGAACAGTGCCATCTTGATACCGAATGCAGGGATAAGGAAGCACATCGCAACCATCATGGCGTCCCCATGTACCGGATCATTGAGGATCTCTGCCATATCTCCCATATTGAGAGTTCCTGTCGCGGAATAGAGTATCCCGATGCCCAGCAGATAGAATGTTGCCGCTATCGTGCCCACCAGCATGTATCTGAACGCAGAAACAACGCCTCTGCTGCCGCCGAGGGATATGAGACAGTATGCCGACAGTGAAGTGATCTCAAGAAATACATAGAGATTGAATACATCACCTGTGGATGTCATGCCCAGAATTCCTGTAATAAGCAGTGCTATCTCAGCATATACACCGGCAGTTTTGGCATCATTATTGCTTCCCTCAAAGTTGCGGGCAAACAGCACCGTCAGGAAGCCTATCAGGGAGAATGCGGTGAGCAGCACGGCATTCAGTGAATCCACAACAAATTCAATTCCGTAAGGAACCGCGTAGTTGCCAAGCGGATAATGAATCGTTCCGTCATGAACTACCATACTGAGCTGGATGCAGGACAGCACAAAAGAGCCCAGACATGCCAGTGTCACGACTGCGGTACCAAGGCGCCTGTGCACCCTGGTCAGAGCCAGACACGGTAATGCCGAGCAGAGAGGCAGTAAAACTATCAGAACAGAAATATTCTCTGTCATGAAACACTGTCCTTTCCGTGCGCTGTAACTGTACCTGCCGATCCTTTATCAGCATCCTGATCTCTCTTGCTTCTCAGGATCCTCTTGTCCTTTCTGGACAGTATAGCTTCTCTTTCAAGAAGGTCATCTTCTTCTATCGTCCCGTATTTTTCCTTGATACGGAGCAACAGGGACAAACCGACTCCGGTCGTACCGAGACTGACTACGATAGCTGTCAGCATAAGCCCGTGAGGCAGAGGATTGATATACTCTGCCGCTGATACCGCTTCGCTGAGCGCGACCGGTATCGTTCCCGGAGACTTCTGCCCGAAACACAGGAAGAAGAAAATGACTGCGACCTGCATCACATTCATGCAGATCAGTTTTTTCATGTAATTATTGCACACAATAACGCCTGCCACTCCCAGAGCGAGCAGCAGCAGGGTGAGCATATAGATTCCCTTGGCTGCCAGAAAGGCGTTAATTGTTGTCATCATCGAAAGCGATCCTCTCTATGAGTGCGTCAAGTATCGTTATGATAGTTCCGGCTACACCGACAGTGACTCCGATCTCTACTGCCGTGATGCCGATAGAATGCAGTTCTGCCTGGTGTATAGGCAGCGGTATCTTGTTATATTCCAGATAAAGTCCTCCGCCGATCATTGTTACTACTCCTGTCAGAGCATATATGAACGGGCCCAGACCTGCGATAGCAGCGGCCTTTTCCTTAGGCATATTGAATATAGGCTTTTCTCTCTTGACTACCATAACGTCCAGAAGATATGTCATGCCTATAAGCGCTCCCGCCTGGAATCCGCCTCCGAGGCTTACTTCTCCATGGAAAAGCACATACATCGCATATATAAGGATCAGCGGCTCTATGACCGACATCATTACGTCCTTATTGACTGTTCTGTACAGTGGACTCCCGACAGGGTCACGGACTCTCCTGATCGCTGCCGGCGCAGTCATTCTTCGTTTCGGTCTTACAGACAGGATGATGACGACAGAAAGCCCGGCGAGGAACATTACTGTAGTTTCAAACATAGTATCGAAAGCCCTGTAGTCTACGATGACCGCCGTAACCATATTCGGTGAATTGCACTCATCTATAGCATGTTCGATATAATAATCGGACACGTGAGTATTAGGGGCCGACGAAGGGTCCCCTATCACCGGCAGTACGTCGAATGCCAGAAAAGGCACGATCACTGCCACTATGAGCAAAATCACGGTGATTATCTTTCTCATTTTGTCTTCCTGTCTATGGATCTGAGAATGATTATGAAAAATACAGTGGAGATGACTCCGATGACGGCTTCTGTAAACGCTACATCAGGAGCTCCCATGATATTGTAAAGAAGCATTGTGAGGAAACTGAAAGCACAGTAAATCACTACAGAGACCATGAGGTCTTTGCCGAATATGATCGCGATCGTGATTCCTATGAGTCCCAGCAGCAGAACTGCCTGCAGTATAAGTGTCATCTTATTCTTTCCCGTCTGACTTCTTGCTGTATATCAGGTCTAAAATCTGTTTTTTGGTATCCTTCTCAGAGATCTCAATGCCCATACCTGCAGCTATTGATATAAGCTCAGCTTTATTCATTTTCATGGAAGGCTTCCGTTTGCGAGGCTTCCCGGAAGGTTTTTTCCCGGACTTTTCTTCTTTCTTTTCAGCTTTTTCTTCAGGCTGACTGCCGGACTTTTCCTGAGCGTTTGCATTGGATTTCTTCCCGGTCTTCTTCTTAGGCTTTCTTCCGGATTTTTTCTTCGGCGGGCGGTCCGGCTCAGGTTCAGATTTTGTCTCCGGTTCAGGCTCCGGCTCAGGTTCAGGTTTCATCTCCGGCTCAGGCTCAGATTCCGGTTCAGGTTTAATCTCCGGCTCCGGCTCCTTAATTGGCTCCGGTTCACGTTTTGTCTCCGGCTCAGATTCAGGCTCCGGTTCAGGCTCTTTCGCCCTACTGCTCATCTGGGTTGCATATCCCTGATAGTCTGTTCTGTTGATAGCGGCTATCATCATCAGGTTGGTACCGATAGGGTTCGTCAGCAGGATGATCACGAATACGAGCAGGAGTTTGACCGAAAGCAGGCTGAGCCCTGACCACACCATCATTCCTGCCAGGATCAGAAACGCGCCAACAGTATCTCCTACACCCTGAGCGTGGAGTCTCGCGAAGAAATTCGGGAGCTTTATGATTCCGATCAGTGAAGCAAGCATAAACAGCATACCGAGCACTATGAGAGCGATGGCTATGATCATCTGAACTGTCATTTTCTCCGCCCTCCTATATACTTGGCAAGTATCACTGATGTAACGAATCCCAGTATCGAATAACTGAGAGCAATATCTATGAACATGTCTTCCCTGCCGTCTTTGTATCCGACCACGAGGATGAGCAATACTATGACGGTGTTCATAGCAAGGACATAGTTAAGCTTGTCCAGAAGAGTTTTCCTTCTGAACATCATAACCAGCATTATTATCAGCAGCACGACCAGACCGGCCAGGAGACAGTACCAGAAGCTGTTCATCATAGGCTTTTCCTCCTGGTGCTGTATGTCTTGCGTATCAGCCCCGGTCTCCTGACTACAGTCTCACGGAGCGCTTCTTCCACGCTGAGAGGTGTGAAGTCTATCGATTCACCATAGAGCCAGGCTACTTTTGCCTGCATTGAACCATCCAGAAGGCCCTCTCTGAGTTCTCTGGTCAGAGTATGGACCGAGAACGTTCCATCCTCCATGATATCGATCGTAATCGTCCCCGGTGTCAGCGTAATGGAGTTGGCAAGCATCGCTCTTGCAGCCGGATTGTCATAGTCTGCTCTGAACCAAGCTATGGATGGATCGACCTTGTCTCTCATGAAAACTGATACTTTCGTAACATAAAAGGCCGCCTTGGCGATCTCGCCCAGCAGCCACAGAAAATATAAAATGAACCTCGGAATATTGACCCCGATCAGGTAGTAATCCCGATCTGTCCTGATACCGCTCATCGTAAGTGTTCTGAGGCAAATGAACGCTATAAGAACGCTGGATGCCGCGCCGAGTATCAGAAATTTCGGCTCAGTTTTTCCGGACATAATAAACCACAGTGCCATCATCAGCACTGCAGTGCCTATCCAATTGACAAAAGGGTTATTTTTACGCACTTCTTACTGTTTCCCCCATTACCCTTCGGGCTAGTATTATAAGTATACATGAGAGAATCTGATAAATCAAAAACTATATCCGCGAAGTGTTTACAAACAATTGTTCGTGTGCTAAAATACCATAGGACACACTATCTCGTGCTGAATTCAGCACATTATATTCGGAGTAGAGATGAATAAGGATTTTCCCAAGATCGGTCCTACTGTGACACTTTTTGTCCCGTACGACTGTAAAAATGCATGCCCTTTCTGTGTAAATAAGAAAGAATACCGCGACACTTCCGGTTTTGACCTCGAGAGATGTTTTCAAGCACTCGATCTCATGGACAGGATATTTCCTCACAATGATGTTGTGCTGACAGGCGGAGAGCCGCTGGCTGAGCTCGGCGCACTCCAGAATATCCTTGATCACATCAGTGAAGGTCATCACATCTATATCAACACTACCATGCCCGTCGATGAAGACCAGACCATCTACGATGTAGCAGAGGTTCTCAACAG
Source organism: Anaerovoracaceae bacterium (assembly GCA_045113935.1). Lineage (GTDB taxonomy): Bacteria > Bacillota > Clostridia > Peptostreptococcales > Anaerovoracaceae > Crickella. The sequence continues at coordinate 25,981 of JBGUJM010000019.1, forward strand.
GTATGCTGACAGGATCAGCTGCATCAATGTCTCAAGACATCTCAAGCATTATGTCAGAGAATGCCAGGATGAGATATTCGATCTTCTCAAATTCAGGACAAGGATCAACTGTGTAGTTTTTGAGGATGCCAAGGATCCCGAGACCAGAACCAAGCTCATCCAGTTTCTCGACCGTTTCAAGGGGCATGAGATCCAGCTGAGAGCCAACTATTCCTATCTCACACTGGAGAATGTATTTGACACAGAGAACGACAACCTTTTCAAGCTTATCAGCGAGATCTGTGATTATAAGTATGCCCTTGAGAAGGAGCGTTTCAGAACAGGATACGTATTTGAAAGAAACGGAAGCAAGATCACCTATCACAAAACACTTCCATTTGCTAAGGTTGACGGTATTGTCGGTGATATCATTATCAGACAGAACGGACGCATTTATGACGACTGGAATGAGTACGGACAGGAACTCAACATCAATGATCTTGTAACACACAGATATAAATAATTACTTGCAATCTATCTGCCCTTCCGGGATGAGGGCGGATCACAGATAAATATCAGGAGATATATCATGAAAAAGAGCGAACAGAGACAGCAGGACATCCTGGCCTTTATGAAGAAGACGATCTCCTCAAAGGGTTATTCCCCTACTGTCAGAGAGATCTGCCAGGCTCTGAATATCAAGTCAACATCCACTGTACACAGTGATATCAAGGCTCTTGAGGAGAAGGGACTCGTTCGCAAGGACCCGGCCAAGCCTCGTACGGTTCTTCCTGCGGATATGAAACCGGGAGCCCCTTCATCCCATACTGATGACATCAATACTGTTTCTTTGCCGGTTGTCGGCAGAGTTGCTGCAGGCGAGCCTATACTGGCAGAGCAGAATATCGTAGATGAGATGCCTATTCCTGCCAGATTCGTAGGTCCCGGCAACAATTTCATCCTTACCGTTCATGGGGACAGTATGATCAATATCGGGATCAATGATGGCGACTATATTATCGTTCAGGAGTCGCACGAAGCTAATAACGGTGAGATCGTCGTTGCTCTGGTTAATGACGGCTTCGAGTCCGGAGCCACAGTCAAGAGATTCTACAAAGAATCAGGTCATATCAGACTTCAGCCTGAGAATGATTTTATGGAACCGATCATCGCCACAGATGTTACCGTTGTCGGCAAAGTTAAAGGTGTTTTCAGATACCTCAGTTAGAAAGCAGGCCGGTATGGCCGGTCTGCTTCATACCACTGTATGACCAATTTTCATGCAGTGTTTTATATGCGGGCATTTGCATATCTGTTTTCGATTCCCTCCTTTCTTATATTACCTTGTTGAATCGAGCATTGCGGACATGCATCAGCCCGCACTTTTTGTCGCTTTTTTCGTGCCTATTGACATATCAGACAAAAGTTATAAAATATATGTGTAATGCAGTTTAGACTGCGGTATAAATAATTGATATAAACAATTGATGTTTCAAAGATTGGAGGAAAAAATATGAAGATCGGATTTCTTGGTGCAGGTGCAATGGGCGGCGCTATCCTCTCCGGAGCCCTCGAAACTGGTGTAGTCAAAGCTGATAATGTATATGTTTATGATATCTCCGAGCAGATCAAGGAAAAATACAGTGCGCTCGGATGCCATATAGTAAGCAATAATGAAGAACTTGGTCAGTTATCTGACCTCGTAGTAGTTTCTCTCAAACCTCAGTATGCTGAGAAAGGTCTTGCTGAACTCGGCACTACATTGGACGGCAAGGCTCTGATCTCCATTATGGCCGGTGTCACAACAGATACTATCCGCGCATGGACCAAAGGAAACTTCAGGCTTTTAAGGCTCATGCCTAATACCCCTGCCCTTGTCGGTGCCGGAGCGTTCGCTCTGGATTCCGGAACAGACCTTACAGACGAAGAGAAGGATTTTGCTGAGAAGCTGTTCACATCCATCGGAATCGTTGAATGGATGCCTGAGCACCTTATCGATACAGCATGCGGACTCTCAGGTGCCGGTCCTGCTTATATCTACCTTGTGATCGAAGCTCTTGCTGACGGCGGTGTAATGAAAGGACTTCCTAGAGCAACCGCTCAGAGGCTCGCAGCGCAGACAGTTTTCGGAGCTGCCAAGATGGTAATGGAGACAGGCAGACATCCGGGTGAACTCAAAGACATGGTATGTTCTCCTGGCGGAAATACGATCGTAGGGATCAATACACTCGAGCAGCACGGAGTACGCGGCGCTTTTATCGACACAGTAGCTAAAGCAACAGAAAGAGCACAGGAACTCGGCAAGACCAAGTAATTCATAGAAGACCGGTCCTCCTTAATAACATCGATCAACCTCAAAACGGTTCAGGCATGATACCTGAACCGTTTTAGATTAAGATGCAAAGTCAGTGTGCCGCTACGGACTTTCCTTCCGGCTCACTGCGTATTATTATCCGAAAAGTGCGCCTGCTCCATATGTCAGCGTGGTTACGATCACACCTGCCACCAGAACCCCGACTATTATAGCCGGCATTGCTCTTTTGAGCCTCATATCAAGCATAGCCGCTACGAGAGCTCCTGTCCATGCTCCTGTTCCCGGAAGAGGTATAGCCACAAGAAGCATCAGGCCGAAGAACTCATACTTCTCAACCAGTTCCTTGTTCTTGTCTGCTTTGGCTTCGAGCCTGCACACCATCCGGTCAAGTCCTTCGCTCTTGGTTCTGAGCCATTCGAATACCTTTCGGGTGAACACTACCAGAAAAGGAATCGGGATAAGATTTCCTATGACTGCGAGGATGAATGCAGTATGCACACTAAGACCGGCAACCACTCCATATGGAATCGCACCTCTTAGTTCTACAACCGGCACCATAGCCATCAGTAATGTAATGAGTTCTGCTTTGAGCATATGAAACTGTTCCTTATCAGCATTCGATCAGGAATGCTTTATATCCTTTGTAAGCTTCGTACAGATCGGCTTTGCTTATTGCTTCCCAAGGGGCATGCATCGAGAGGACCGCGAGACCGCTGTCAATGACTTCCATTCCGTACAGGGACAGGATGTAAGCGATAGTACCGCCTCCGCCGACATCTACCTTGCCCATCTCAGCTGTCTGATACGCAACATTATGCTTGTCAAGAACCGCCCTGAGCTGCGCGATATACTCAGCATTGGCATCATTTGATCCTGATTTGCCCTTCGAGCCTGTATATTTATTGAATACGAGGCCATGTCCGAATCTGGCTGAATTCTGTTTTTCGAACTTATCTGCGTACAGAGGATCATACGCGCCGCTGACATCGGATGAGAGCATCCGGCTGTTTCTCAGGCAGCGGGCAAGATTGATCTCACTGTATATTCCCATTCTGTCGAGCACTTCCCTCATTGTGTCCTCAAAGAAACGGGATCTCATTCCTGTCGCTCCGATACTGCCGATCTCTTCCTTATCCACAAAGAGTCCGCATGCAGTGGTGTTTACATCCGGAACATCGAACATAGCCAACGCTGAAGGATAAGCACAGCATCTGTCATCATGTCCGTATCCGAGGATCATGCTGCGGTCAAAACCCGCTTCTCTGGCATTGCCTGCAGGAACCGCTTCGAGTTCTGCCGAGAGAAAATCATCTTCCTCGATCCCGTATTTTTCCTTCAGCAGCTGCAGTACCGCCTTTTTGACCGGATCCTTCTCTTCGCCTCTGAGAGGTCTTGATCCGACAAGGATATCCAGATTCTCCCCTTCGACCACCTCTTCCGCAGGCTTCCTCATCTGCGCGTGAGCAAGATGGATCAGTATATCACTGACAAAGAATACAGGTTCGTCGGGATTATCACCTACGCTGACCTTGACTACAGTACCGTCAGTTTTTGCAACTACACCGTGCAGTGCCAGAGGTAAAGTCACATAGTGATAGTACTTGATCCCTCCATAATAGTGAGTATTGAGGTATGCAAGTTCCTCGCTCTCATAGAGAGGATTCTGCTTGATATCCAGCCTTGGAGAGTCAATGTGCGCTCCCAGGATATTCATTCCATCCGATACGATATCCTCTCCTATGTTGAGTGTCATAAGGGCTTTGCCCATATTGACAGCATAGATCTTGCTTCCTTTCTCCAGCTTCTCTCCGTCAGATATGATCTCGTCAAGATTTCTGTAGCCGTTTTTCTCAGCCATCTCGATAAGATAATCCGTGCATTCACGTTCTGTCTTGCCGTTGTCGAGAAAACTTATATATCCGGAGCTCAGCTGTTCAAGCTCTCTGATATCTTCATCACTATATGTGGTCCATACGTTATCATGGATCATAGACTGTCCTCCATACATGTAAAATCTGCTTTACATTCCCTGTTCCGTACCCAAAGATAAATTATACCATAAGATCTCTCAGGGTATCAAAAAAATCCGGCTATTATCCCTATTCAGACATAATAAGTTTTACGTTACAAAAAACCATGAGGGATATCGTGTCCCTCATGGCATTTAACTCATTATTCCGGATAATGACCGAGCTTAATTACCGCTGTACCGGCAGTTTACTCGTGATCTGCGTTTACCTTACGTGCTACATAAGATGTATGCAGAACGTGGTGTGCCTTATGGCTGCCGTATTCGCCGAAGTAATCCTCATAGAGCTTGATGATGCTTGGATTCTCGTGAGATCTTCTCAGAGGTCTTGCGCTGTCAAGGTCATAGAGGCCTTTAGCTCTGACTTCACGAACATCGATGAAGTTCTTGATGCCGGATGGAACGATTGGCTGGCCGCCGCCGTTTACGCATCCGCCCGGACAAGCCATGATCTCGATGAATGTGTAATTCTTCTCGCCTGACTTGACCATCTCAAGGACTTTACGAGCGTTAGCAAGTCCGGAAGCTACAGCAACGCTTACTTCAAGGTCGCCTACCTTGTAGCTAGCTTCCTTGACGCCTTCTACTCCACGGACATCCTGGAACTCGAGGAGGTCCTTACCCAACTTCTGTCCTGTGATCCATTCAACAGCTGTTCTGAGAGCAGCTTCCATAACTCCGCCTGTTGCGCCGAAGATTACAGCAGCGCCTGTGCTCTCGCCCAGAGGATCATCATATGGCTCATCCGGCAGATTGACGAAGTCGATACCGGCCTCGTTGATCAGCCTGCCGAGTTCTCTTGTTGTGAGTGCATAGTCTACATCAGGTACTCCTGCTGCGGACTGGTCATCTCTGCCGCACTCGAACTTCTTAGCTGTACATGGCATGACGGATACCGAAACGATGTCCTTAGGATCAATGCCCTTCTTCTCAGCCCAGAATGTCTTGACAACCGCGCCGAACATCTGCTGAGGTGACTTGCAGGATGATACGTTAGGGAGCAGCTCAGGATAGTAATGCTCGATGAACTTGATCCAGCCAGGTGAGCAGGATGTGATCATCGGGAGAACTCCACCCTTGGTTACTCTCTCGATCAGCTCGTTAGCTTCCTCAACGATTGTGAGGTCAGCCGAGAAGTTTGTATCGAATACTGCATCGAATCCGAGTCTTCTCATACCAGCTGCCAGCTTGCCCTCTACCTCTGCTCCGATAGGCATTCCGAAGCACTCGCCGAGTCCGACTCTTACGGATGGCGCTGCCTGAACTACTACAGTCTTTGATGGGTCTGCAAGAGCAGCCTTAACTGCAGCAGTAGCATCTACTTCGTGCAGAGCGCCAACCGGGCATGCTACGATACACTGACCGCAGTTTACGCAGGAAGTCTCAGCAAGAGGAAGCTCAAATGCGCTTCCGATATGTGTATCGAAACCTCTTGCGTTAGCGCCGATAACGCCGATGCTCTGATACTTCTCGCATGCAGCAGTACATCTTCTGCAGAGGATGCACTTGTTGTTGTCTCTTACGATAGAAGCGGAAGAAGCATCGATAGCGAACTCGTTCTTGGATCCTGCATAGTACTCGGTATTATCAACACCGTATCTCTTGCAGAGAGCCTGCAGTTCGCAGTTTGTGCTGCGTACGCAGCCCAGGCAGTCCTGATCGTGATCGGACAGGATCAGCTGGAGAGTCTTACGTCTGTAATCTTTGATCTTCTCAGTATTGGTATATGCTACCATACCGTCTGTGCATGGGTATACGCAGGCAGCGACGAGAGCTCTTGCTCCTACAACCTCACATACGCACATTCTGCAGGCACCGATCTCGTTGATGCCTCTCAGATAGCACAGTGTAGGTACGTCGATGCCGGCCTTGTGGGCTGCATCCAGTAAGGTGGAACCTTCTGGTACAGTAACCGTAATATTATCAACTGTTACTTTAATATCTGCCATAGTTCTCACCTCCATTACTTTCTGCTGATCGCACCGAATGCGCAGTTCTCCATGCAGGCACCGCACTTGATGCACTTCGATGTATCAATAACATGAGGCTGCTTGACAGCGCCTGAAATAGCGCCAACCGGACAGTTGCGTGCGCACTTTGTGCAGCCTTTGCACTTCTCAGGGTCGATCTCATAGTTGAGCAGAGCCTTGCAGACGCCTGCAGGACATCTCTTCTCTACGATATGAGCTTCATACTCATCTCTGAAGTGCTCGATTGTTGAAAGGATCGGGTTAGGTGCTGTCTGACCAAGTCCGCAGAGAGCGTTAGCCTGGATGTAGTGAGCAAGCTCATCCAGCTTATCGAGGTCTTCGAGTTCTCCTCTGCCCGCAGAGATCTTCTCAAGGATCTCAAGCATGCGCTTAGTTCCGATACGGCAAGGTGTGCACTTTCCGCAGGACTCACTTACTGTGAATCCGAGGTAGAACTTAGCGATATCTACCATGCAGTTATCCTCGTCGAGTACGATCATTCCGCCGGATCCCATCATGGAACCGATTGCCTTGAGTGACTCATAGTCGATAGGTACATCATAGCACTTTGCAGGAATGCATCCGCCGGAAGGTCCGCCGGTCTGAGCAGCCTTGAACTTCTTTCCGTGAGGAACGCCGCCGCCGATCTCATCGATTACCTCTCTCAGAGTGATTCCCATAGGAACCTCAACGAGACCTGTATTGTTTACCTTACCGCCAAGAGCGAATACCTTGGTTCCCTTGGATCCCTCAGTACCGTACTGGTTGAACCAGCTGGCTCCGTTCAGGATGATCTGAGGAATGTTTGCATATGTTTCAACGTTGTTGAGTACTGTAGGTGCTGCGAACAGTCCCTTGACTGCAGGGAATGGAGGACGTGGACGAGGCTCACCTCTGTTACCTTCGATAGAGGTCATCAGAGCTGTTTCCTCACCGCATACGAACGCGCCTGCGCCGAGTCTCAGGTCAACATCAAAGTCGAAACCTGTTCCGAAGATGTTCTTGCCGAGCACTCCGTATTCTCTTGCCTGGTCAAGAGCGATCTTAAGTCTGTCAACAGCGATAGGATACTCTGCTCTTACGTAGATATATCCCTGATTCGCGCCGATAGCATATCCTGCGATAGCCATAGCTTCGAGTACTGAATGAGGGTCTCCCTCAAGGATGGAACGGTCCATGAATGCGCCCGGGTCACCTTCGTCGGCGTTGCAGGCTACATACTTCTGAACTTCTCCTCTCTTAGCAGAAGCGAACATCCACTTTCTTCCTGTAGGGAATCCGCCGCCGCCTCTTCCTCTGAGTCCGGAATCGATGACTTCCTGAATGACTTCGTCAGGAGTCATCTCGGTAAGAGCTTTGCCGAGAGCCTGATATCCGTCTCTTGCGATATACTCGTCAATGTTCTCAGGGTCGATCTTACCGCAGTTACGAAGAGCCATTCTCATCTGATTGTTATAGAATGCGGACTCAACGTACGGAATCTTTGTGCCGTCTGTGAGTTCCTCAACCATCAGGAATTCCTCAACAGGATTTCCGCCGAGGATATGCTCGTTGAAGATCTGCTCGACCATGTCGACACGTACTTCCTGATAAAATACATTTCCAGGATGAACTACCATGATAGGTCCCTTAGCGCAGAGGCCCTGGCATCCAGTCTGGATTATTTCGATCTCATCCTTCTTGCCGGCAGCATCAATGAGTCTTCTGAGCTCATCCATGATCTCCCAGCTGTGGTTGGATGTACATCCGGTACCGCCGCAAACGAGGATGTAGGTCTTAAGTGCAGCTTCAGCTGTGTCCGGGTTAAATCTGATATTGATCTGACCGTGCTTCGCTGCCTGAATATCTTTCAGTTCCTGAAGTGATTTCATTGCTTACACCTCCATTATGCGTTACTCGTACTTGGCAAGGATTCCGGCTACTCTGTCCGGTGTCAGCTTGCCATATACATCACCACCAACGATCATAACAGGTGCAAGTCCACATGCTCCTACGCAACGGCATACTTCGATGGAGAACTTACCATCCGGAGTACAGCCGCCGTCCTCGATACCAAGGCACTTCTCGACTTCTTCGAGAATAGCGCCGGAACCCTTGACGTAGCATGCTGTTCCGAGACAAACGGCAACAACATACTTGCCCTTAGGCGACATCGAAAACTGTGCATAGAAAGTAGCTACACCATAGATCTTTTCGATTGGAATACCAGTCTCGTCTGAAATGATCTTCTGAACCTGATAAGGGAGATATCCGTAGATCTCCTGTGCCTCCTGCATGATAGGCATCAGGGCACCCTTCTGGTCCTTGTACTTGGCAATCACTTCAAGCAGCTTGGCTTCCTGTTCCTTAGTTCCCGCGAAAGGAACGCTCGATACTTTCATCTGCTCGATCCTCCTTAATTAATTACAACTACATAAACCATGGATTGCATGCTAATCTGTCCGGAGCCCCCAAACCCCGGCAGGCTGCAATAACCCATCCTTACTATCATTTTAAAGATGAATCACAGAATCTTCAACCAAAATCTGCAACTTAACACAATGCAGCTGCAATGGTTACGCTATCAAGACCGTGGTTATCGATTCTACAATGATAAGGATATGGTTTCTATCATAATAACACATCCGGAGCACTTTGTTAAGAGAATAACAATACATTTTTTCAAATAATCCAAATTAATACATTCAGCGAGGCCGCCGGATTGTCAGGTTCATTTTATTCTCTATAATTTCTGCGATGTAAAAAGCTGCTTCTGTGTTATACTTACCTGGAATCTTTTCACAGGAGGCGGATCATAATGATTTATCCTAAGTTTATTTCTGAGGATGACTATATAGGAATATGTGCTCCGAGCGCAGGTGTAGGAAGCAAAACCGACTTATTTGATATGTCGGTCGAAATACTGAATGAGGTCGGATTCAATACATTCGAGACTGACAGTGTCAGAAGCGAAGACTGCCCTTCCGCTCCGGCGGAGATCCGGGGTGATGAATTCAACAGTCTGTTCGCTGACGATGATATTGCGATGGTTATGAGCGCAGCAGGCGGTGACTATGCAGTAGAGATGCTGCCGTATATCGATCAGGAGCTTGTCGCGTCACACCCTAAGTGGTTCGCGGGTTATTCCGATCCGACTACTATAGAGATGCTTATGACTACTGTGCTCGATATAGCAACGATCTACGGTGTTAACGCGGGTGCCTGGGACTGGAGACCTCTGCACCAGTTCCAGTATAACGCGCTGGATATCATGAGCGGGGAACTGATCGAACAGTTTTCCTATGATTATTATGCCGGAGGCGGATTTGACGAAGAAACAGGTGAATTCATCATGGATACTCCTGTCGAATGGATCCTTCTCCGGACTGAGGACGGTGAGTTCTTCGAAGATGATGAACTGGATGTCACCGGCAGACTTATAGGCGGATGTATTGATGTCATCGACTGGATGATAGGAACGCCCTATGAAGATCTTCAGGGATTTGCCGAAAGATATAAGGATGATGGACTTATCTGGTTCTTCGACACTTTTGAGCTGACTCCTATGGAGCTCATGTATGCAACGAACAAGATGAAGCAGATGGGACTTTTTGAAAATGCCAGAGCAGTTGTCTTCGGCCGCGTCTGTTTTTACGGAGAAGCAACTGACGATGATTATCTCATAGAGCTTGAAAGAGTATTCGGAGATATGGATGTTCCGGTTATCTGGAATGCCGACATCGGCCACACCAAGCCTTCAATGACCCTCATCAACGGAAGTATCGGACACCTCATGGTGGAAGACGGATGCGCGGAGCTTCAGATGGAACTCCGCTGATCACATATTCAGAAGACTTGCCGCCAGAATAACCAGCGGAAGCGTGATGATCGATAGCAGAGTCGACATCGCAACCACCTGGCATGCATAAGGATAGTCAGCGTCATACAGCTGGGCATAGACAGCCACATTGGCTCCCGCCGGTGTGCTGAGCGCGATGAAGACCGCCAGAAACATCATCTGATCTACCGGAATGAATCTGAAAGCAGCAAGTGTGACAACAGGTATGATCAGCAGTCTGACTGCGCACACCCAGTACAGATGAGGAGACCTGAGCATGGCCTTTATATCTGACTGAGCCAGATATGACCCCAGCACCAGCATCGCGAGAGGCGCATTAAGAGCGGACATTCCGCTCAGTGTCTCAGACAGTATGTCCGGCATGTGCGCCCCCGCCCCTGTCATGAACAGTATAAGCCCGATAACGATACTGAAAAAGATCGGATTGAACGTAAGATGTCTGAGTCCGACCGCGGAACTTTCACCGGTAATTACTTTTACGCCATATGACCATTGAAGCATGTTCATCATGGCAACTATTGCAACAATGTAAAATACCCCCTCATTGCCGAGTACGGCCTGTATGAGGGGGATACCGATAAATCCCGCGTTGGAAAAAGCGCAGCCGAAATTATCTACCGGATGTCTTCTGAACACTGCTGCAGCTATGATCATGGCAATGCCTATACCCAGAGCGCTGAGCAACGCGCTCTGAACAAGCTGCATCAGTCTTTCATGTGAATATTCCACACAGAAACTGTTTACGATAACCGCAGGAATGACAATCCTGACCAGTATGTTCGCAATATCCTTGCTGCCCTTTATTGTAAGCTTTTCCGTTCTGAATAAAATGTATCCTGCAAACATGTACAGGAACATTACGACTGTCTGTCTGAATAATATCAGTGCAGCTTCCATTAATAGTCTCCGCCCCTTTTTCCCCTGTTTCCCTAATAATTATAATCAGATACTGTTAAGGAATCTGATAAATGCAGCCTTTCCGGAATCATTCCGTTTAAATACGCCCGCGTGTTCAAGCACCTCTGAAAATACCAGCCCCGTCTCCTTCTTCACGATATCAAGAGCATTTTCCTCGCTGAATTCATACTTATCTCTGAAAGACTCTGCCCAGTCAGCATGAGCGGCTGTAAGTTCTCCCTCTCTCAGATCTTTTCCGGTAACCAGACACTCTGCCACAGCCGCAAGTTCATCCTTGAGGCGGGCAGGAAGAACAGCCAGACCCATCACTTCTATCAGGCCTATATTCTCTTTCTTGATGTGATGCAGCTCGGCATGCGGATGATAGACTCCGAGAGGATGTTCTTCGGTAGTTATATTGTTGCGGAGTACGAGATCCAGTTCGAACTTTTCACCCCTTCTTCTGGCGATCGGAGTGATCGTATTATGCGGTGTACCTTCTGTCTCTGCAAAAATGAAAGCGCTGCTGTCTGTATAATTTCTCCATTTGCCCAGGATCGTATCCGCAAGTCCGACGAGTCTTTCCGGATCATCTGCCGTAAGCCTGATAACAGACATCGGCCATTTAACGATCCCGGCACTGACATCTTCATACCCCGGGAATGTGAATTCTGTCTCAACAGGCGCTTTGGCCATTGCGAATGTATATCTTCCTCCCTGGAAATGATCATGCGCGAGAATGGACCCTCCGACGATAGGAAGATCAGCATTGGATCCGACGAAGTAGTGAGGGAACTGACGTACAAAATCCAGAAGCTTGGCGAAACATGCTCTGTCTATCTTCATAGGCGTATGCTCACGGTTGAAACATATGCAGTGCTCATTGTAATAGACATATGGTGAATACTGCAGGAACCAGTCCGCTCCGTTGATGGTAACAGGAATGATCCTGTGATTTTGTCTTGCCGGGTGATTGATCCTGCCGGCATACCCTTCATTCTCTGCACAAAGCAGGCAGATCGGATAAGCCGATGCAGGCATATTTCTCGCGGCGGCAATTGCCTTAGGATCTTTCTCCGGCTTGGAGAGATTGATGGTTATATCCATCTCTCCGTAATCAGTGGAAGACTTCCATTTTACATCTTTCCTGATTCTGTCGCGTCTGATGTAATTGGTATCCTGGCTGAAATTGTAATACCAGTCTGTTGCTTCCTCCGGACTTACAACATACTTCTCATTGAACTTTTTAATAACCTCTGCCGGTCTTGGAGTCAGCCTTCCCATGACCTCTGTATCGAACAGATCACGGTAAACAACAGAGTCCCCTTTCAGCACTCCCCTTGCGGACGCGTCATCTGTAAGGGCATCCAGGATCTCCTGCAGTCCGGCATCTTCCGGCACCTCAACATCAGGAATACTGTCAGAGTTCAGAGCATCGATGATCACATTCCTTGCCCACAGTCTCTCACAGTCATCGATAAGACCTGTTCTCACCGAATACTCAACCAAAGCGGTAACAGCGTTCATTTTATCCACTTTCCTTTCACTGTTTATTACTTAACTATTATATTTATTGTACTACAAAGATGTGTTCATAACGTATATCTATATACAAGAAATACGAAAGCATACAAAGCATAGAAAATCCCCGGTCCGAAGACCGGGGAACTTCATTCTGCAATAGAACAGGCTGCCTGATTCCGGCTTACAGCAGGCTGACGCTGGCGATAAGTCCCGCGAATACGATGGATACCATGGATACCAGCTTGATCAGGATGTTGATCGATGGTCCGGATGTATCCTTGAACGGGTCGCCTATGGTGTCGCCGACAACAGCTGCCTTATGATTGTCAGAGCCCTTGCCGCCGAAGTGACCTGCCTCGATATATTTCTTGGCATTGTCCCATGCGCCGCCGGAGTTCGCCATGAAGATAGCCATGATGAATCCGGATACGGTAGCACCGCAGAGCATTCCGACTACTCCGAGTCCGCCGAGGATGAGTCCTGTAACGATCGGTGCCGCGATACCTATGCATGCAGGCAGTACCATCTCCTTAAGTGAAGACTTGGAGCAGAGGTCTACGCATCTTGCGTAATCCGCCTCAGCCTTACCTTCCATAAGTCCAGGGATCTCTTTGAACTGACGCCTCACCTCGAGCACTACACTCTGGGCAGCTCTGTTTACAGCACCCATCGTCAGTGAAGAGAAGAGGAACGGCAGGCATGCTCCGATAAAGAGTCCTACCAGTACTCTAGGGTCGAGCAGGTTCAGTGTGAGGTCCTGTCCGTCCGGCATATAGATCAGCAGCTTTTCCTTGAAATTGGCAATCAGAGCAAGAGCTGTCATTCCGGCAGATCCGATCGCGAAGCCCTTACCTGTTGCTGCTGTAGTATTTCCGAGGGAGTCGAGAGCATCCGTACGCTCACGTACTTCAGGAGGAAGTCCGGCCATTTCAGCAATACCGCCGGCATTGTCTGCTACAGGACCATAGGCATCAGTAGCAAGAGTGATACCGAGAGTCGAGAGCATTCCTACAGCTGCAAGCGAGATGCCATAAAGTCCGATGCTTGAAGGAGCAACGTCTACCGGGCAGAGACCCGAGCAGTAGTATGCAATGATAATTGCCGCGCCTACGATCAGGATTGGCAGCATTGTCGAAGCCATTCCTGTACCGAGTCCGCTGATAATAAGTGTAGCAGTACCTGTCTGGGAAGATTCAGCGATCTTCTGGGTCGGCTTATAGGTATCTGATGTGTAGTACTCTGTGCAAAGACCGATCAGAACACCTGCAAGGAGGCCTGCTATGATAGCAAGGTACAGTCCGTAGAACTCCTTGCCGAAAAGCCACCATACAAGAACAAATGAGAATACAGCAGTTGCGATAGCCGAGAAGTTGGTGCCGCGGCGGAGAGCTGCGAGCAGGTTCTTCTGGCTTGCGCCTTCTTTGGTCTGTACGAAGAATGATCCGATTACGGAGAATACGACGCCGACAGCTGCCATCAGAAGAGGCAGAGCTACGGATTTTACTCCGAGACCGGACGCATAGAATGCGATAGCTCCGAGAGCACATGTCGATACCATGGATCCTACATATGACTCATACAGGTCAGCGCCCATACCGGCTACGTCACCTACATTATCTCCAACATTGTCTGCGATAACTGCAGGGTTACGAGGGTCGTCCTCAGGGATGCCGGCTTCTACCTTACCTACAAGGTCGGCACCTACGTCAGCAGCCTTGGTGAAAATACCGCCGCCGACACGCGCGAAGAGCGCCATCGAAGAAGCTCCCATTCCGAACGTGACCATTGCCGCAGTGATGTTCTCGAGAGTCTCATGGAATACGAGGTCGAGAAGCGCATACCATAGAGAGATGTCGAGAAGACCGAGTCCGACTACAGTGAATCCCATTACGGAACCCGCGGAAAAAGCAACTCTCAGTCCTTTGTTAAGACTCTCCTGTGCTGCGCATGCAGTACGGTCGTTGGCTCTTGTAGCAATGCTCATTCCGATGAATCCGGAAAGGCCCGAGAAGAAACCTCCTGTAATAAACGCGAATGGTACATACCATGTCAGCTTGTGGGCTGCAGCCATGCCGCAGAGCACGAAGAACATGAATATGAAGAAAATAAGTACCGTGCGGTACTGACGCTTGAGGAAAGCGCTTGCTCCGGTACGGACAAACCGCGAGATCTGCTTCATCCTGTCTGTACCCTCGTCCGCGCTGAGGACCTTTTTGGCCTGAGCATAGGCAAAGAGAAGAGCACAGATGGAAGCAAACAGGCTTATCCAGTACAGATGCGATAACAGATAATCTTGCATATTACTGCCTCCTTAATTGATGATCAAAACCCATTTCCGCTTCTGTTTCAGAAATGATAACTGCAATTGCCCCTTTGGTTGAAATTATAAACAAATAGGGTGCAGTTCTCAATGGATAATAATGTATAGATTTGTATTTTTGGACTTATTTAGTATAACAGATTGCTTGAAATTTACAACTTAACCGAGCATAAATTATGTTTTTTTGATAGTAATACAAAATATTTATTGTTCATGGAAACAATTTTTGCTCAGGGTATTGTATGCAGCAATAAAACCAGACCAGGCTTCTTTCCTTCAAACAAAACAGCGCTTCCCTTATCCGGAAAGCGCTGTATGTTATTACCATATGATCATGCGATCTGTAACAGGCCGGGATTAAGCATTCTGATTGCGCTGTTTGTCCTGAATGGCTGCCTGTGCTGCCGCGAGTCTGGCAACCGGAACTCTGAATGGTGAGCAGGATACATAATTCAGTCCTGCGTTATGACAGAAGCCTACGGTTGCAGGGTCTCCTCCGTGCTCGCCGCAGATGCCGAGCTTCAGATTCGGTCTTGTCCTGCGTCCGCCTTCTACAGCTACCTTCACAAGCTTGCCTACGCCGCTCTGATCGAGTGTCTGGAACGGATCGGTTTCAAGGATTCCTCTCGCGATGTATTCCTTGATCAGATTGCCGGTGTCATCTCTTGAGAATCCGAGACCCATCTGTGTCAGGTCGTTGGTTCCGAATGAGAAGAACTCGGCCTCTTCCGCGATCTCATCGGCTGTAATGGCAGCTCTCGGGATCTCGATCATCGTTCCTACAAGATATTTCATCTCTTCGCCGGCTTCCGCGATCAGTCTGTCCGCGACTTCCACTATGATCTTCTTGACGTACTTCAGCTCGTTTACAAATCCTACAAGAGGCACCATGATCTCAGGATGGATATCTATACCTTCCTCTCTGCGCACTTCAAGTGCCGCGGAAATGATAGCTTCCGTCTGCATCTCAACGATCTCAGGATAAGTAATAGCAAGTCTGCAGCCTCTGTGTCCGAGCATAGGGTTCATCTCATGGAGTTCAAGAGTCTTGTTGACGATCTTCTCATAAGGGATGCCGAACTGCTCAGATACCTCTCTGATATCTTCATCTGTCTTAGGCAGGAACTCATGCAGAGGCGGGTCAAGCAGTCTGATAGTAACAGGTCTCTCTCCCATTGCCTTGTAAATGCCCTTGAAGTCTTCTTTCTGATAAGGGAGAAGTCCCTTGAGAGCTTCCCTTCTCTCTTCTTCTGTATCAGCAAGGATCATTCTCCTGATCTTAGGGATCCTCTCATCTTCGAAGAACATGTGCTCAGTTCTGCAGAGTCCGATACCCTCAGCGCCGAAAGCTACAGCCTGAGCTGCATCTCTAGGATTGTCCGCATTTGTTCTGACCTTGAGGGTGCGTGCTTCATCTGCCCACTCCATGATCTGTCCGAAATCACCGGAAAGCTCAGGCGCGAGTGTTTTGATCGACTCAGCATAGACACTTCCGTCTGTTCCGTTAAGGGAAATGCTGTCACCCTCATGATAAACCGCACCACCCATTGACAGGGTCTTCCCGGCTTCGTCCACTATGATATCCTTACATCCTGCAACGCAGCATTTGCCCATTCCTCTGGCAACTACTGCAGCATGAGATGTCATTCCTCCGCGGGCTGTCAGGATTCCTTCTGCAGCCACCATGCCTGCGAGATCTTCCGGACTTGTCTCTTCTCTGACAAGGATGACCTTTTTGCCGGCATCAGCAAACTTTGCGGCATCATCAGCTGAGAAAACGATCTGGCCGGCTGCGGCTCCCGGAGATGCAGGAAGTCCCTTGGTGACCGGTTCAGCTTTTTGCAGTTCTTCCGCATCGAATACCGGATGCAGGAGCTGATTGATCTGATCAGGTTCCACTCTCATTACAGCGGTATCCTTGTCGATAAGGCCTTCTCTGACAAGGTCTACGGCAATCTTGACAGCAGCCGCTGCAGTCCTCTTGCCGTTACGTGTCTGGAGCATGAAGAGTCTGCGGTCTTCAACCGTAAATTCCATGTCCTGCATGTCTCTGTAATGAGACTCGAGAGTATCCGCGATCTTCTCGAACTGCGCATAGACTTCCGGGAAAGCATCTGCCATCTCTGATATAGGCTGAGGTGTCCTGATTCCCGCTACTACGTCCTCTCCCTGAGCATTCACGAGGAACTCTCCGAAGAGTTTGTTGTCGCCATTGGCAGGATTACGTGTGAAAGCAACTCCGGTACCGGAATTATCTCCGCTGTTTCCGAATACCATGGACTGTACGTTAACTGCTGTTCCGAGCGAATCGGAAATCTCATTAAGTCTTCTGTAGAGGATCGCTCTGTCGTTGTTCCAGGATCTGAATACTGCCTTGATAGCCTCCAGCAGCTGATCCTTAGGATCCTGAGGGAATTCTCTTCCAAGCTCTCTTATGACTACTTCCTTGTATCCTTTGATAACTTCCTTAAGATCTTCTGTTGTGAGTTCAACGTCGAATTCAACGCCGGCTTTTTTCTTCTGTCCGTCGAAAACTTTGTCAAAATTAGACTTTTTGATCTCCATTACGACGTCACCGAACATCTGGATGAATCTTCTGTAGCTGTCGTAAGCGAATCTGTCGTTACCGGTCTTCCTTGCAAGACCTTCAACTGCCACATCATTGAGACCCAGATTGAGGATGGTATCCATCATGCCAGGCATCGATACAGGTGCTCCTGATCTGACGGAAACAAGAAGAGGATTCTCGTCATCCCCGAACTTCTTGCCCATTACTTCTTCAAGCTCTGCAATATGTTCCCATACTTCATCGATGACAGCCTGATCCAGTACTCCGCCGTCCTCGCTGTACTTTCTGCACACATCAGTAGTAATGGTGAAACCGAACGGAACAGGAAGGCCGATGTTGGTCATCTCTGCGAGGTTGGCGCCCTTACCGCCGAGAAGTGCTCTCATATCCTTAGAGCCTTCATTGAATGAGTACACGTATTTTGCCATAAAATCTCCTTTTCTTTTTCTGAGTTGATCATGGCTGGTTTGCCATGACCCAGGCTTAGCTTTTCCCTATTATTAAGCAAATCCTGTGATCTCTCACAGGACTTGCCCGATAGCTAGAATCTCAGTCTTTCTTCTATATATGATCTCACTTCACTTACAGGTACTCTCACCTGTTCCATAGTATCTCTGTCTCTTATCGTCACAGAGTTGTCTTCGGCTGTATCGAAGTCAACACATATGCAGAACGGAGTACCTATCTCATCCTCCCTGCGGTATCTCTTGCCGATGGATCCGGACGCGTCATATTCTACCATGAAGTACTTGCTGAGTTCTTCATATACCGGAAGAGCGACTTCTTCAAGTTTTTTCGAGAGTGGCAGTACTGCCGCCTTGTAAGGCGCAAGCGCCGGATGCAGTCTGAGCACTGTGCGGACATCTTCCTTGCCCTTGCCGTCGACGAGTTTCTCCTCGTCATATGCGTCAATCAGGAATGCGAGCACAAGTCTCTCAACTCCTACTGACGGCTCAATGCAGTACGGAACATATCTCTCATTGGTTTCAGGGTCGAGATAGCTCATGTCTTCGCCTGAATGCGTCTGATGAGCCATCAGGTCATAATCAGTTCTTGAAGCAATACCCCAGAGTTCGCCCCAGCCGAACGGGAACAGATACTCAATATCCGTGGTAGCATTGCTGTAATGAGAGAGCTCCTCCTGGGTGTGGTCTCTGAGTCTTGTATATTCCTTCCTGAGTCCGAGTGACCACAGGAAGTTGGCACAGTAATCCTTCCAGTATGCGAACCAGTCAAGTTCAGTTCCCGGCTTGCAGAAAAATTCCAGCTCCATCTGTTCGAATTCTCTTACCCGGAAAATAAAGTTGCCCGGTGTGATCTCATTCCGGAATGACTTGCCTACCTGCGCGATACCGAATGGTATTTTCTTGCGGGCGGTTCTCTGAACACTCTTGAAATTGACGAAGATACCCTGAGCTGTTTCCGGTCTCATGTAGATCTCTGCTTTCGAGTCCTCAGTTACGCCCTGGAAAGTCTTGAACATGAGATTGAACTGCCTGATGCCGGTAAAATCAGATTTGCCGCATTCAGGACAGCATATACCCTTCTCCTTGATGAATGCTTCCATCTCAGCATTCGTCCAGCCGTCAACTATGACCTCTGCCTCAGGATCTTCCTGTTTGAAATAATCTTCTATAAGCTTGTCAGCCCTGTATCTTGTCTTGCATGATCTGCAGTCGATCAGCGGATCACTGAATCCGCCGACATGTCCTGATGCGACCCATGTCTGAGGGTTCATAAGGATAGCTGCGTCCAGCCCTACGTTCAGTTTCGACTCGCGTACAAATTTGCCTCTCCAGGCGTCCTTGATATTGTTCTTGAACTCTACTCCGAGAGGACCGAAATCCCATGTGTTGGCAAGTCCGCCGTATATCTCGGATCCCGGGAAGATGAATCCTCTGTTCTTGCACAGAGCGATTATCTTCTCCATTGTTACTGTTCTCTCAACATCAGGCATACCTGTTTTATCAACTGCCATAAATATTAAATCTCCTCGTCCTTAAACTCTTCATCTGCTGCAGCGTCAGCATCAGCTTTGAACTCTTCATCTGCCTTATCTGCTCTCTCAGATGCTTCCTTTGCGATGTCCTTTGCCGCATCTGTGGCCTTCTTCGCTACCTTCTCAACAACGTCCTTGACATCATCGATCTTGCCGCTCTTCTCGAGCTTGTCCCACAGTGACATCAGCTTGGCTGTTCCGGTCACGAATGCTTCTTTGATATCATCGATGGTTCCGCTCTCACCGAGTTTGTCCCATGCTTCTTCTGCCTTTGCGGAGCTCTTGTCTCCGAATTCCTGAAGCTTGTCAGATGTCTTGTATGCAAAATCCTCAAGCTTGTCTCCGAGTTTGTCGAGCTTTTCAGCATCTACTCCGGCCTTTCCGAATGCGCTCGTTGCCGCACCCTTAGCTTTATCGTACGCGCCGATCACTTTGCCGTTGATATCCACTACCTCGCCGTCCTTGCCTACGAACTCAATATCGCACTGAGTTCCCAGAGCTGCTACGATACCGAGGATAGCGCCCCATGGAACGAGAACCGCTCCGATGACACCTGCTGTCAGCGGGAAGTTAACGATCGTCTTCTCTCCCTTGGTGATCAGGATCCTCGTAACATTACCCTTGTCAACGATTTCCTTCATCTTCGCAAATACAGGGCTGTCCTTGAGGCTGCCGCCGTCTACAGCATCGAATTCCTTGTTCTGCTTTTCTTCGATCTCGATGATGGCATCTACCACGCTGCCGTCAGCCTTCTCAAGAGCTTCCTTAGCCTCTGCATATGTTGATCCTGTTCTGTCTTTAACCAGTTCGATCTTCTCAAGATTGATATCCATTTCTATACCTCCAGTTCTCTGTTTCCGCTGAGTACATCTGCTCCGAGATAGCGGTCTGTATACTCAGCCAGTATCTGCCTCATTGTGTCTGCCACATCATCCCTGAGATTGACTTTTTCAAAGGTTCTGAGCGGCTTGGACTGAAAATATTTAAACACATCTATTATATTGAAACGAGGCCTGTAAATCAATGCGTGGCCATCCGTTTTCTCATTATTCGCACAGTCATCACATATAATGCCTCCGGACGTGACCGAGAAAGCAATATTGTCACCACTGCACTGCTTGCCGCAATTGACACAGCAGCCGAGTTCCGGGCTTACCCCCAGCAGTCTGAGAGATCTGACGATGAACGCCATCAGAAGGGTGTCTGCGCTTTTTGCGGAACGGGAGACAGACTCAAGGAACTCGAGGGCCAGATCATACAGACCCGGCGCCGGTTCATCTTCAGCCGTGACTTTGTCAAGATATTCGATAAAAGCCGATGCTGTCATGAATCTGTCTATATTTTCTCCGATAGAAAAATAGCTCCTGCGGACAGAGGCCGAATTAATGCTGTATGAGTCTCTTCCTCTGAAAAGCTCATATTCCGCAAATGTAAACGATCTCAGTGCAAGAGCCGATCTGCTGCGGCTCTTCTCAGTAAGAGATGTGCCGGCAGAGATCTTACCGTACTGTCTTGTAAATATTACTATCATCCGCCTGTTGCCGGCGATCTTGCGCTGCCTGAGCACAATACCTTCAGTATTGATTATCATCTATTCGTCTTTATAACCCCAGCTCCGGATCGTACGCTCTGAATCACGCCAGTTTTCCTTGACTTTGACCCAGAGACTCAGATACACCTTGCATCCGAGCAGTTCCTCTATCTCGCGTCTCGCTGCCTTTCCGACACCCTTGAGTTTACTGCCCCCTTTGCCGATGATAATGGATTTGTGGGACTTCTTCTCGCAGTATATGACCGCGCTGATCTCAGTTACTTTGTCACCCTCTTTGAAAGACTCGATTTCCACGAATACTCCGTGCGGCACTTCATCTTCAAGATAGTTCATGAGTTTTTCTCTGATGATCTCGCTGACGATGAACCTTTCAGGATGATCTGTCGCTATATCCTCAGGATAATACATAGGTCCTTCCTGCATGTATCCCGCAAGTCTGTCACGAAGCATTTCCACATTGTCGCCTTTCAGGGCGCTTACACCGTAAATATCATCGAACATCCCTGTTTCAGTATATCTGTTATACAGCGCCAGATACTCCTCGGGTCCCATAAGATCCATCTTGTTGATGGCAAGGATCTTAGGGGTATCCACTTTCTCAAGCAGTTCAAGTATACCGAGATCGCCTCTTCCGAATTCTCTTGTTCCGTCTATCAGCAGAAGTACGACATCCACACCTCCGAGAGTGTTGATCGCTGTTTCATTGATCGCCGCCCCGAGTTTGTTGTGGGGCTTGTGTATTCCCGGTGTGTCAAGGAAAACCATCTGAAGGCCGCGGCCCTCTTCATATGTCTGATCGGTATATATGCCTGTTATTCTGTTGAGAGTCGTCTGAGGCTTACTCGATGTTATGGCGATCTTCTCTCCGAGAATACTGTTCATAAGGGTCGACTTGCCTACATTGGGTCTGCCTATTATACCTATAAAGCCTGACTTCATCTGGTTACTCCTACTGCCTGCATTATCTGTTCTTCGCGCTCTCTCATCAGACGGCGCTCATCCTCCTCCATATGGTCATATCCAAGCAGATGGAGGATACTGTGGGTAAACATATATACAAATTCTCTGGTGACTCCGGTGCCGTACTCCTCTGCCTGGCTCAGCACCTTGTCAAAGCATATCACGACATCTCCTATCAGGACCGTGAACGCCGGATCCATGAGATCAGATACCAGATCGTCCATATCATCGTACTGCGGGAAACTCAGAACATCAGTTACACTGTCATTCCCCCGGTGCTCCCTGTTGAGTTCTCTGATCTCATCTTCATCAACTACCGTGACCCCGATCTCGGCATCTGTATCCGCAGGATCGATCCCTGCAGCCCTGAGTTCCGCTCCGAACTCGAGATCTGCTGCTTTCAGAGCAGCTTTCTCCATCAGTTCCCTGATACCGTCTGTGAGATATCCGTTCTCATCACTGTAATATAGATTCATATTTCTACCTTGTGCTGACCTTGCCGCCTCTGGATGTATTCGTCTTCACTTTGTTGGCATTGTCATATGATTCATACGCCCTGATGATTCTTTTGACCAGTTCATGCCTTACAACGTCTATCTCAGTGAAATAGCTGAACCTGATGCCCTCGACACCGCTCAGGACTTTCCTGGCCTCCTTGAGGCCCGACATAGTACCGCTCGGAAGGTCTATCTGGGTTATATCTCCGGTGACGACCACCTTGGAATTGAAGCCCATCCTTGTCAGGAACATCTTCATCTGCTCTCTGGTAGTATTCTGGGCTTCATCCAGAATAATGAACGCGTTGTCAAGTGTGCGGCCTCTCATGTATGCAAGAGGCACCACCTCAATAACGCCTTTTTCTCTGAGTTTTGCGGCTGCGTCCATACCAAGCACATCATACAGGGCATCATAAAGGGGTCTCAGATAAGGATCCACTTTTTCCTGCATATCACCCGGAAGGAATCCCAGCCTCTCGCCGGCCTCAACAGCAGGTCTCGTCAGAATGATCCTCTCGATCTCTCTGTTCTTGTAAGCGCTGATCGCCATTGCGCAGGCAAGATAAGTCTTGCCTGTGCCCGCAGGTCCGATACCGAATACCATGTCGGTATTCCGTATATTATCAACATACTCTTTCTGGGCCTGGGTTTTAGGTCTGAGCGGTCTTCCCATATGCGTATAGCATATTATGTCACGCGTTGTCTGTCCTGCATCAAAGCTCTTTCCGCCGGCTTCCATGTCAATGATGTAA
This sequence comes from Anaerovoracaceae bacterium, assembly GCA_045113935.1. Classification (GTDB taxonomy): domain Bacteria; phylum Bacillota; class Clostridia; order Peptostreptococcales; family Anaerovoracaceae; genus Crickella. The sequence goes on from JBGUJM010000019.1 coordinate 49,181, forward strand.
TTAAGGCGCTGTGAATCAAGACCCGGCTCCACATTGAGAGCCTCTATAAGTCTTCCGATGATGCGCATGGCCAGTTCAGCATCACTGCCTCTGATGACAAGCGAGCCATCCCTGACTGTCATCTCAGTGCCGGTGAGTTTTTCTACTTTCCTGACATTGGAATCATAGTTTCCGAACAGATCCTGTATATTGATGTTCTCGGGTATATCAAGTTTCAGTTCCATAAATACTCCCGGCTCCGTCCTATAAATTGCCGTTCAGGAAATCCTTGACGACCTTATTGACTGTGCTGCCGTCAGCCGCATCCTTGAGTTCAGCCATAGCAGCCTTCATCAGAGCCCCCATGTTCTTCATGCCGCCCTCGATTCCCATGCCTGCGGCAATTTCTCTGACCTTATCCGCGATCTGTTCCGCAGACATCTCAGCAGGAAGATAATTCTGAAGGATCTCTATCTCCTTCTTGTAGCCTTCTACCATGTCATCTCTGCCGGCTCTGGCAAAATCCTCAAGAGCGTCTGTCCTCATCTTGACCTGCTTCTTGATGATCTTGATAATGTCCGCATCATCCTCAAGCTCTACCCTCTGATCTACCTCATGCTGCTTGATAGCTGCTCTGACCATGTTCACAGTATTCTTCCTGACTGTGTCCCTGTTCTTCATAGCTTCCTTGTAATCTGCGACCAGCTGTTCCTTAAGTCCCATAGTTGATTCCTCCTTTATTAAAGCAAAATGCGAACTGCCTTGTATGGAGTTCGCATCTGATATCAGCTTATTAATACTTGCGTGCTTTCTTACGGGCAGCCTCAGACTTCTTCTTGCGTCTTACGCTTGGCTTCTCGTAATGCTCTCTCTTGCGAAGCTCTGCCATGACGCCATCGCGAGCGCAAGATCTCTTAAATCTCTTAAGAGCGCTTTCCAAGCTCTCGTTTTCCTTAACGATAACCTTTGCCATCTTCTTGTCTCACCTCCTGACGTCGTAGAATTCGCGGTATTCATTGCCGCAACGTTGAAATTGTACTACCGTGGTCTCAAAAAGTCAACAGCAAAAGTATTCCTGTACCGGATGATGCAGAAGAGATGCGATTACCTCTGCCCCGCGCCTGATACAGTGGCTCGTGTGTTCACACAGCTTTATCTATTTTACCACAATATTTATTGTCTGTTACATAAAATAGATACAATATGTTTGATTAATTATTCTTTTTGGCATATTATTATATAGATTATACTGCAGAAAGGACATCGTACCGGTAATTCAATATGCGGCTCACAGATGCTGAGATCAGAGAGATACTGATCCGTGAAAAAAAGAGAAAAAAATTGAGGCAGAAGAGAAAGAGACGCAGGACTGTGCTCTTCATTCTGCTCATACTCGTTATATTGCTCATCGTGATCCTCAAACCTGCAGTACTTATCTCGGAGAAGAATGAAAAGCAGGCAGAAAAAGACCGGCGCGAAGCTTCCTATACCGGGCCGCCGCGCGGTACTGTCTTTATCGATCCGGGTCACGGAGGCATGGACTCAGGCTCCGGCGGTAATGAAGGCAGATGGGAGAAAGACGATACTCTCAAGATGTCACTCGAGATCAAAAGTTATCTCGAGACAATGGGATTCACTGTAGCAATGTCCCGTACGGATGATGAGGAAGTAGACAGAACGCTCCGGGGCGAGATGGCTGTCAAATCCGGCGCCCAGCTCTTCGTCTCTGTCCACCGCAACAAGGCAGACGGCGAAGGACACGGTGTAGAAGCCTTTATTCCAAAGCGGAATGACAAAGGATCGCAGCTGCTTGCTAATAACATCATGCATTTTCTTGTCAGACAGGGCTTCGCGAAGCGTACTGTCCGGGCGGGAACGCTCGTTAGTTCCAATGATGACTACGAGGAGAACGCGGCTGCCACTATGCCCGCAGTCCTCATAGAAGTTGGATTCCTGAGCAGTGATGAAGATAATGCTCTGTTTGATAACAACCTCAGCGGAAATGCCAAAGCCATAGCCAGAGCCATAGATATTACTTTCATGGAACTGTATGAACCTGACAAAGCTGCTGAGTATGCTGAGCAGCTGAAACTTGCCGAGAAAACAGCTGATGAAGTCCTCGAGCGTACGCTCTATGCCCTGTCAGCTCTTGTCCAGAACAGGTCTCCTGAAACTGATTTTTATGATCAGTAGACCGGCTTCATACTGATCCACGCACTAAAAAAGCGCCCTGTGTCAATGTCTTCAGCATAGTGTCATTGACCGCCGGGCGCTTCTTTAATTTGCATCAAGCACGTCCCATTTTATCTCGTTTTTATCATATACCGGACCGTCATTGATCGAACTAGTAGCACCCGTGCTGGTCGGAACGATAACAGCGCCTTCCGGCTCAGATGTGCTGAGCATGAGATTGCTGAGACTGAACTGTCCGTTTTTGCATTTTGCGGCAAGTGTCCTCAGCATCGGAAGCGTCCCGCTGGCACAGACATAATCAGCATTCCGGATAACATCCGCCGGCATTCCTTCCCTGCCATTGCTGCCGTCAAGAGTCAGCACCTCGATCTCATTACATATATTGCGGTAGGAATCTATCATATATATGTCGTGTTTGCTGTCATAGCCCAATACAGCTTTAAAACTTTTTCCTCTGGTAAGCAGTGACCTGGCAAGTTCGAGCATCTCAGCAACACCGGCACTGTCCGCGACAAGATATGCCCCGTCAGGAACAGCTTCAACGTCAAAACCATTGCCGAGTCCTGTGATGGTATCCATCTCTGTCCCGTACTGAGTCTTCAGCAGTTCCGAGCCGCCTTTGCCATCTGTTCTCAGCACTACAGAGAACCTTCTGCTGTCATAGTCGCATACCGGAAAAGGTCTTGCGATGCCGTTGTACTCTATCATTGCGAACTGCCCGGGTCTCCTGAACCTGCAGTCTTCAGTTTTAAAAGTTATTTTATATACATCATTCGAAAGCTTTTCAATATGCTCTACTCTACTCTTCTTCATTTTCTGTCCGCCTTGCTTCTTCGTATGCCCCTATACCTGTTTCTCCTGTCACGAATTCGGATACCGCACGGGATAAATCTCCGGCAGACTCCTCTTCCTGATTGGTTTTAGTGCTCACCCGGACGGTATCTCCGGCTTCTTCTGCCGCAGCATCCGGCATTGAAAACTGCCCGGCATCCTGTAAATTCTGTTCGTACAAAGGTGCTGACTTAGGTGCCGGCCTTCCGAACCGCTCCCTGTCCGCAGCATTCATGGCTTCCGTCTCCTTGATATCCACAACATATGTGTCCAGGATCTTGTCATGCCACCCCCTGTTCTTATCATCAATAAGCACCCAGATGAATCCCAGCATGAATACCGATCCGGAAGCCTGTTTGACGATCCATTCTCTGAGAAGCATCTTCCAGAAGCCTATGGGCTCACCATCCTTACTGGATACGACCTGCAGTCCCAATGCAGCTTTACCTATCGTCCGGGACTTATTGTAAAGCACCAGCTGCACTACAGTGTAAGCTATGAAAATCAGAACTGAAATAATCATTGCGGCTGAAGCGCCGCCCGGGATCCGGCTGCCATAGCCGTAACCATAACCGAAATCAGGATATCCGTAACCATAACCGTAGCCGAAACTGCCGCCTGAAGGCATATAGGTTGCTACAGCGACCATAAGCGCGATCCAGAAGACTATGGAAGTAATCATCGGTACGGCAAAATCTATACAGAACGCACCAAGCCTTTTTCCTCTGGAAGCGAGTTTCATTACTTTACGATCTTTCATTATATCTGCATCCACCACATAAACTAATACGCAGCGGCCTTTCTGTGTTATCGCTATATATTATAGCTCATTATTGTCCGTTTTTTTGTATATTTCACAAACAATCGCACACATATCAATGCCCGCTCTATTATACAGGCGGGCATAGTGGTTCGATTATTCATTTTATAAATAGTCAGAAGATGTGCTATAAAACTAAACTAATCTTCATGCGGCTTGAATCCGACCAGACTCTCAGGCATCTCTCTGCCGCTCTTATTATAATAGTCCACAAGCGCGGCCTTAATGGCGTCTTCTGCAAGCACAGAGCAATGGATCTTTCTTGCCGGCAGACCGTCGAGGGCTTCTACAACGGCTTTGTTGGTCAGCTCGAGTGCCTCTTCAAGAGTTTTTCCCTTGATCAGTTCCGTTGCCATCGAACTGGTAGCGATGGCGCTGCCGCAGCCGAAAGTCTTGAACTTGACATCTGCTATTTTATCGTCTTCTACCTTGATATACATCTTCATGATATCTCCGCAGAGAGGATTTCCGACTTCTCCTATCCCGTCAGCATCCTCGATGACTCCTACGTTGCGCGGATGCTCAAAATGATCCATTACTTTATCTGTATATAGTGACATGACTGTTCTCCTTTCAACTTCATTCTGTATATCATCTGCAGTACCGGGATCTGTCTACATATGCTCCGGTATGCAGTGTTCTCTCTTTCCTGTCTGCAGGTCTTCCCAATACGGAGACATTGACCTGTAGTAATCTATTACCTGATGTACTTTCTCGATAATATAGTCGATCTGTTCTTCTGTATTCTCAATGTCAAGGCTGAATCTCAGCGAGCCATGCGCAGCCTCGACAGGTACGCCCATTCCGGTCAGCACATGTGACGGATCAAGGGATTCACTTGTGCAGGCCGAGCCTGATGAGCACTCAATACCATACATATCAAGATGCAGAAGCAGGCTCTCGCCCTCAACACCCTCGAAAGACCAGTTGACATTGCCCGGAAGCCTCTTCACCGGATCACCGTTGAGCTGGGAATACGGGATATCTTTGAGCCCTTCTATCAGTCTGTCTCTCAGAGCTCTTACTTTTGCCATATTGGCTTCCATGTTGTCTGTACCTTCTTTGAGAGCCACAGCCATAGCAGCGATCCCCGGAACATTGACAGTGCCGGCTCTCTTGCCTCTCTCCTGCGCCCCGCCCTCAATTACATTGACAAGGCGGATACCGTTTCTTGCATAGAGTATTCCCACACCCTTAGGTCCGTGGAATTTATGTCCTGACATGGACAGCATGTCTATATTCATAGCCTGTACATCTATAGGAAGATGAGCTGCTGCCTGAACGGCATCTGTGTGGAAAAGCACACCCTTTGCCTTGCATACAGCTCCGATCTCCGGGATAGGCTGAATCGCTCCCATCTCATTATTCGCAAACATGACTGATACAAGAGCAGTATCATCTCTGATCGCATCTTCTACATCTTTGACATCGACGATGCCGTTTGTCTGAGGCTTGAGATAAGTGACCTCAAATCCTTCCTTTTCCAGCTTTGCCATAGTATGAAGTATTGCGTGATGCTCTATATTCAGCGTGATCAGATGCTTCTTGCCTTTCCTCGCCAGTCCTCTGGCTGCGCTCAGAAGCGCCTGATTGTCTGCTTCAGATCCGCCCGAGGTAAAATAGATCTCGTTAGGATTCTTCGCGTTGATACATCCGGCAACGATTTCTCTGGCCTCATCGAGAACCTCCTGAGTACGCTGACCGTCACTATGCAGGCTGTTCGGGTTGCCGTTGAAGTTGTCGAGGCACTCGATCAGCTTGTCTCTTGCAGTCTTGCTGAGGTAGGTCGTAGCTGCATTGTCTGCATAAACTCTCATATCTTTCATCCTCCGATTGTTATTTATTTTCATTTGTCTCACACGGATCACAGTATTCTCCCAGCATTTTCTTCCGGTTGCCGGTTATAATATCTTCCAGTGTGATCGTACTGAGATAATTTTCAATGACCTTGTCGAGTCCTGCCCATAACGGAAGCGTGCTGCAGGTAGCTGCCTTATCGCACTGCACACCTTCCTGCATGATGCAATTGACCGGGGCAAGTGTCCCCTCTGTCAGAAGCAGAATCTCGCTTATGTTGTATTCCTCCGGATCTCTGGCCAGACGGTATCCGCCGTTTTTGCCTCTGAGGCTCTGAAGCATCCCTCCCTTGTTGAGTATGGAAATAATACTCTCAAGATACTTCATGGACAGATGCTCTCTCTCTGCGATATCAGACAGAGATACATATCCGCCATCTGAAAGTTTTGCCAGATCCACCATTACTGTAAGGGCATATCTGCCCTTGGTTGAAACCATCATATTGGTATCCTCCTCTAAACCCAATAAATCCTACCATTACAGTAGGAATAAGTCAATACATATATATCATATTATCAGCTGCTCATGCACAGCGGCGAAATACTTCCGCCACCCGGAGAGGATGGGGACTACCTGTCAGGATTGCCCGAAAAGGGAATTCCTTACATGGAATTCCTGTTAAGTTATGTTAAAAAATACATCCAGGGAGCTTTATGGGGATTTATATCACTTTACTCATCCTCTATCTGTACATATAATATATTTGGTGAAAGTTCGGAACTGATCCGGATTTGCTTCATTATCTGAAACAGAAATATCACCTGATCTAGGAGTTAACTGCTATATGGCTATTTTTTATAATATTATCGCATTCCTCGGCGGACTCAGCATGTTCCTCTATGGCATGAGAGTCATGGGAGACGGCCTTAAGAGTTCGTCCGGCGGCGCGATGCGGACCGCCCTTGCCAAAGTGACCAACAAACCTGTCATGGGCTTTCTGCTCGGTATGCTCGTCGCTTGCATCATACAAAGTTCGACAGCAACAATTGTTATTACCGTAGGTCTCGTCGGCGCAGGGTTCCTCACCTTTCATCAGTCGATCGGTATCGTGCTCGGCGCCAATGTCGGCACCGCGATCACAGCGCAGATCATCAGACTGATGGACGTCAGTTCGGGAATGGACAGTCCTCTGTACTTTTTCAAAGCTGACAATCTCGCGCCTCTCGCGCTGATCATCGGTATCGTGCTGATCATGTTCGTGGGCACCACCAAGTCCAAAAATGCCGGCTCGATAGCATGCGGTTTCGGTGTCCTGTTCATGGGTCTCATCTACATGAGCAGTATTGTTTCACAGTTCGGGGAATCGATGAGCGGACTGCTGACAGCTTTTTCCAACAACTACCCTCTCGGTTTCCTTGCCGGAGTGCTTGTCACATGTGTAGTCCAGAGTTCATCTGCTGTTGTCGGTATCATTCAGTCTGTTGCCAGCTCGATCGGTGTAACATTCAATGCAGTATTCGCTGTCATCATCGGCGTGAACATCGGAGACTGTCTGACAACTTATCTGGTAAGCCGTATAGGCGCCAAGCCGAGTCAGCGCAGAACTGCTATGGTGCACGTCATATACAATGTCTTTGCAGCCGCTCTTTGTATTCTTCTCGTAGCGGTCGGCAGAACGACCGGTATCATCAATGACGAGATCTGGACCATGACACTGCATTCAGGCGGAGTCGCCAATATTCACGGTCTGTTCAGACTCATCCCTGCTGTGGCTCTCCTTCCTCTCACGTCACTGTTTGAGAGAATCGCTCTCAAAATCGTTAAGGATGAGCCGATTGCTGCAGAGGATCAAAGCGCGCTTGCCGCTCTCGATGCTCTGGATGAGAGATTTCTGGCAACTCCTGCGCTGGCCCTTGACCAGGTCGAGCGTGTGGTATTTGAAATGAGCGAGATAGCACTCCACAATTTCGATGCCTGTGTCAGGCAGATAACGAATTACGATCCGAAAAGGGACCAGAGGATACAGGAGCGCGAGACGCTCCTCGACAGCATGACCGACGCTGCCAACAAGTACATAGTTTCTCTCTCACCTCATGTACACAATGAAAACGATACCCGTCAGCAGAACGCGCTTCTCAAAGCTCTCATCTGCTATGAGAGGATCGGAGATCTGGCAGTCAACATATCCGATGAAGTCGCTGCTCTCCACACCGAGAACAAACAGTTTTCGTCTAATGCGATGGCTGAGCTTAAGATAGCATTTGATGCTATTTATGAGATCCTGGATATCACAACAAGAGCATACAGAGCCAAGGATCCTTATCTTGCCGCTCAGGTCGAGCCTCTCGAGGAAGTAATCGATGATATGATCGAAGATATGAACGCGAGACACGTATACAGAATGGTGAACCAGCTCTGTGACGCGGTCAATGGTATTTTCTATCAGGCAATACTTACCAACATCGAACACATTTCAGATAAGTGCAGTGACATAGCAGTATATATTCTTGAATGGGAGAATCAGGATATTTTCGGTAACGAGCACTCATACGTTCACGAACTGCATCATTCCAATGATGAGAACTATATGCGTGCTTATCAGGAGAACTACGACAGATATTTCAGTCTTCTCAATGCTGTATCAGTGACAGAACCAATCCCTGCTCCGGAAAAGACTCCGCAGGAATCCTCTCAGGAAAACGGCAAGTCACAGGGCAAGCAGAAACGTATCATAAAAAGCCGCTCCAAGGACAAGCCGAAGAACACCGCACAAGACAATCCGGCAGGATCCGGGAATGGTGAAAGCAGCAAATAAACAGCGGTGATCCAGTAAACATCAATAAAAAAGTCCGTACCCAGCCTGTACTGAGTACGGACATTTGTTATTCTGTGAATCTCTTCTCGAAGTGCCCGTAAATCCTCGTCCCTTCATTGGCCATGACGAAAGCATCCGGATCTATTGATTTTACTATTTCTATCAGCCTCGGAAGTTCATACTTTGGAACCATTGTCATGAGCACATAAGTGTCTGCGTCAGTATAACCTCCGGCGCCATGCCAGTAAGTCAGTCCCCTTCTCAGTTCATGGATGACCTTGTCTGTAATTCCCTCTTTCTTGGTAATGATCATAACCTGCATATTGATATTCTGAGTATGCTGATAGTCCAGCGCGATGGCATTGACGACAGCATATATCATAGAGTAGATCACGATCTGAATGTCGAAAAGAAGGAAGCAAATTCCGTATATAACAGTATTGATCGCTATAGAGATCTTCCCTACACTGAAATTCGGATGGGTCTTGGACAAAGCGACGCCTATGATATCCTGACCTCCGCCGGATGTTCCTCCCTTGAGTACGATCCCTGCACCGGTGCCGGAAACGATCCCGCCTACCAGACATGCAGTAAGATAGTCGTCAAAAACAGGTTCGCGGGCTACAGGCACCAGAGCCATAGCAAGAGAAGCAAGTCCTATCGAGATCACCGTTGTAATACAGAATTCTTTGCCGAGAGCTCTGTAAGCCAGCAGGAAAAGCGGCATATTCACGATCCAGTATATTATTCCGAGATAGTCCACTCCCGGAATCTGAGAAAAATGCAGAAAGTCGACAAGAAACATTCTGAGCAGCATGGAAATGCCTGTAAAGCCGCTGCTGTAGAGGTTCATAGGAGTAATTATGACATTAACGCCTACAGCGAAGAGGATGTTGCCGCCGATCACCATGGCTATCCTCTCCATCATATGTTTCCTTTTAGCAGGAGTATCCAGTTTTTCCGCAAGTTGTTGTTTCAGTTGTATCATCTGATGATTATTGCGCTTTAATCTTTTTCCAGTACTTGCTGTACAGATCTGTTACTTTCGGGTCCAGCATACGGAGGGATTCACATCTGTTGACCGTCTCCTCGGTCGGGAAAATAGCCTCCTCCGCGAGTGCCTCTTCATCTATCAGGTCATAGGCAGCAACATTCGGTGTTGTGTAGTACAGGTAGTCGAAATTCTTGGCTGCGACATCCGGTCTGCACAGATAGTTGATCCATGCTTCGGCATGTTCCTTGTTTATAGCCTCTTTCGGGATGACCCAGGAGTCAATGAAAAATTCAGAGCCTTCTTTCGGAACCACGAATTCGACATCATCGTTGAGATCCTTGGTGTACTGGTATTCTCCGTTCCATACGACACCGATCGCGGCTGAACCGTCTGCCAGCAGATCTCTTGCTGAATCATTGGCATACTTATAGACAAGAGGTTTCTGATTCATCAGTTCCTGAGCAGCCGCTTTGATCTCTTCCTCATTGGTCGAATTCTCCGAATAACCGAGTTTCTTGAGTCCGATCATGAATGCATCTCTCACACTGTCAGGCATGACCATCTGATCCGCGAAATTCTCGTCCCAGAGGTCCTCCCAGGAATCTATCTCTATGTCTCCGACCATCTTGGTATTGTACAGTATTCCGGCTATTCCGCACTGATACGGCACGGAATGCGCATACCCCGGATCGAATGTTTCGGTCTTTTCCAGGTAGATATCCCCTATATTTTTTATCTCAGGGATATTGCTGTAATTGAGTTCAGCAATCATATCGTTGCTGATCATTTTCTCGATCATGTAGTCCGAAGTGCAGATGCAGTCATATGTGGTCGCATTGTTTTCAAGGACTGTATACATTTCCTCAGCAGTATCATACGTATCTATGATCACTCTGATACCTGTCTCTTCCTCAAAGTCTTCAGCTACCATAGGATCAAAATAATCACCGTAGCTGTATACATATACTTCGCCGTTTTCGCCGCTCCTGCAGCCGGCAAGCATAACAGAAGCTGTCAGAATACAGGCCAGAAGCACAAGCAGCTTAGCCCTTCTTATATGGGTCATATTCCCGCCCTCCTTTTCAATCATTGATTTATAAGATGACGACCGTCTGAAGATCGTCAGGTACAATGGTATCATATTTGCCGTTTCAATACGATACTATTAGTACATAAAAAAAGACTGCCACACGGCAGTCTCTGGTTGGAGGCGACACCCGGATTTGAACCGGGGATCAGAGTTTTGCAGACTCGTGCCTTACCACTTGGCTATGTCGCCACAATGCCGGACAGTTGGTCCGGCATTGCTGTTTTCCTTGGCTAGGGTAGCAGGATTCGAACCTGCGAATGACGGAATCAGAATCCGTTGCCTTACCGCTTGGCTATACCCCATCAGCACTGTTATTGTAGCACATGTTGCGCTGTGTATCAAAGAGAAATTTGGGGTGGATGGTGGGATTCGAACCCACGAATACTGGAGCCACAACCCAGGGTCTTAACCACTTGACGACACCCACCACACTCTTTTTGAAAAATGGCGACCGGGAACGGGCTCGAACCGTCGACCTCCAGCGTGACAGGCTGGCATTCTAACCAGCTGAACTACCCGGCCGCACTTGAGAGACCTAAGAGATCTTCCCATCAGTTATTATGACAGATGGGCCATTCTTGGGTCAATGGTGGGCGCAATAGGGCTCGAACCTATGACCCCCTGCTTGTAAGGCAGGTGCTCTCCCAGCTGAGCTATGCGCCCTCATTGGTAGCGGCGACTGGACTTGAACCAGTGACCTTCCGGGTATGAACCGGACGCTCTAGCCAGCTAAGCTACGCCGCCGCAAATGCGCTGTATTTCAATCGCGCTTGATTATTTTAACAAACGCATATGATGTTGTCAACAATTTATTCAGAATATGTTATACTAATCCAGTATTAAAAATGATTCAAAACGGAGGCTTTATGGGACACCCTGATCCTATTGCATTTACTATAGCAGGAATCGAGATACGCTGGTATGGAATTCTTATTGCCGGCGCTATGCTTCTTGCTGTTTTTATTTCATCCAGAAGAGCGTCGCGGCACGGTATCTCTGAAGAGGACGTGCTCGATACATGCCTGTGGATGCTTCCGGTCGGTGTGATCGGCGCAAGAGTTTACTATGTCCTTTTCAATCTGGACATGTATCACACGTTTCGTGAGGCGATCAATATCAGAAACGGCGGTCTCGCGATACACGGCGGACTGATATTCGGGATCATAACAGTTATTCTGGTATGCAGGCGCAAGAAGATCCGCCCGCTCAATATGCTTGATCTGATGATTCCTACAGTGGCTCTGGCTCAGTCTATCGGCCGCTGGGGCAATTATTTCAACGGCGAAGCGCATGGAGGCCCTACAGACCTTCCGTGGGGTATACTTGTAGACGGAGTCAAAGTCCACCCCACCTTCCTGTATGAGTCTGTCTGGTGTCTGATGCTGTTCTTTTTTCTCAGCTGGTGGGACAGAAACAGACGTAAAGCATACGGACAGACTCTGGCCCTTTACGGCATACTCTATTCGGTCGAACGTTTCTTTGTTGAAGCTCTGAGAACCGACAGTCTGATGATCGGCCCGTTCAAGCAGGCGCAGGTCATCAGCATCTGCGCGATCATCGCTTCGGTGTTCCTGTTTTTCTACAGCAAAAATCATTTACGTATCAGAGAGGATCAGGCCTGAATAATACCGGGCTGATGAAACTATAGAAAAAATGGCAGCGCGTATTCAGTATACACGTTGCCATTTTCTTATTTTCTTCTTACTGCAGGCCTGTCATGCAGATTTTACTTGTCATGCTCGTTCATCCACTTGATAAGCTCGACACAGTAATCATCATGTCTGTCTACGAAGCATGTATGTCTTGCTCTCTCCCAGAGGATCCACTTGGAGCCCTTGATGCCGTCATGCATGGTTTTTGCAACCAGCGGCGAGCAGAGATCAGAGATACCGCTCATGATGAGGGAAGGAACTTCGATCTCTCCGAGTCTGTCAACATACTCGAAGTCCTTGAGCGTTCCGGTCGGAGCAAATTCATTAGGACCCCAGCCGTATACATAAGCCTCGCTGCCGGACTTCTTAGGCCTCTTGCAGCACTCAGGAGCATCTTCTCCGAGCCAGTAGTTGCAGTATCTGTCCATGTATTCATTGACAGCCGCATCATAAGCCTCACCGGTAAAATCGCCTGTCTCAAGTGCATGATTGATCGCGTCCTGCATTTCCTGAGGCATCATTTTGATCCTGCGGAGACCTTCTCTCTCCCAGAGGCTGCTTGACGGATGACCGCTGGAGATGATGAAGCTCCTGACTCCGTCCAGATGATCCTTATAGTCGATGCCGTAGCAGATCTGCATCATGCCGCCCCAGGACTGTCCGATGATGTGGCATGTATCAAGTCCGAGGTGCTCTCTCAGAGCGAACAGTTCTTCCATCCAGACTTCCTTCGTCCAGAGCTCAGGATGTCCGTCGAGGTATGAGTTGCCGCATCCGATCTGGTCATACATGACGATCATTCTCTGATCATCATCAGCTACGTTGTCCAGCACCTCATAATAGTTATGAGTGGATCCCGGTCCGCCGTGGAGGCAGATCAGAGGAGCTTTGCCGTTACCCTTATACTCTTCGCCTACGATCCTGTAGTATGTCTGATAGCCCTTGAAAGGCATATAGCCTTCAGTTATTGTAGCCATTTTGATTCACCTCTCAGTATGATTATTCACCGTCCGGAACTACGATGATGTCGTCCTTAGGATAAACGTTAAGTCTCTCACATCCGTCTTCTGTGATCAGAACGATATCCTCGATCCTGACTCCGATGCCCTCATCATACAGATAGATACCAGGCTCAACGGAGAAGCACTGTCCTACTTCGATGATCTCATCATTGACAAGAGATACATCGCCTACTTCGTGATCCTCAAGACCGATCGAGTGACCTGTTCTGTGTGTGAAGTATTCACCATAGCCCATCTCTGTGATGTAGTCTCTGCATGCCTTATCAACATCGCTCATCTTGTTGCCAGGCTTTGCCATCTCGATTCCTCTCTTGTTGGCTTCGAGTACGATGTTGTAGATCTCCTTCTGTCTCTCGCTGACCTCACCGATGAAAACGGTTCTGGTCATATCAGAAGCATAATTCTTCCACATTCCGCCGATATCAAGGATAACGCAGTCGCCGTGCTTGCCCTTGCTGTCGTCAGTGATGTGATGAGGATCTGCAGCTCCCTTAGCGTAAGCTGTGATAGGATCGAATGAAGGACCCGAGAATCCCTCTTCCTTGAGAAGCTCAAGAGTCTTGGCATTGAGTTCCTGCTCTGTGAGGCCTTTAACGACCCATGGAATCAGCTTATCCATGACTTTGTCAAGCTTTGCGCCGGACTCTCTCATAGCCTGCTTCTCGCCTTCGTCTTTGATCTGACGGACTTTGTCAACGATGAGAGAACCATTGCGGTATTCGCTGCCGCCGCCGAGCTCCTGCAGTCTCAGAAGGAACTTAGCCGGCCAGTTCTTGTCTACACCGATAGGAGCGTTCTTATCTACATACTGCGCGAGAACTTCGCATCCGTCTTCAATATCATCATAGTAGGTGATAGGAACACCAAGATCCTCATTCTGCGGGAACAGCTTGTTGATCACAAAGTGGTCATTACCGTCCACATTGATGTACAGAGCGTGGAATCTCTCACCAGGAAGGATCCACTTTCCTGTCAGATAGAAAATAGCTACAGGATCAGAAATGACCATCTGCGGCATTCCCTGTTCCTGCATCTTAGCTTTGATTCTGTTCAGTTTGCTTGTATCCATTACTTAACCTCTTTAATAAAACCATTAGATGAGAAATAATTGATCCTTTGTTTTAGACCACGGTATAGTCTGCGGTTTCAACGAATTTATTATAGTACCATTGATCAATAAAGTCACCATCTAAATTGATAATTTTTGGACAAAATTCGTTCTGATCCGCAGCGAAAAAAAGCGGCAGTGAGATCTCTCATTGCCGCGCCACCCTTAGTGTTTCCTGATACCTTCTATCATCATCGGGAACATTTTCTTACTGTACTCTCCGAGGTGGTAATTGCCGTTATTCATGCACCAGTCAGTTACCAGCGCTCTCTCCTCCAGTCCGTAGTACTTGACTGTCTCGGAGACCGACAGTTCCTCTGTGAGTTCACCTTTACTGCGCCCCTCTTCAATGATCTGCTCAAGAAGCCTGAAATAGTATCTGTTCCTGTCGAGCAGGCTCGATGAGTGGTCTTTTATGATCTGCGTTGAATACAGATACGCGAGAAGCTTGTAATCAATATTGTCGTTGATGAATGTATGGACCTCGTAGTTGAGCTGTACGAGTTTGTCAAACGCGTTCATATCCTCCGGAAGCTCTTCCGCAAGCCTCATATACTCGGCATCAAGGACATCTGAAAGTGTATCCAGCAGATTGTCCTTGCTCCTGAAATAGTAATAGAATGTACCCTTGGAAATACCTGCTTCGCGGATAATGTCATTGATAGTTGTTTTCCCAAACCCTTTCTCATGAAACAGTTTCCACGATGTTTCTACGATCCTCGGCCTTATTTCTGATGCCATAGTTTTCCCCTCTCTTTACTATGAATCGTTATATCTGCAATAACTTATATAGCTCTCGTGTACTCTTTCAGCCATTCATTTTCTTCTCCGGTCATGAATGGTGACAGTTTCTCATAACACGCAGCGTGGTATTCATTGAGCCATTCCCTTTCGGATCTGGTGAGTTCCTCAGGATCAATGGCGTCAAGATCTATCGGGACGAAAGACAATGTTTCAAAATGCATGAACTGTCCGTATTTATTCTTCTCACCCTTGACAGTAACTACGTTGTTTTCAATACGGATACCGAATTCCCCTTCTTCATAGATACCCGGTTCTATGGTCACGCACATTCCTTCCTCAAACTGATGATGCTCATTTTTGGACGGGACAATGTACCACCTGAATCCCGTCGGAGGTTCATGAATACTGCCGAGGTATCCGAACCCATGTCCTGTGCCGCACTGGAAGTCCTTGTTCAGATCCCACACCGGCTGACGGCAGAGCACATCAAGTGACCAGCCATGATTGCCATAGAGGAAATTGGCCGCGCTGAGATGCTGCATGGCGCGGAACACAGCGGTGTAGTATTTCTTCATCTCAGGCTCTATATGACCGAGAACAGTTGTCCTGGTAATATCCGTTGAACCCTCAAAGTATCCGCCGCCTGTATCTGACAGGAGCATACCCCCTTCTTTCAGCACCACATCAGTCTCAGGGCTTGGAGAATAGTGCATCATGGCAGCATGTTCGCCGAATGCCTGAAGCGGTTCGAATGAATCGCGTATATATCCCTCCTGCTCACTGCGCAGCGACGTCAGCTTATCTGAGGCAGAGAGTTCGGTGATCTCCATCTTGTCATAATTCTTCTTGACCCAGCAAATGAACTTCGTCAGAGCAACACTGTCTTTCAGCTCGGCGTTCCTGAGATTAGCTATCTCTGTATCATTTTTCATAGCTTTCATCAGGATCGTCGGATTCTGGCCCTCGACAATTTTGCACGGAAGCGACTTGTAAAGAGCATAGTTCATCTTCATAGGATCGATCAGAACGGTCTCCCCTGCTCCGATCTTCGTGACATCCTCATAGATATCATTGTATGGATGGATAATGACACTGTCCTTTGCAAAACGTTCTCTTATCTCATCGTTCAGTTTGCGGTCATCGACGTAAAGATCCACATGATCCTTCCAGACAGTCGCGTATGAGAGTACCAGCGGGAAGAAATCTATATCATCTCCGCGGATATTAAGAAGCCAGCATACATCATCCAGCGACGCGATAATGTGAACTGTAGCTCCGTATTCATCCATTTTTGCGCGGACTCTTGCAAGCTTGTCCGCGGTACTCTCTCCTGTCCATTTTTCATCAAGGTAGAAGCAAGGCTTCTCTGAAAGCGCAGGACGGTCTTCCCACACATCATTGACAAGGTCGACCATATATTCGATGTCTATTCCTTTGCCGCAGAGCACATCCTCAAAATCCTGTCCTTCACCCATAGAAAGAACCCTGCCGTCAAAAGCAACTCTTCCACCGGACGGAACGTTCGCGGCCAGCCACTCCGTAACGGATGGTGTATCATCCACGAACATCTTCATGAGTCTGATACCGCTGCCCTCGAGTTCATTCAGAGCCTGCGTAAAATACCTTCCGTCGGTCCACAGACCTCCGTCATCCTTCGTAATTACCGCAGTCCCGTATGAACCGCTGAATCCCGTAATATACGCTCTTGCTTTGAAATGCTCACCGACATACTCGCTCTGATGAAAATCAGCGGTAGGCACGACATATGCATCTATCTTGTTCTGAGCCATAAGAGCTCTCAGTTTCCCGATCCTCTCTGCTACTTCTGTCATTTGTTTTAAACCTCCGGCGTTTCTGAAAAATCAATTGTCTAAAACTAATTTTATACCGCGTTCTAATTGCCGTCAAGTGGTATATGATGCTCTGTAACGATAGAAAATGCTCTGCTGTTGTGTTAGAATGAATGTCGCCGGCAGATGTCTGCCAATGCAGTTATACGGCAACTTTCTTCAAGGAGATATTGATATGAAACTCGGTATAGTAGGTCTTCCTAATGTAGGCAAAAGCACGCTGTTCAACGCTATCACCAAGGCAGGCGCAGAGGCTGCCAATTATCCGTTCTGCACTATTGAGCCTAATGTCGGTGTTGTAACGGTACCTGACGAGCGTGTCACCACCCTGTCACAGGTATATAACTCAAAACGCACCATATATACAACGATTGAATTCTGCGATATCGCAGGTCTCGTCAAAGGCGCATCCAAGGGTGAAGGTCTCGGCAATAAGTTCCTCGGGCATATCCGCGAAGTCGAAGCGATCGTTCATGTCGTCAGGTGTTTTGATGACCCTAACGTAGTTCATGTTGACGGCAGGATAGACCCTGTCTCAGATATAGAGACCATCAACATGGAACTCATCATAGCAGATATGGAAGTCCTCGAACGCAGGATAGCCAAGACCGAGAAACAGGCCAAAGCAGACAAATCAGCCCTCGCAGAACTCGACCTTCTGAAAGAAGTCTACAGCCACCTCTCTGCAGGAAATGTCGCGCGCAGTATGGATCTCGAGGATGAACAGGCAGCCTTTATCAGATCGCTTGACCTTCTGACATACAAGCCTGTAATATATGCAGCCAATGTATCTGAAGATGATATCTCAGACGGAGACAATGATTATGTCACTGCTGTCAGAGAGTATGCTGCTGCTGAAGGATCTGAAGTAGTAGTGATCTGCGCCAAGATAGAAGCAGAACTCGCTGAGCTTGAAGACGAAGAGCGGGATATGTTCCTCGAAGATATGGGGATCACTGAGGCAGGCCTCGATAAGCTTATCAAGTCTTCCTATGCTCTGCTCGATCTGATCTCATTCCTGACGACCGGAGAGGACGAGACAAGAGCCTGGACCATCAAGCGGGGTACTCTCGCTCCTCAGGCAGCGGGCAAGATCCACACAGACTTTGAAAAAGGCTTCATCCGCGCAGAGACAATAGCCTACGACAAGCTTATGGAAGTAGGCGGTAAGATCAGCGCGGCCAAGGAACGCGGCTGGCTTAGATCAGAAGGCAAAGACTATGAAGTCAAGGATGGCGATGTCGTTCATTTCCTGTTCAATGTATAGGACAGGCCAATTGACTGATTATTCGGACAGTTCATTTATTATGACTCCCCGGTTTTGTACTGAATCGGGGAATCTTGTTTTTTTGACAAAAAAATATCGGTATTGAGTTGAAAAAATGACCGCAAGTCTATATAATCCGATTATGGAATTACGTCAGTAATTTCATAATCTCTAGTCCCAATACCCTTTTTAAAAGAGACTGCTACCCCCGCAGTCTCTTTTGTTTTTTTGTATTGTTTATCAGCATCAAAAATGTTAGTTTGAATCCATGAAAACATTCACAAGAGACTACCGTATCACAGGAGAATACCCGGATCAGTTCAGCAGATATTTCCGGGGCATGAAGCCATGTATCTTTGATCTGGAAGCCACCGGCCTGGATCCGTCAAGATGCCGGGTATGTCTTGCTGCCCTTCTTGTGCAAACGGATACAGGTGTGCGCATCACTCAGTTCCTTGCTGAAAACCACTATGAAGAGCACAAGGTTCTGGACTCTGTCTGTGACTTTCTGACAAGAGAAAACATCGGCTATCTCATAACATTCAACGGACAGGCATATGATATTCCTTTCATCAACAGGAGGCTGGAAAGCAATTTTTCCGACAGCCGGATCTCTCTTTTCGATTTTGATCTGTACAGGTTTCTTCGTAAAGGCAGCGATCTCAAAGACCGCATCAGATCGATGAGTCAGATGAGTATTGAGGACCATTACGGTATTTTTTCCGACAGGAAGGATACTATCACAGGCCGTGAAAGTGTGAAGCTCTTCGATGAGTATTCTCTTACAGGTAATTCGACAATTGAGAAGATCATCCTCACTCATAACAGGGAGGATGTCCTGCAGCTGCACCGGCTTATGTATCTGACAATGGACGAGCCGGAAGATTTCGATACTGCGATGGCAATGCATGGATTCCCTTCCTCTGACGGCAGGCTTGCTATCCGCCCTTATATCAGCAGACAGTCAAAATGTCTCCGTATATGCGGTGAGCAGCTAAGAGATCCTGTCTCGGCAGCTTATTTTTCTGACCCGGACAGTCCTTTGTCAATACAGTTCAATGCGTCTTCATCTTCATTCCGGATAGATGTTCCGGCAGGACATCACGGGGAGAGTTTCTATATAGATGCCGGGCTGACAGGAACAGACCTGTCAGATGATCCTGATTATGTCAATGGATACCTTATTCTCAATTCCCGTACAATCAACAAAGTATCGCGTATAATAACTGATCAGATATGCCGGGATCGTCTGTGAATCATCCCTATTCCCATTGATGCAAAATTATGATATTATTCTATTTGTAGAATTTTAGATTGAGACTCGTGCTGCCGGGAGATTTCCATGAACACACTTACAGTTGAAGCAAAAGTGCACAATCTGAACAAGGTACTCGAGTTTATCGGTGATGAACTGCGTAAAGCCGGCTGCAAGATGAAATACATCATGCAGATCGAGGTCGCTGTTGAGGAACTGTTTGTCAATATAGCGCATTATGCCTATTTCCCGCGTACCGGTGAAGTAACTATCGGTATCACGGTCAACAGCGATCCTTCAGTGGCTGAAGTCACCTTTGTTGACTCGGGTATTCCGTTTGATCCGCTTGCCAAAAGCGATCCGGATGTGACTCTTGATGCACAGCAGCGTGCCATCGGAGGTCTCGGTATTTTCATGGTCAAGAAGTCTATGGACGACATAGAATATGAATACAGAGACGGGCTCAACATAACAACAATACGTAAAAAAATATGATCTTTTATTAAGATCTGTTATTAAGAAAGGAAGGATATACATGCTCAACATTTCAAAAACACGTGAAGACAGCAAGCTCTGCGTTGCAGTCGAGGGAAGACTCGACACCACCACCGCTCCTGAGCTCGAGGCATCCCTCAAAGAAGACCTTGAGAACGTTACAGACCTCGTGATCGATCTCTCGGACCTTGAGTATATCTCATCTGCCGGTCTGCGTGTACTTCTCGCAGCCCAGAAAACCATGATGAAACAGGGTAAGATGGTAGTTGCACACCCTAACGAAGTCATCAGCGAGATTTTTGAGGTGACTGGATTCAGCGACATCCTGACGATCGAGCAGTAGCAAAGCATTTCAAAAGCAGGCCTGCAGGCCTGCTTTTAACGTGCGATCGTGACAACAGCCCCTGTTCCCTTTCTGATGCACTAGTCCATACTGCGGATATCTGAGAAACCTCTTCCGACGCCCCAGACTGAATTGATTCCTATTACAGCTACGAAGGATTTCGGATCATTCTTGGCGAGATGTCTCTTGATCAGAAAACTCTCCCGTGGTGAGCACAGAATCTTGAGCTGTTTCCTCTTATCTCCCGTGTACTCTCCTGTTATCTCAACGCTGGATACTCCCCGCCCCAGTTCTTCCATAATGTAATGAGTCAGAGCATCCGGATCTCCCGGTATGATATCCAGTTCTACTATCTTGGTCGACAGACCATACATGACAGCCTCTCCCACCTTCATTGATACATAGATCGTGATAACTGCA
>JBGUJM010000020.1:0-3079 GCA_045113935.1 Anaerovoracaceae bacterium
AAGCCGATCCTGAATGGACTTCTTGACAAGGTTGCCGGCGTATGGAGTGAAGAAGATCTTTCGATCCTGGCAGAAAAGAAAGCTGACAAGAGCTTCAATTTCAACTATCTGCCGAACTTCCTTTCAGAAGAAGCAAAGACAAGACTTGCAGGTCTTGCTATTGCCGCCAAGCTGGAGATTTCCGAAAACAAGATCTTCAAGGGTCTGGTTAACGGACGTATTTCCAAGCAGCTTAAGGAGATCTGCCTGCTTGATCAGGTTTATGTAAGAGCAGAGGATGGCAAGCAGACTGTTGCTGAGTATCTGAAAACTGTTGATAAGGATCTTACCTTAACAAAGGTCGTCAGATTCGAGGTAGGCGAAGGAATCGAGAAGAAGGAAGAAGACTTCGCGGCTGAGGTTGCTGCCCAGATCAAGAACGCGTAATATCGTTCGGCATTTTCGCAATTCTAAGACATGAATCAATCTCTTAAGGTCCCGGGTATAACCCGGGATCTTTTATTATCATGCAATTCCGTTACTGACCTTTTGGTCAGAACTGATTTATGCTAAACTATATACAATAATATATGGGGGAAGGGGGGATAAGACTCTTTCCCCTTATCTGGTATTGATAAGAGAGGGATTTGATATGGTACCTGAAAGATTCAAAGATTATTTCTTCAACGACCGGGATTATCTTCCGGAAACATATCCTATGGAAGATAAAGAGCGTGAAGAACTCATCAGAAAGCTTGCAGCGATGATCACAGATGACCTTGGCATGTCCGGTCATCCTGAGAAAATTGCCAACGATGAACCGGATTTCTGGCTTCTTGACAAGCTGCTCACGACTGACGAGATCAAGTTCATGCTCAACTTCAGGAAGAAGAGAACAGCCAAGCTGACACTGGATCAGCTGGCGAAACGTAACAATATGACCAAAACCGAGGCTCTCAACATGGCAGAAGGCATCTGTCAGAAGGGACTCCTCGAATATGACCGCGAGAACAAGGCTCACGAGAAACAGTATTTTGTTCCGAAATGGGTAGTCGGTTCAGGCGAGTATATGCTGATGACAGGAAAGCTCATGGAAGAACATCCTGAGATCGCGACATTTTTCCACTACGCATCAATGGTACCTGTAGGCAAAGTCGCGCACATGGTGCCGGAAGGCGGCGGCGGACTCGGAATGCACGTCATACCTGTCGAGAAAGCGATCGAAGGCAAGAACGAAGCCATATCCTATGAGAAACTCTCGTACTGGCTCAAGAAGTATGATAAGTTCTGTCTCGACGTGTGCTCATGCAGGAGACAGCAGAGGATCAGAGGAGAAGGCGGCGGTGAGATCGAAGACTACTGGTGCATCGCGGTAGGCGATATGGCAGAGTATCTTGTAGAGACGAAGAAAGACGCGTATTACTGCAGCTATGAGGAAGTCATGGAAGTCCTCCGCAAGGCGGAAGCTGCCGGATACGTACATCAGATCACAAACCTCGATGGTGAGGACAAGATTGTAGGCATCTGTAACTGTTCCAACACGGTCTGCAACGCTCTCAAAACTTCACAGCTTTTCAATACACCTAACATGTCGGCAAGCGCATACAGAGCGCATGTTGACCACAACAAGTGCGTAGCCTGCGGTAAGTGCGTTGAGATATGTCCTGTAGGAGCTGCCAAGCTCGGACAGAAACTATGCAGAAAGAACGGTCAGGCTGTTGAGTATCCGCTCACAGAGCTCCCGAACGAAGTTAAATGGGGCCCTCACAAGTGGAACAAGAACTATAGAGAAGATGCCAAGATCAACTGCTATGAAACAGGAACATCTCCATGTAAAGCTGCATGTCCTGCCAACCTGTCCGTTCAGGGATATATCAACATGGCAGATCAGGGAAGATACAGAGAAGCTCTTGAACTGATCAAACAGGACAACCCGCTGCCTGCAGTCTGCGGAGCAGTCTGCAACAGACGCTGCGAGGACAGATGTACCAGAGGAACTATCGACCAGCCTGTAGCTATCGATGAGATCAAGAAATTCATTGCTGCGCAGGAACTCAAGGCCGAGCACAGATTCGTCCCTGAATGCGGCAAAGAGATCGGCGGATTCTGGGGAGATGAATACAAGATGGCTATCATCGGCGCAGGCCCGGCAGGCCTTTCTGCAGCTTACTACCTGAGGAAGCGCGGATATCCTGTAACAGTGTTTGAAAAACAGCAGGCGCTCGGCGGAATGCTCAGATACGGCATACCTACATTCAGACTCCAGAAAGACGTTGTCGATGCGGAAATCGATGTCATGAAAGAGATGGGTGTTGAGTTCAGAACGGGCGTTGAGGTAGGTAAGGATGTTACCATCCAGCAGCTGAGAGACGAAGGATATGCTGCATTCTATATTGCGGCCGGTCTCCAGAGCGGCGGCAGGCTCGATGTAGAGGGAGCGGATGCCAAGGGCGTTATGAGCGGCATTGACTTCATGCGGATCATCAATGAAGACGAGGTAGCTCTGATGCAGGGGAAACTGCCGAAAGCAGGCAAACTCAGCGGAAATGTCGTGGTCATCGGCGGCGGCAATATCGGAGCTGATGTAGCAAGAACAGCAGTCAGATCCGGAGCAGACAGTGTTATGATATACGCTCTGGAAGCTTATGACGAGCTCCCGATGGGCGTGGAAGACAGAACAGAATGTGAAGAGGAAGGTATCAGCGTGAACGGCGGATGGGGTCCTTCCGAGATCATCAGCAAAAGCGGGAAGGTCACAGGCATCAGGTTCAGAAAGTGTGTAAGTGTCAAGAACGAGGAGGGAAGATTTGACCCTAAGTTTGATGACAGCGAGACTGCTGAACTGGATTGCTCGACGGTGCTTTTCTGCACAGGCCAGAAGCCGGATCTCGGCAGGATGCTTGAAGGAACTAAGGTCGAGATCAGCCCGAGAGGCATGATCGTTGCTGACCCTGTCACACTGCAGACCGCGGAAGAAGACATCTTTGCGGGTGGAGACATCGTGACCGGCCAGAAATTCGCTATCGATGCTATCGGCGCGGGCAGACCTATAGCTGACTCACTTCACAGATACGTACACAAGGATCAGGGTCCTAACAGA
>JBGUJM010000021.1:0-25204 GCA_045113935.1 Anaerovoracaceae bacterium
GCAGATGTTTCCGGCAAGGGTATTCCGGCGTCACTGTTCATGATGATATCCAAGATCATTCTTCAGAACACCGCGATGCTGGGCAAGTCTCCGGCGGAAATACTGTCTTATACCAATGATCTGATTTGCTCCAATAATCCTATGGAGATGTTCGTTACAGTCTGGGTCGGTATCCTTGAACTGTCGACCGGAAAGCTCACAGCGGCGAGTGCGGGTCATGAATATCCCGCGCTTATGGACAGCAGCGGACAGTTCAGGCTTATAAGAGACCGTCATGGGATAGTCCTCGGAGCAATGGAGGGGATGAGTTACACAGAGCACGAGGCTGTGCTTGAGCCGGGCTCAAGACTATTCCTCTATACAGACGGGATCCCTGAAGCTACCAGTGAAACCAACGAAATGTTCGGCTCTGAGCGTATGATCGATGCGCTGAATACAGATCCGTCAGCGACACCTCAGGAGATCCTGCGGAATGTACGGGACTCTGTGAACAACTTTGTAAAAGGCGCGGAGCAGTTTGATGATATGACGATGATGTGCATCGAATACAAAGGCCCGACGGAAGAATAAGGGAAACTGATATCCCGGATCCATGAAGAACCGCGAAGACAAGAGTAAGGACCAGCCGAATAACAGGGATGAAGGCAAAGCCGGGCGCAGACTGGCGCAGGCACTGCTTTTGCTGCTGATTATCGGAGGGTTCTTTTTCTGTGTATCGAATTCGCCCGGTATTGCCAGATACAGGCAGCTGGTGATTAATGAACTGGGTCTTGGGGGTACAAATGGCAGTGAGTCCGCTGATAATGAAGAGACAGAGGATTCAGGCAGTGTTCCTGCTGACAGCAGCGGCGGTATTGCATACATAGACCCGAAATCCCTGCCGGAATTCACCGGTGAGCAATATGTGACCGTAAATAACAGTATGCCTGTTTTTCCTGATGATATATATGAGAAAGCGGGATACATAACCGGGGGATCATCCGGTCCGGTCAGCGAGAGCGGCACAGTATGGACATTAAACAAAAAGGATATTACTCCGTATGAGTATTACGGTGACCTGGATGATCTCGGAAGGTGTACCATTGCATATGGCTGCCTCGGCAGTGAAACGATGCCGGCTGATAATACCGAGCGCGGTGATATTTCCGGAATACATCCGAGCGGATGGGCCAAAGCACAGAACTGGGAGCGATGTCATCTCATAGCATGGGCTCTCAGTGATGAAAATGCCAATGAGCGCAATCTGATCACGGGCACCCATTACCTCAACTATGACGGCATGAGACCTCTCGAAGAGGAGACCGAGCACTATATATGGAATACAGGCAATCATGTGCTGTACATGGTGCGGCCGATATTTTCAGGCGAAGAGCTGATTGCCCGCGGTGTGCAGATGACCGCACAGTCCGCAGAGGACGGCGGCAAGGGGCTCTCATTCAATGTATATCTCTTCAACGTGACTCCGGGCGCCGAGATCAATTATATCAACGGTGTCGTGACTACGGAAGAACAGGCGGCGCAGGAAGCCAGAGCATACGTCATCAACACAAGATCCGGCGTTTTCCACTATCCATCCTGTGACGGGGCGAAGAGCATATACAAGAAGAACCGCAAAGATGTCACTGCGACCCGCAAAGAACTCACCGATCAGGGATACATTCCATGCGGATACTGTGAACCATGATAATATCAGGTTAATTGACATAGCCGTTCGACGATATTATAATTGTAACAGCAATAATATAGCCGAACGGCTATTTTTATGCATGAATTCGCAATAATTAGCCGAACGGCTATTTTGCGGATGCCGTAAATGTTTTTCCACCGGACTTACCGGGCATATGAGAGGCAGATATGAACAGGATACATGATACCAGAGAGCTTGGCAGCGCAATACGTGACAGGCGCAGAGAACTGGGATATACGCAGGCTTTTCTTGCTGAATATGCCGGAGTGAGCGCTAGCTTCCTGTCCGAACTTGAAAACGGCAAAGAGACGATACAGCTTGGCAAAATGATGGAAGTGCTGAGCCTGCTCGGCATGGATATATGCATGAGCAGACGCGGAGAGTAGAATGAGAAAACTTGATGTTTCTATTGAAATAGAAGGACGGATGCGCGAGGTCGGATGCATCACAGGCGAAACCGAATACTCGGCAGAATTTAAATATTCGGAGGACTATCTGGCAGAGGAGTCAGCAAGGCCTATATCACTGAGCCTTCCGCTGGCCGGCAGGGCATTCGGACCGGAGGAAACCAGGAGATTCTTCGAGGGACTGCTTCCTGAGGGGTTCCTGAGGAGGACAGTCGCTGAGAACAACAGGACCGATGCGGGCGACTATCTGTCGATACTTGAGATGCTGGGTTCTGAATGCCTCGGAGCGATCCAGATCAAAGGAGACAATTATGAGCTGACCAGTCCGGAGTACAGACTGATCGATCCCGAGATGATGTTCAGGCTTGCTTCTGAAGGCGCGACGACTTCAGCTGACCTTGTTGTTGAAGCACATCTGTCCCTGACAGGAGCTTCAGGCAAGATCGGGGCTTACCGCGGCAGAAACGGCAAGTGGTACCTGCCTGTCGGCAGCGCGCCGAGCACACATATTCTCAAGCAGAGCCATATCAGATATGACCACATAGTGCAGAATGAGCAGCTTGCAATGCAGACTGCCGCGCTTCTTAACATAAGCATTCCGGCAAGTGAGATCGTTGAGACGACAGGCTCTCCGGATGAATGCGTACTCTTCGCGACAGAACGTTACGACCGTACCATGGAGGATTCGGTCCGGACTGTTTCCGGACTGCCGTGCCCGCTGAGACTGCATCAGGAAGACTTCGGCCAGGCACTTGGGATCGCTGCCGCG
Organism: Anaerovoracaceae bacterium; assembly: GCA_045113935.1. Taxonomy (GTDB): domain Bacteria; phylum Bacillota; class Clostridia; order Peptostreptococcales; family Anaerovoracaceae; genus Crickella. The sequence continues at coordinate 2,864 of JBGUJM010000021.1, forward strand.
GACAAATACGAGAGGGAAGGCGACATGCATATGCTCAGGATGTTTGATCTCCTGAAGCGGTACTCAGCGTCACCAATCGAAGATCAGATGAGACTGTGGGACATCATCGTTTTTCACTGGCTCGTGGGCAATACGGACGGCCATATCAAGAATTTTTCACTTGTATACGACAGACAGCTGAAATCCATAAGGCTTGCTCCTGCATATGATATAGTCAGTACAGTAGTTTACGGTACACACTCATCGAAGATGGCCTTTTCCATAGGCGGTGAGATCGAATGGAGCAAAGTTGACAGGAAATGCTTTGAGAGGGCCTGCGATGAACTGGGTATCAGCAGGAAGATTTTTATGAAGAGGTATGACAGACTTGCGGAGGCGTTCGAGCCGGCGCTGAGACAGGCTGCTTCGAAGCTGATGGAAGCAGGATATGAAGGGACCGGAGAACTGGCAGACAGACTGATGGCTATGAAACGCGGGACAAAATGACAGCGGGAGATAAAATGAGTGATATGACAACAGAAAGAAAAAAGAAAATCGGTGTGATCGATGTAGGCGGCGGACTCCGCGGTTCGTATACTGCGGGCATATATGACTGGTGCCATGACAATGATATACATTTTGACTACTGCATGGGGATATCGGCGGGAAGCGCCAATCTCTCGTCATTTCTGGCAGGTCAGCGCGGACGCAATCTGAAGTTTTACCTGGATTATGATCTCAGACCAGAGTGCATGGGTATGAAAAATTACATCAGAAGCCGCAACTTCGTGGATCTGGAATATGTATATGGAGAGCTCTCCAATTCCTACGGAGACTGCCCTCTTGACTATGACGCTGTAAATGCGAATCCTGCATACTTCACTGTAGTCGCGACCGACGCGCTGACAGGAAAGCCGCATTATTTTACAAAGACGGATATCCGCAGGGACAACTTTGCTCCTATCAAAGCTTCGAGCTGTGTGCCGGGTGCCAACCAGCCTTACATGATCAACGGCCGTCCGTATTATGACGGAGGCATTGCCGATCCTATCCCGCTGGAAAAATGCTTCGCTGACGGATGTGACAAAGTAGTCCTGCTGCTGACAAGGCCGCGGGATTTTGAGCGTTCGCCTGACAAGGACAGACTTGCCTGCATGCTCATCAGCAGGAAATATCCTGAAGCGGCTCTTGCCATGAGCAGAAGGGCCATCCGCTACAATACAGAACTCTGGCTGGCAAAACAGTATGAGAAGCAAGGGCGTGTGCTGATCGTGGCGCCGGACGATATAGGCGGGATGAGCACTCTGACAAGGGACAGAGACATGATTGAAGCTCTGTATTACAAGGGATATAATGACGCGGAAGTCATCAGGGATTTCGTGAAATAACGATAAGGAACACTTGTTCGGACAAGTGCCATGTGGTAAAATAGAAGCTGCCGGATGCTAATCAGGTATCCGGCGGTTTTTTCACTGTATATACAATCATTTTTAAAATATTTGTGGTAGTATTACGTGCAGATTCTTGAGGAAAAGGGACCATCAGATGGGAAGATTCAGAGTAGTAAGTGATTTTGCGCCGATGGGCGATCAGCCTCAGGCGATCAGAGAGATAGCCGACGGTATTCTTGCCGGAAGAGAGGCTCAGACGCTTATGGGCGTCACGGGATCCGGCAAGACTTTTACTATGGCCAAGATCATTGAGGCGGTACAGAAGCCTACTCTTGTCATCTCTCACAACAAGACGCTTGCAGCCCAGCTGCATGGTGAGTTCAAGGAATTCTTCCCGGACAATGCAGTCGAGTATTTTGTCAGCTACTACGATTACTACCAGCCGGAGGCATATGTACCTTCACGGGATCTGTATATAGAGAAGGATGCTGATATCAATGAAGAGATAGACAAGCTCAGACACTCGGCCACTGCTTCACAACTCGAGAGGCGGGATGTCATCATTGTGGCTTCCGTTTCCTGTATATACGGACTCGGCAGTCCGGCATCATACCGCAATCAGCTGATCAGTCTGAGACCGGGGATGGAGATCGAGAGGATGGAACTCCTCAGAAGACTGACAGAGATACAGTATACGAGGAATGATATAGATTTCCAGCGTGGCTCATTCAGGGCCAGAGGTGATGTTATAGACATTTATCCCGCAGGCGGAGAGTCTGCAGTGAGACTTGAGATGTTCGGGGACGAGATAGAGAGCCTCCGCGAGATAGATCCTGTAACGGGACAGGTGACAGGCGTCAGACAGCATATTTCGATATTCCCTGCCAGCCATTATGTGACAAGCAGAGAAGATATGCAGCTCGCTGTTGCTTCTATCAGGGAGGAGCTGAAAGAACGTCTCGACTGGTTCCGTGCCAACGGCAAGCTCCTTGAAGCAGAGCGCCTCGAACAACGTACCAATTACGATATCGAGATGATGCTGGAGGTCGGCACCTGCAAGGGGATTGAGAACTACTCCAGACACATCAATTTCCTCAAGCCGGGCGAGCGTCCTTATACTCTGCTCGATTATTTCCCGGAAGGTGATTTTCTTACGATCATAGATGAGTCACACGCTATGCTGCCCCAGCTCCGCGCTATGTACAACGGAGACCACTCAAGGAAAGAATCTCTGGTCGAATACGGATTCCGGCTGCCATCAGCATATGACAACAGACCACTCAGGTTCGAGGAATTCAGTGAGCTGACAGGGCAGACTGTATATGTGTCGGCAACTCCGGCGGAATATGAAGTGAAGCGCTCGGGAGGGATCACCGCGGAGCAGCTCATACGGCCTACGGGTCTCCTTGATCCGCTGATCGAGGTCCGGCCGACTGAGAGCCAGATCGATGATCTCATAGGAGAGATCCGGAAGACCGCCGCAAACAACGAACGTGTTCTGGTCACCACTCTCACCAAGAGGATGGCTGAGGACCTGACCAGATATCTGCAGGAGCAGGGTATCAGAGTCAGATACCTCCATTCTGAGATAGATAATTTCGAGAGACTCGAGATCATACGGGATCTCCGCATGGCAAAATTCGACGTCCTCGTCGGAATCAACCTTCTGCGTGAGGGTCTGGACCTGCCGGAGGTCTCACTCATTGCGATACTGGACGCGGACCAGCAGGGTTTTCTCCGCAACGAGACATCTCTGATCCAGACCGTCGGCCGGGCAGCCAGAAATGAACACGGAAGAGTCATTATGTACGCTGACCGTATAAGCCCTGCCATGAAGGTGTGTATTGATGAGACGGCAAGACGCCGCCGCGCGCAGGATGAATACAACAAGGCGCATGGCGTCGTACCTAAGACCATCGTCAAGCCTGTCAGAGAGATCGCGCGCGCTACAGATGAATATCATGCAGATACGGATATAAGGAATCCTAAGACCATGACCACGGCCGAACTGCGTGATACGATCAGAGACGTGGAAAAGAACATGAAAGAAGCCGCTAAGCAGCTTGACTTCGAGCGCGCCGCAGAGCTCAGAGACGTGCTCTTTGAGCTTCGCGCCAGCCTCAGAGCCTGACGCGGGGAGCGGCACAATATATCAAGAGGAACGAATATCTGATAATGGAGAAGAACATAGTAATAAAAGGTGCGAGAGAGCACAATCTCAAGAATATCGATGTCACGATCCCTCGTGACAAGATGGTGGTGCTGACAGGGCTGTCCGGTTCGGGCAAGTCATCACTTGCCTTCGATACTATATATGCGGAGGGGCAGAAGAAATACGTCGAATCTCTTTCCTCCTATGCCCGGCAGTTTCTCGGCCTGATGAAGAAGCCCGATGTGCAGCTTATCGAAGGACTTTCTCCTGCGATCAGCATCGACCAGAAGACCACTAACCGCAATCCGAGATCCACAGTCGGCACGGTCACGGAGATCTATGACTACCTGAGGCTTCTCTACGCCAGGATCGGGATCCCTCACTGCCCGGTATGCGGCAGGGAGATCGCAAGTCAGTCGATAGACAGTATCATTGAGAACATCCAGTCACACGGAGTCGGAACCCGGATCATCGTTCTGGCTCCTGTCATCAGAGGACGCAAAGGCGAGCACAAGGCCGTCATAGACCGTATCCGCAGAGATGGTTTTACACGCGTCAGAGTAGACGGTGAGATGAGGCGTCTGGATGAGGATGAGATCGTTCTGGCCAAGAACAACAAGCATAATATCGAGATCGTCATCGACAGGATCGTGATAAGAGAAGACAACCGCAGCCGTATTGCGGAAGCTCTTGAGATCGCGATCAAGGAGGGTGAAGGAGTCTGCAACGTTATTTTCATGCCTCGCAGCAGTGATGCCGGTGACGGCTATGCTGCCCGGATCATTTCAGAGCAGAAGGAAGAAGAGACGGTGTATTCCACAAAATTCTCCTGTCCCGAGCACGGTCTGGGGATCGAGGAGATGGAGCCGAGGATGTTCTCCTTCAATGCTCCGTACGGCGCCTGTGAGACATGCAGCGGCCTCGGTTTTACCCTGAGGATCACAGATGAGGCAGTCGTTACCGATGAGAACAAGAGTATTCTGAACGGAGCGATGGGAAATGTTTTCTCAACGCTTGACGCGATGGGGTTCTACCGCCAGATGCTCAATCAGCTGGCGCGTGATCACGGAACGGACCTCTCTGTTCCGTTCAAAGCACTTCCGCCGAGGTTCAAAGATGAACTTCTCCACGGTACCGGAAGCCGCAAGCTCCGGTATACGTACGAAAGCAAAAGCGGGCGCATCTCGCATATGAATCACACTTTTGAGGGAGTGATCCCGAGTCTGGAACGCCGCTGGGGCGAAACCAATTCGGATTATATCAAAGAGAAGATCTCCGATATGATGACAGAGGAGGCGTGTCCGGCATGTCACGGGCGCAAGCTCAGGGATACTGTCCTGGCTGTAACGGTCGGAGGCAGGAATATCATGGAACTTACCGACATGTCAGTTGTACAGGCAGTCAGGTTTTTCGATGATCTCGACAGTCAGCTGACAGAGAGAGAGAAGAAGATCAGTCAAATGGTCATCCGGGAGATCAAGGCAAGGCTCAGATTTCTGAAAAATGTCGGCCTTGGATACCTGACACTCAGCAGGACAGCAGGAACTCTTTCCGGAGGAGAGTCGCAGAGGATCAGGCTGGCGACACAGATCGGATCCGGTCTGGTCGGAGTGCTTTATATCCTCGATGAGCCTTCGATCGGACTGCATCAGAGCGACAACGACAAGCTTCTGGCATCTCTCCGCAATCTGACAGACATGGGTAATACGCTCATCATCGTGGAACATGATGAGGATACCATGTACGCGGCAGATCATATCGTGGATATCGGCCCGGGAGCCGGTATCAATGGCGGGGAACTCGTTGCGCAGGGTACGATCGAGGACATCAAGAACTGCCCTGAGTCGATCACCGGTCAGTATCTTTCAGGCAAGAGACATATAGAGGTTCCGCAGACACGGCGCGCAGGCAACGGCCTGTATCTGGATATTCTGGGAGCACAGGAGAACAACCTCAAGAACATAGATGTCAGGATCCCTGCGGGCAAGCTGGTGCTGATCACCGGAGTCAGCGGATCGGGCAAGTCCAGTCTGGTCAACGAGATCCTGTACAAGGGTGTATCGCGGATTACCAACCGCACACAGGAGCGTCCCGGCAGGTTCCGGGAGATCCGGGGTGTTGAGAATTTTGACAAGGTCATCAATATCGATCAGTCACCGATCGGGAAGACACCACGATCCAACCCGGCGACATACACCGGTATGTTCACGCATATCCGGAATCTCTTTGCGGAAATGCCGGAAGCCAAGGTAAGAGGGTACAATCCGGGGAGATTCAGTTTCAACGTGAAGGGCGGACGCTGCGAGCACTGCAGCGGAGACGGAATCATCAAGGTCGAGATGAACTTTCTGCCGGATGTCTTCGTACCTTGTGAAGTGTGCGGAGGGGCCAGATACAACCATGAGACTCTGGAAGTCAAGTACAAGGGCAAGAATATCTCCGATGTCCTGAACATGACGGTCTCTGAAGCCATTCCGTTCTTCGAGAACCAGCAGAGCATACTCAGGTATCTCAGGACACTCAATGACGTAGGGCTCGGATACATTACACTCGGACAGCCTTCAACGCAGCTGTCCGGAGGAGAAGCCCAGAGGATCAAGCTGGCGACTGAACTGTCCAAACGGAGCACGGGGCGCACGCTGTATATCCTCGATGAGCCGACGACAGGCCTGCATTTTGCCGATGTCGAGAAGCTGCTGTATGTGCTCAACAGGCTTGTCGATGAAGGCAACACTGTAGTTGTCATCGAGCATAATCTGGATGTCATCAAGCAGGCGGATCATATCATCGATCTGGGACCGCAGGGCGGAGATGCCGGCGGATACATTGTTGCCGAAGGCACACCGGAAGAACTTGCGCAGGTGCCTCAGTCCTATACCGGCAAATACCTTAAGAAAATGCTGAAATAGAAAAGCGGGCAGCTCATGATGAGTGAGCGGCCCGCTGTATTTATCTGTTCCGGGAGGCTTTGATGGCTTTGTCCATCTTGCGCTCGGCAGCGCGCCTGGCTTCGCTTTCGCGTTTGTCGTAATTCTTCTTGCCCCGGCAGAGCCCGAGTTCTATCTTGCACCGCCCGTTCTCATCGAGATAGACGGAAAGGGGGATGAGCGTCAGACCCTGCTGGGTCTTGACGGTCCCGTAGAGCTTGCTGATCTCCTTTTTGTGCATCAGAAGAGTGCGCACTCTGAGAGGATCTACATTGTAGCGGTTGCCCTGCTCATAAGGCGCTATATGCATTCCGGTCACCACGAGCTCACCTTTGCTGGTGATCTTGGCATAACTCTCTTTGATACTGACGCCGCCCTTACGGATCGACTTGATCTCGGTACCGGTGAGGACTATACCGGCTTCATATCTCTCTTCGACGAAATAGTCGTGGAATGCCTTCTTGTTATTCGCGATTACTTTTTTACTCTTTTTAGCCAATTGAACTGATTCCTTGTAATGTATTGCTGTTGATCACAGTATGATATCAGAATCTCTGTATCTGGTTGAACGGATAGAGTCTCAGTACGACCTTGCCCCTGATCTGCTCAGCGGCTACCGTTCCGACCTCATACCGGCGTGAGTCTATGCTGCCGGCTCTGTTGTCTCCCATTACGAAATACTCTCCCTCGGGAACTGTGAATGTCTCTCCGGCCTGTGGTATTTCGAAAGCCGGGGTATACCCGTCCTTGAGGTAGTCTTCCACATATGCTTCCCCGTTGATGTACAGCTGATCATTGATGATTGAAATGTCATCTCCGGGCAGCCCTATCACACGCTTGATCAGCAGCTTATCAGTGCCCGTGGTCTCATCAGGCATCGAGCTCTGGAATATAATGATATCGCCGCGCGCGGGTCCGTGACTTCGATAGGCCTGTCTGTACATGATCATATAGTCATTTTCGTGGAGGGTGTCCTCCATAGACGACTGTTTGACGATAGTCGGTCTGATGAAAAAGAGGACGATGGCCGCAAGTATGACGGCTATTATAACATCGATGAGCAGACTCTTGAGGAAACTTCCCGCAGTTTCACCTACAGAAGCTTTCATCTTAGGCTCAATATCCGGATCATAATTGTTTTCAGTATAATTACTCAAAATTGTCTCCTGTGTCGGGACCGGGATCAGAGAGAAATGTCTGCTCCGGCCGCTTTTAATATATTTCTGAATGCCTGCGGAGGAGGTGCGGTAAAACTCTGCCCGCAGAGATATGTAAGTTCCTCCGGCAGACCGGTTTGCGCAAAACTTATCCTATACGCATGAAGAAGCTGTGTCGACAGTCCGCATGTCCGCCGCGCGTGGTCATTCAGCCGGCGTACATTCGCAGAAGCAGTGCTGTACTTGCTGTCCCCGAGTACAGGGTGGCCGATACCCGCGAGGTGAGCGCGGATCTGATGAGATCTTCCCGTCACAAGTCTGACTTCAAGCAAAGTGGCCTTCATGCCGCTGCCAAAATCCAGAACTTCCACAGGGCGTATCACGGTCATAACAGGCAGAGAACTGTCTGCGTTTCTGCTGTGCAGGGAAGCGGTGCCGCCGCTCTGATCAGCTGCCCTAATACCGCTGATGCTGACTTTGTTGTGTTCCTCATCCTTGGAGAGACTGCCTGTAAGAGCCATCTCCCTGTCAACGATACCGCAGGCGATAGTCAGGTAGTACTTGTCTGTCAGATCCTCACGGATCATCATGTTCAGACCCTTGAGAGCTGCTGACGTCTTGCCGAACAGTACGAGCCCGGTGGTGTTTCTGTCGAGCCGGTTAGCCGGAGCAGGAGAAAAGACTTTCTCTGCGCGCGGGTCATATTCGCCCTGCTGTATCAGGTAGTCTCTGACCTGATTGGCAAGGTGGTTCTTCTTCTCGCTGCGGTCGCCATGAGTCAGCAAACCATAAGGCTTGTCTGCGATCAGAATTTTGTCATCTTCATAGATGATGCGGAACTGGCGCTTTGATCTTACTTTAGGGAGCTCAGATTTTCCGCTGCCTGTCAGTCTGTCCAGCACATTATCCGGCATATACAGAATGAGGACATCGCCTTCGCTCAGCATGTAGGATTCAGGGCGGCGTCTGCCGCCGACCTTGACATCTTTCCGGATGATCCTGTAGATCTCGCTGAGAGAAGCGTTGCTGAGATATTTCCGAAGGAACCGGTCAAGCCGGCGCCCGGCATCATTGGCTGTAATGGTGATCTCGCGCATAACTGCTCCTCTGCGTGCTGCCTGTAGTGTAGCTGCTGTCAAAACAGCGAAACCATTATACAACAACAGGCACCGCTTCCTCAAGACAGACAGATTGCAAATACAAGGGATTAAAGATATAATCATTGTGAATGTGGCTGCCGCGTATCATCATAACCGCAGGGCCGCATCGTACGTTAAAACTACCGTTAAGGAAAAACAATATGAGACATATCAGAAATTTTCTGCACAATATCAATGACGTCGTACTGGCTATCGTGATAGTGCTTCTGGCTGCGGGCATCATATACTGGCGCATGCAGATCATCATGGACTATCCTAAACAGCTTGCTAATGAAAACGCTGCCGTTGAGCAGCAGGAGGAAGCAGCGGAAGCAGCTACGGCAGAGGAGGAAGCGGCACCTGCGGAAGAAGCTCCGGCGGAGGAATCAGCATCCGGGGAAGAAGCGTCCCAGGGAGAGACTGCTCCGGCAGAGGAAGAACAGACAGAACAGGCGGCAGAAGAACAGCCTGAAGGCTAGTATCTGAATAAAGGTGAAAGAAATGAGCGACAAAAGAGATTACGCAAAACTAAACGACTACAATCTGACGATGCTGACTGATTTCTATGAGATTACCATGGCTAATGGTTATTTCAACTCAGTCAACAGAGATAAGGAAGCATGCTTTGATGTGTTCTTCAGGAGAGTACCTGACGGCGGCGGTTTTGCCATCATGGCCGGACTCGAGCAGATCATCGCATATATGAAGAGACTCAAGTTCACAGATGCAGATATAGAGTACCTGAGGACCAAAAACTCATTCAGCGAGGACTTCCTTGACTTCCTGAAGGATTTCAGGTTCTCCTGCGATGTATGGTCGGTGCCGGAAGGCTACCCGATATTCCCTCATGAGCCGGTAATGATCGTCAAGGGACCTCTGATTCAGGCTCAGTTCGTAGAGACATTCATACTGACGCAGTTCAACCATCAGAGCCTGATCGCGACCAAGTCCAGCAGGATCGTCAGGGCGGCTCAGGGAAGACCTGTTATGGAATTCGGTACCAGAAGAGCACAGGGCGCTGACGCTGCTGTCTATGGAGCCAGAGCTGCTTATATAGCAGGCTGCGCAGGTACTGCCTGCACCATAGCGGACAGGAACCATTTCGTACCGGCTCTCGGCACCATGGCGCACAGCTGGATCCAGAGTTTTGACAGCGAGTATGAAGCTTTCAAGACATACACAGAGATCTATCCGCAGAATGCCACACTGCTGATCGATACTTACAACGTTCTCAAGAGCGGACTTCCTAACGCGATCAGAGTGTTCAAGGAACTCAAGCCGGAGAAGATGGGCATCCGTATCGATTCCGGAGATATCACATACCTCACAAGAGAGTGCCGTAAGGTCCTGGACGCAGAGGGTCTGACAGACTGCAAGATCGTCATCAGCAACTCCCTTGATGAATATATCATCAGAGATGTTATCCTCGAAGGCGCGCAGATCGATTCCTTCGGAGTAGGAGAGAGACTGATTACGGCGAGATCGGAACCGGTCTTCGGAGGAGTGTACAAGCTTTCCGGAATAGGCTATGGCGATGATCTGGTTCCTAAGATGAAGATATCGGAAAACGTCGAGAAGATCACTAACCCGGGATTCAAGAAGGTCGTGAGATTTTTCGACAAGGAGACAGGCAAAGCTCTTGCTGATGTTATCATGCTCCACAATGAGCCGGTACCTGACGGCAAGCCATATGAGATTTTCGATCCGAACGCAGTATGGAAGCGCAAAATGCTCGAAAACTATGAGGCTAAGGAACTTCTCGTCAGGATCTTCGACAAAGGCGAACTGGTCTACAAAGAGCCTGATATCGAAGAAATCAGAGCGACCTGCAGGGATCAGGTGGATACACTGTGGGGTTCGAGTCTGAGATTCGAAAATCCTCAGGTATACTATGTTGACTTGTCCAGACCGCTTTGGAACCTCAAGCATGAGCTCCTCAATAAATACGGAACGGAAAATATGTAAACAGAATATAGAAAAGGGGATCGCTTCTATGGGCGAACCCCTTTTTATGATTGTTGAGATAATAAGTCCGGATAAATAGAATGCCGGCCGGTCAGGAGGTAAAGTTTTATGTTGAACAAATTCTGCAAGAGGCCTCTCTATGAGGTGACGAGAACTATGGCAAATGTAGCCATGGGTGTTGAGAAAGCGGATCTGGTTATCAGAAATGCCAGACTTGTCAATGTCTGCACTTGTGAGATCCAGGAAGGAATCGATGTTGCTGTCGCCGAAGGAAGAATAGCGCTCGTCGGTGATGCTTCCCACTGCATAGGAGAAAAAACAAAAGTAATAGACGCTTCAGGCCAGTACATCGCGCCGGGATTCATGGATGCTCACATCCATGTTGAGTCAGCCATGATCACAGTGGGAGAGTATGCCAGGGCGGTTGTTCCGCGCGGAACAACAGGGATCTTCATGGATCCGCATGAGATCTGTAATGTCTGCGGACCGGAAGGTGTGAGGGCAATGATCGATGACGCGAAGAGGACTCCGCTCAAAGCAATGGCAAATGTTCCTTCATGTGTCCCTGCTGTAGCAGGTTTCGAGGACACGGGATCACACATTGGTCCGGAAGAGGTACGCGAAATGATGACCTGGGATGGTATCATGGGCCTTGGTGAAATGATGAGTTTCCCTAATGTACTGAGCGCCGAGCCGAACATACATGGCGAACTCGCGGAGACACTCAAGGCAGATCAGGTGGTGACCGGCCACTTCTCCATTCCGGATACGGCTGCCGGTCTGAATGCTTACATCGCTTCCGGCGTCAGATGCTGTCATGAATCCACGCGGGCAGAAGACGTGCTGGAGAAGATGAGACACGGTATGTACGCTCTGATGCGTTACGGCAGCGCGTGGCACGATATGCCTGTGATCATACGCGCGATACTCGACAACAATATCGATGACCGTTTTGCGTGTATGATCTCAGACGATACTCACCCGGATACGCTTATTAATGATGGACACATTGACCACATCGTGCGCTGCGCGGTGAAGGAGGGTCTCGATCCGATCAAGGCGATCCAGTATGTCACCATCAATCCTGCGACCTGTTTCCGCATGGATCATGAGATGGGAAGTATCTCGCCGGGCAAGTGTGCTGATATCGTGTTCTTCGATGACCTGAATGATATCCGCATCACCCGCACCATCATCGATGGAGATATAGTGGCTGAGAATGGAGAGATGACAGTTGAGATCGGCAGCGCGGACTTCCCTGATTTTGTTTACGATACCATGCACGTAGGCCGGCCGATCACAGCTGACAGCTTCAAGATCGCGGCGCCGGCGGGGAAAGACACTGTCAAGGCTCGTGTGATGGAGATCATCCCTAACCATGTAGGTAACTATGAGAGGATCATGGATCTCAAAGTCAAAGATGGTTTCGTAGAAGCCGATGCTGACCGGGATATCATGAAAATGGTCGTGTTCGAACGCCATCATGAGACCGGAACAAAAGGCTGTGGATTCCTCAAGGGGTTCGGGTTCAAAAAGGGAGCCATGGCTCAGACTGTCTCGCATGATGCGCACAATCTGCTCGTAGCGGGCACGAATGATGAGGATATGGCGCTTGCGGCTAATACTCTGGTTGCATGCGGCGGAGGCCTGTGTGCTGTTGCCGATGGAAAGGTGCTGGCTCTCGTCCCGCTTCCGATAGCAGGACTTATGAATGACCTGCCGGTAGAGGAGATGACAGATCTTGTAAACAAACTGGATGATGCCTGGAAGGAGATGGGGTGCGCTATCAACTCTCCTTACATGACCATGGCACTGATCCCGCTTGCCTGCCTGCCTGAGATCAGGCTCACAAATCGCGGACTGGTGGACTGCAGGACATTCAGCTTTGTGGATCTGTTTGCGGAATGACAGAATTACATTGGAAAAACAGTGTTTGCTGAATATAATTAGTAAACAGGATTGATTGATTATCAGGAAAACCCTCCGGTCATGACAGAAAAAAAGTTTCACATTGGAATACTGCTTCAGACAACTCTGCTTTTTGTCGTGGGCGTTATAGTGATCAGCCTGCTTACATATAAGGTTCTCATTGCTGCTTCCTTCTTTGGAGTCAACCGGAATATGGAGGAAAATGCGGCTGCGACAGCGGGAGATCTGAAGGATTATGTCGAACAGTATCCCGCTCATGAATGGCTTCTCAGATACTGGTATGAGAACTACGATAAGCTTGATATAGAATATGAGGCCAAACACAGTCAGGATTCTGAGACCGCGCGTAAGTGCAGACTGCTGACTGAGAGACATCCAGGATTCCAGCTGGAGTATGCATATGAAAGTGATATTGAAGCTCTGCCGGCAGAAGACCAGAAGCTGTATGCCGAGATCGTTTACTCGTGGCTGATCACACGTATCGATGATATCGCCAAAAACAATGATCTGGACTATCTGTTCTGTGTGGTGACTGACGAGCCATATGATAAACAGATGATACTTTTCATCGCAGCAGATGAGGAACATGAACGTGGAAACCAGCATGGGCAGATCTACCCCATAGGAAAAGTGATCGAGACAGCAGAGTGGCAGCGGGAGGCAGTGCGCCGCGCGGTAAACGGTCAGCCAAGCGCAACGAGCAACGAGGATCACAAGTACATGGATTACTACTGTTCCTTCGGGTCGGTCGACGGACATGATCTGGTACTTGGAGCGACAAGCAACTATGAGAAAATCGAGGCTGCTGTTCTTGAGTACTCACGTGTATTCCGGATAATCAACGCGCTGTTTCTGACTGCGCTGGCAATTGTTGCACTTCTGCTGACGACGTTCTCTATACTGCGTCCTCTCAAAAAGATACAGACTAATATCCGCCTGTACAAGGACACAAAAGACAGTGAGACAGTGCGCAGAAATCTTTCATCGATCGGGACACATAATGAGCTTGCATTGCTCGCTGATGATGTGACTGAACTGACGAAAGAAATGGATGACTTTACAGTCAGGCTTGAAAAGATCAACGCAGAGAAAGGAAGGATAGAGACAGAACTGTCTCTGGCTAACCGGATCCAGATGGCTATGCAGCCGCGGGAATTGCCGGAGAGAGAAGAGTTTGAGATATACGGATCGATGACTCCGGCCAGAGAAGTAGGAGGAGATTTCTATGATTTCTTCATGATCGATGACGATCACCTGTGTATGATCATCGCGGACGTATCCGGCAAGGGTGTGCCGGCTGCCCTCTTCGTCATGGCGTCCAAAATCACTCTGTCACTCTACAGCAGGATGGGCAAAACACCGGCGCAGATCCTCACGGATTTCAATACTGCGATCAGTGCCAACAATCCGGAAGATATGTTTGTCACTGTATGGCTTGGTATCCTCGATCTGAATACAGGCAAACTGACTGCAGCCAATGGCGGTCACGAATACCCGATCCTCAGGGAGCCGGGACTGCCGTATACACCTGTCTGGGACAAGCATGATATGGTTGTGGGAAGTCTTCCGGAAATACAATACAGAGAATACGAGCTGCAGTTATCTCCGGGTTCCGGACTGTTCCTGTACACAGACGGACTGGTAGAGGCTTCTGACAAGGACAAAAATATGTTCGGAAAGGACAGGGTTGTTGCCGAACTGAACAGAGATCCTGATGCATCTGCCGAAGAGATCATTGAGAATATGAAGAAAGCTATCGCTGATTTCGAGCAGGATGCAGTGCAGTTTGACGACCTGACAATGATGTGCCTGATCTACAAAGGACGTAATCATTGATCAATCATTACAACAGGGAATGAGCCCCGGCAGAGGGGCTCATTTTTGCATTGACAGAAAAACAACTGGATAATAATATGGACATATAGGCATACACTATCGGTGGTTTATATCACTATTAAGAACGGAAAAGGGGGAACGACAATGGCACTCACAGCAGAAGAGAAGCGGAACTATGAACAAATTGCCAAAGAGCTCCGCATGACTATCATCGATGTGATGCTCTGGTCCGGCGGCGCTCATGTAGGCGGCTCACTCAGCATTGTTGAGATCCTGACAATGTTGTATTTCAAACATCTGAACATTGATCCGAAGGATCCGGATAAGGAAGACAGAGACCGTTTTATATTGTCAAAAGGCCATGCCGCGGCAGGTTATATCCCTGCGCTGGCCAAGAGAGGTTATTTCCCTGAAGAGGAACTGAAATCGTTCAATCACTTCAGAAGCCCGTTTGCTATGCATCCGGACAGCAAGAAAATCGTAGGCTGCGATGCTTCCGCGGGAAGTCTCGGCCACGGACTTTCGATGGCGGTCGGGCTTGGCCTGGCTGCCAGACAACAGAATAAGGACTGGAAAACAGTCTGCCTTATGGGCGACGGAGAATGCTGCGAAGGAAGTATCTGGGAAGCAGCCATGTCCGCCGCTCATTTTAAACTCGGCAATGTCATCGGGATCGTGGACCGTAATAAATTCATGATCGACGGCACTACCGAACAGGTAATGGCACTGGAACCATTTGCCGACAAGTGGAGATCATTCGGCTGGAACGTTCTTGAGATTGACGGCAATGATATCGAGGCAGTCGATGAGGCACTGACAACTGCCTGGAAGGCGACCGATGTGCCTACGCTGATCCTTGCGAATACGATCAAGGGAAAAGGCGTCAGTTTCATGGAAAATAATGTTGTTTATCACTATGCTTCCGCTGACTCCGCAGTCTGTGAGAAAGCGAAGGAAGAGATCATGAAGGGAGGCGAGTAGAATGGCAGTTATTACCGGAACAAACTGGAACGCCTATGACGGGGCAACTATGACAGCAAGAGAGATCTACGGAAGAACTCTTGCGTATCTGGCGGAGACCAATGACAAGATCGTAGGAATGACGGCTGACCTTGAGAAAACGACAGCGATCAAATTCTTCGCGGATAAATATCCGGAACGTTTCTACAACGTCGGCATTGCTGAGCAGAATATGATGGGAATCGCTGCGGGCCTTGCCAAGGGAGGTCTTATCCCATTCGTCTCTACCATGGCCATCTTCGCAACAATGCGTGCCGGTGAGCAGGTGAGGACGGATATTGCATATCAGAATCTTCCAGTCAAGATCATCGCTACACATGCAGGAATTTCCTTCGGACACGCGGGAACCACGCATCACTGCACAGAGGATTTTGCCATCATGCGCGCGATCCCTAACATGACAGTGATCTGTCCGGCTGACGGAATCGAGACCAGCAAAGCGGTACAGGCTTGCATCGACATCCCGGGTCCGGTCTATGTACGTATCGGAAGAGGATTCGAACCGCCGTGCTATGAAAGTGACGACTATGAGTACGAGGTCGGCAAAGCGATCACGATGAGAGAGGGTACGGATTTCACTATCATCTGCTGTGGCATCGCTGTGCTGCAGGCCATGAATGCGGCAAAGACTCTGGCTGAAAATGACGGTCTCAGCGTGAGGGTCATCAATATGCATACGATCAAGCCGATAGACCGTGATGCGATCATAAAGGCAGTCATGGATACCAGAAGGATCCTTACGATCGAAGAACATAATGTATACGGGGGACTTGGCGACGCCGTCGGCTCTGTGATAGCGGAATCCGGAAAGGGCTGCATATTCAGAAAACATGGTATGCAGGATATATTCTCGGAGATCGGTTATGCGGAAGACCTGTATGCTTACTACGGGTTTGACGCCAATGGAATCGTGGATAAGGTACGGGAGATGATGGGACTTGAGTACGAAGCGGACGAGAGCTGGGAAGATGAATAAGGAGGTGATCATATGGCTGCAACCGCACAGGAAATAATGGCTGCAAGGCTGTTCTATAATGCGGCTTTCCCTACAATGCAGGTCCTGATCGATGATGATTACAACCTGAAAAAGAAATTCCACAACTTCTCAGGAGTGATCCAGTTCGGCGCAAAGAATGACGGTGAACTGCTGTGCTGTCATATGGTTTTCGACAATGGCACTATTAAAGTCTTTGAAGGACCGGCAGAGAAACCTGATCTGTCTCTCACGTTTGCTTCCGTAGGCAAGATGCTGGCCTTGCTTAAAGGCGGGCTGGCTGTGCCGAGGATCAGAGGAAACCTCAGGATACTTCCTAAATTCATACAGCTTCTGCTCGGACTGATGATCATGACAAAGCCTAACGACAAGCTCAAGGATGAAGGGGAGAAGGCACTGAAGGTAAAGTGCTCCCTGTACATGATCACAAGAGCGCTCAGCCAGTACAATAAACTCGGTGATCCGGATATGCGCGAATTCTGCGAAAGACAGCCTGACCGCATATATCAGTTCACAGTGGATCACAACGATATCCCTGCTTATATAGCTTGCTATCTGAGGATCAAAGCCGGAAAGTCAAAATCCGGACATGGAGTTTATAAGCGCCGTACACCTTTTGTTCTCTTCCATTTCTACTCGCTGGAAGGCGCACTCAAGGTACTGGGCAAGGAAGTTGAATTTGTGGAAGCTGCGGAAAAGCACTATGTGGAAACCGTGGGAAGCCCGGAATACGCTTTATATCTGAATGATTATATGGCTGTCCTGCAGGATATGCTGACATAACACGGGGGTGAGATCATAATGAGAACTGTATATTTTGAAAAGGACATCCCGCGTATCCTTGCCACGAAAGCTGCCGCGGGCCGCGCAAAAAAGCTGCTGTCCACTAAAATAAATGCTGTAAAGTACGAAACAGGTCTTCCTGAACCTGCCCTTCCTGCTGATGACTGGGTACGTGTCAGGAATATCGCCTGCGGACTTTGCGGTACTGACGTCAGTTTTTACAAAGCGACTACAGGCATGACCTCGGCGCTGGAACCTATTCCGGGCACCAAAAGGACATTTCTCGGCCACGAGAATGTCGGTGTTGTTACAGAAGTGGGAAGCGGCGTGACAGACTTCAAGGTTGGCGACCGTGTGACGATCCGCGCTTACATGGCCGGCTGCGATACCAAAGGGATCCGCAAGCGTTGTCCGTACTGCGAGAGTGGTGACTACAATTTCTGCACCAACTTCGGAACACCGGCGCCTTACGGCGAACTCATGATGGGAGCCGGCTGGAGTGATAGCTTCATATATCCGGCAAAAGGGCTTGCCCACGTGTATGATGAGATCACTGATGAGCAGGCTGTCATGATCGAGCCATCCTGCGTCTCCGTTCACGCGGTGCTCTGCGCTCCGCCGCAGAGGAAGGAGAAGGTCCTTGTGATGGGATGCGGGACCATCGGACTTGGAATAGTACAGGCAATCAAGATCGTTGAGCCGGACTGTGAAGTCTGGGTCCTCGAGCGCGTACAGACGAAGCAGGAATTTGCTCTCAGGCTCGGTGCGGATCATGTGCTGAAGGGAGATATCTATGAAGCGGCTTCTGAGGCAACCGGAGGCAGTGAAGTATATACCGGCATGAGGGGCAACAAGTACTTCTTCGGCGGATTTGACAGGATTTATGACTGCATAGGCGGAGACTGGTCAAATACTACAGCCGTAAGACTGCTCAAAGCCCGCGGAACTCTGGTCAAAGTCGGTCACCATATGAGACCGATCACATTCGATGAGACACCGGTATGGTGGCAGGAGCTGCGCATGATCGGAATCGATGCGCACGGCATGGAAGAGTGGGAAGGCAGGAAACTCTATACATTCGACCTTGTCCAGGAATGGATACGGGACGGCAAATACAGTGTAGACGGCTTCGTCACACATCATTTCAAACTCGATGATTATAAAGAGGCATTGGAGCTGGCGTTGAAAAATCCGCCTGATGTTGTGAAGATCGTTATAGACTGCACATAATGATTAATCCCCGGGGGGATCTCCCCGGGGATTATTATTATCACATGATGGTCTTGATCTTATCGATCATTCTGTCAAGATCGGACCGCTGTTCAAGCTCTGTTACAAGTTCCAGCGCCTGACTGACATTATCAGTGATCAGCCCGTCAGCATCTGAACACAGGAAGTGTTTCTGTGAGTCTTTCTCATTGGCGGTCCATACCAGCACCTTTTTGCCTTCACTGTGAATGGTATTGATCGCATCGACAGTCGCCGACTCTTCTTCCAGACCGATATAGTCACAGTTCAGCTGCGCTGTTTTGCCGAATGACATGAAAGTCAGGAAGCCTGTCTGGATCTCCGGATAACTGGTCTCTATGTAATCGATCAGGTCGTACTTCAGTGAGATCAGGACGCATTCATCTTCCATCTGATACTGTTTGATAAGAGCTACAGCATCATCCGCCATCTTCCGGTCAGCCGTGTTCCCCTTGAGTTCTGTGAAAAGAACGATCCTTCCTCTGGATGCCATAAGCATTTCTTCAAAAGTAGGGACCGGCTCACCGTCTATGGACAGTTTTTTGACTTCTCTCAGGGTCATCTCCTCAGGCTTACGGCTGTCACCGGCAACACGCTTGAATGTACCGTCATGGTTCAGCACGTAATAACCGTCTCTGGTTCTCTGGATATCTATTTCACTGCCGTACGCGCCGGCATTCCATGCTGTTTCAAGTCCGGACAGGGTATTTTCCCGGCCTTCATTGCCACCTGCGCGGTGAGCGATAACCTTGACATTGGTATCTACCGGGAACATCTGATCAAAGTGTCCGTTTACGACGAATACTGCAATGATCACAGCAATCAGCAGAACGATCGCTGCCCGCTTGTATCCTGCTTTTCTTTCCGGCTCCATCTCCTTACCGCTGAACTCAAATTCACTGCCCTGTTTGTACGAATAATATAGCTGCGTCATCTTAAGCAGATACAAAGGAGTGGCGAACAGGTCGGTCAGAGATGAGAGGATCACGCCTGCGCTGACAAAGAATATTGTCAGTATCCGGCTCAAAGCGGCCGGAAGCGGCAGCAGCTGAACCAGCTTCAGAGGCAGGAAGAGACAGATGATGGCGGCAACCGCGAGTATACAGGCGATTGTCAGGATGTACAGGATGTTCTGTTTCAGATAATCCTTCCAGTTCGCTTTCATGAGGCTGCCGGACTGCTTTGCGGATCCTTTCACATCCAGATCATCTATTACAATGCCATGCAGAATAAACAGATTGGCGATTCCCAGACTCAGAAAGACCAGTACCGCGATTCCCGAAAGAGCGGAGTACAGTACGGAGTCTTTGATGACTGAAGATATGAAGGTCGGGATATACAGGCTCTCTGTCATAGAGATCGAAATACCTATGCCGATGATCGGTGCTATCAGCGCGATATAGACCATCACAAGGACACCCCGTAGATTGATGAGCTTTCTGACAGACGCATATCCTTCCCGGATGATATCTTTGAGCGCAGAGGTCTTTCCCGTGAGAAGGTTGCTGCTGATCACGATCTTGGCGTTGAGGTCGATCGCCACATAAATGAACAGCGAAATAAAGCCCAGAAGCAATATGAGGAGACCCTGCCACGTAGTAAACAGGAACTTCCAGTCGCCGGAAGTAACAGCTACTCTGCCGGTGCTTTTGAGCAGAACCTGAAAGATCCGCCCGAGCAGGAATATCCAGATTCCAATCAGGAGTTTTGTAACGATCTGGTAATTGAATATATCGGGCATTGCCCGCAGATAAGGCTTGATTTTCTCAACCAGGTTATTTTCTTTGTTCATTTCTGTTATCAGCTCTTCACCTATTTATGCTCATTCTTTCTGTCCAGAACATATCTGAACCATGCTGCGAATTCAGGACCGAGTCTCCTGACGAGTTCTGCCGCTTCTTCAGGTTTTGCGGAAGCTGCGTACAGACACTGCTGCGCGATCTGATACTTTCTGGCGACTGTCAGATGTGAGATCTCTTCATCCGTATAGCGTGCAAGGTCTGCCATCTCTTCCTGCGCGCGGAAGAATCTTATGAAGGCAGCAGCGGTATCCGGCCCCACGATCGGCTCAAGCAGTGAGAAATCATTATTCGAGCTGTCAAGTATGCGCGATGCCATCTCCCAGCGCCGAGGATCGGCATAGCCTTCAGTACCTGTGAACGCTGTCCTGAGATAGAGATCATTGTTCGCCAGAAATTCCATAACATATGGATTGATCCTCTTCCTGACAGCCCACGGCATCCAGTTCTCGACTGTCGTCCTGATATATATGTGCGCGAATCTGCCGAACAGAGGCTCCGCAAGATCGTGAGCAACGCTCGATTCAGCCCGGTCATTTCCGGCGGCAACAATGCGCGCGTTTTCCGGCAGAGGCCAGCGGTTGTTGACGAAACGTTCCAGTACGATCTTGAATATTACAGCCTGAGTCTGCTTCGTGGCATTCGTCAGTTCGTCGAAAAACAGGATATGAAGATTGCCGTCTTCACACAGACGCTCGAGTTTGACCAGCCATACCGGTTTGATATCTATGATCTCATCGGTCGTCTCATTATATATAGCGCGGCCGTTGATCGTTTCCGGCGTCTCATTGACGAGCTCTATATCGAGAACATCCGGATCGATCTCCTTGACACGGTCACTCTTCCCGTCGCCGGCAAGGCCATGAATGAATACAGGAATATCTGCCCTGACAAAAGCCCGGATCATGTCCAGCTCGTCATGCTCTTCCAGATGATATGATGTTCCGAATCTGCCCGAAGCGATCTCTTCGTCATCTTCGGCAAGCAGCTCTTCGATGAACTTATCCCGCAGATAGACCTTGGCATCTTCACGGCTGAGCCCTGCGAAGAGTGCTCTGCCGCAGATCAGCAGCTTATTGATCTCATCATAATACCAGCGGATCGGCTTCACCTCGAGAAAGATCTCTTCGCCCACAACTACAGCGCTTCCGTCGGAAAGCTGTACGTATCCGCTGACGGCTTCCTCTGTAACAGGGATCCTGACGATCTGCTTGGCTCCAAGCCTGTAGACAGGTCGCTCTTCGCCGGCGATCGTATAACTTGTGCCGGTCTTTTTCAGCGTACCATCCTGATACTGTCTCTCCGCCATCTCGCGCATCGACGGATCGAGGATGACATAAGGGTATGTCCCCAGCTCCACTGTCACGATATCACTCACTTCACGGGCATGACTGAGCAGTTTTTCATCACCCGGCTCCAGTAGAAGCGCAGGCCTTACCGCGCAGATGCTGCATTTATGGTCGCGCCCGAATCTGTCCGCGCAGTCCCCGCCGGAAAGATAGTAATTGACATGGTTTTCACTGATCGTGAATCCGTCATCAGGAATGGTGACCAGAACGAGATCACTGGTATATGCCGCCGCCCCGATGGTGCGAAAGAGAGGGAGGGGGCTTTCAAACAGCTGCTTATGTGATAAGAAAATCGACTTCATATTTATCTATCTCCTCAGGCTTCTTTACATATATAACTTTTCCACCGGGCGGATTCACAGGTGTATCACTGTACACGAGCCAGATCGCGTCGCACCGCATACCCGGCATCTCGGCGTATCCGTCAGTGAATATTATCTTGGTTTCCGCGTCGCCGGTAAAGGCTTTTACGGCAGTCTCAAAATTCGTACCGCCTGCGCCTTTTATCTCCAGCTTTGAGATATCTTTTTCGGAATGTATCTCCTGAAATCCGTAGAATTCCGTGTCAAAACAGCCAACTTTGACAACAGCGTCCTCGCTCATAAGCTCTCTGACACCCCGGACGAACGCTCTCAACAGATCCTCATCGATCGATGCGCTCGTATCAAGAAGG
>JBGUJM010000022.1:0-4749 GCA_045113935.1 Anaerovoracaceae bacterium
CTGTCGGCAATGAAGCCAAGACAGGAGGACACCCTGATGGCGTTCAACAACATTCCGATGCTCAATGCGGATATCGTAACGGGCATCGCTCTGATGCTGTTTTTCCTGATGATCCATTGGCCGAGAGGATATATGTCGATACTCTTCTCACACACTACGTTCTGTATCCCATATGTCATCCTGTCAGTCAGGCCGAGGCTCAACAAGAATACCGACAGACTGTTCGAAGCCGCGCTGGACCTCGGAGCATCTGAAAGATATGCCTTCAGGAAGATCGTGCTGCCTGAACTCAAGCCGGGGATCATGTCCGGTTTTCTGCTGTCTTTCACGATGTCGGTTGATGACTTCATCATCACATACTTCACCAGGGGAGCAGGCATCAATACTATATCTACTTTGATCTACAGCGAGGTCAAGATCGGTATCAGGCCGAGCCTCTTTGCTCTGTCGACGATAATATTCGTCACTGCGCTGGTAGTTCTTATCAGCGTCAATCTGCAGCAGAACAGGCAGGACAGAAAAATGGCTCAGTCCGCATGAAAATATGAAAGGTTGAATTGATATGATCGACAAAAATGAAATAGTCTATATTGACTGGAAGACACTTACATCATTCATGACTGATGCTTTCGTCGGCTACGGTGTGCCGCGGGAAGAGGCTGAGATCTGCGCTGATGTGCTTGCCGAGGCTGACCGCAGAGGGATCGACAGCCATGGCTGCAACCGCTTCAAGCCGATATACATCGATAGATTTGAAAACGGAACGCTTCTCCCTGTCACTGACATTGAGATCGTCAAAGAAACTCCGACGACTATGGTCATGGATGCTCATGACGGAATGGGAATGGTTGCAAGCTACCGCATGATGGAGGCTCTTATAGAGAAAGCCAAAAAATACGGCATGGCGGGCGGCGCTATACGCAATTCCACTCACTATGGTATTGCGGGATACTGGGCAACTATGGCAAGTAATGAAGGTCTGGTAGGTATCACAGGTACCAACGCCCGTCCTTCAATCGCTCCGACCTTCGGTGTAGAGAACATGATGGGAACCAATCCTCTCGTATTCGCATTGCCTACCGATGAGGAATTCCCGTTCTGCATCGACTGCGCGACATCTGTTGTGCAGAGAGGCAAAATTGAGTTTTATGCCCGTCAGGGCAAGGACACTCCGGCAGGACAGGTCATTTCCCAGAACGGAGAAGCCATGACTGACAGCGAAGCAATACTCAAAGCTCTGGTCAACGGCACTGCTGCACTTGCGCCTCTCGGAGGGATAGGAGATGAGATGGCAGGATACAAAGGCTATGGCTATGCAGCTGTAGTAGAGATCCTGTCGGCTGCGCTCGCCGGCGGCCGGTTCATGAAAGCTCTTACCGGCAGGGATGCCGACGGAAACCCTGAAATGTATCACCTCGGACATTTCTTCTTTGTCATTGATCCGGACGCGTTTATCGGAAGAGACGAGTTCAGGAAGATTGCGGGCGATATCTGCAGGACCCTCAGAGCTTCTAAAAAAGCACCGGGCTGTGACCGCATCTATACAGCCGGAGAGAAGGAATACCTCGCCTGGCTCGACAGAAAAGACAAGGGAGTTCCTATCAATGCTTCAGAGCGCAGGGATCTTGCTGCTGTCAGAGACAAACTCGGTCTTCCATACAAGTTCAGCTGGGAATAGCTGATTACAGGATACGCTGCACTGACATATTTCGGAACGAGAGGAATACACCATGAAAGGAATTATACTAGCCGGAGGAGCGGGCACTAGACTGTACCCGCTGACGATCGTTACATCCAAGCAGCTGCTGCCGGTATATGACAAGCCGATGATTTATTATCCGCTGTCCACACTGATGCTGGCCGGGATCCGTGAAGTGCTGATCATCAGTACACCTGAGGATACTCCGCGGATCAGGACTCTTCTTGGAGAAGGTTCCCAGTTCGGAATGGAGCTGTCCTATGCCGTGCAGGAAAAACCTGAAGGACTCGCTCAGGCATTTACCATCGGACGTGATTTCATAGGTGACGATGCGTGTGCCATGGTGCTCGGAGATAATATCTTCTACGGAAACGGTCTCAACCACAAACTCCGGGATGCCTGTCACGATGCTCAGGATGGTAAAGCTACCATTTTCGGCTACTATGTTGAAGATCCGGAAAGATTCGGGATCATGGAGTTCGAGAAGGAAGGAAACGATCACGGAGGAGTCAAAGTGCTCTCTGTTGAAGAGAAACCGAAAAACCCTAAGAGCAATTACGCTATTGTCGGGCTTTACTTCTATCCTAAGGGTGTCAGCGATATGGCAGATAATGTAACACCGAGTGCACGCGGGGAACTTGAGATCACTACTCTCAATGATATGTACCTCCAGGAAGGCCGCCTGAATGCTCAGCTTCTCGGAAGAGGATATACATGGATGGATGCCGGAACATTCGACAGCCTGCAGAGGGCTACTGATTTTGTCAGCATGATCGAGCAGTATCAGGGCATGACGATTTCCGCTCCTGAAGAGATTGCGTATCACTTCGGATGGATAGATGATGACAAACTGAGAGAAAACGCGGAACGCTACGGCAAGAGCCCGTACGGAGAGCGCCTTATGGCGGTACTCGAAGGCAAGGTCGTATTGTAGATTTATTAATGAAAGGAAGGGGCTGACAGATGAATTTTGTATTTATTTCACCGAATTTTCCACACACATACTGGAATTTCTGCGATCGTCTCAAGAGGAATGGGGTAAATGTCCTCGGAATAGGCGACTGTCCGTATGATGATCTGGAGCCGCAGCTCAAAGACTGCCTGACCGAATACTATAAGGTCGGCAACATGGAGAACTATGATGAGATGTACCGTGCGGTAGCGTTTCTGGCATTTAAGCACGGTAAGATCGACTGGCTTGAATCCAATACGGAGTACTGGCTCGAGCAGGATGCTCAGCTGCGTGAAGACTTCAATATCACCACAGGAGTCCAGCCGGATGAGCTGTCCATGTGGAAGAGTAAATCAGCGATGAAGCCTTTCTACAAGGAAGCCGGCATCCCTACTGCACGCAATCACAAGGTCACAGACATCGAGGCCGCGCGCAAGTTTCTGGATGAGATAGGCGGCTTTCCTGTCATAGTCAAGCCGGACATAGGAGTCGGCGCGGCGGATACATGGAAGCTGGAGTCAGAAGAGGATCTGATGTGGTTCTATGACAATCTTCCGGATCATCCTTATGTAATGGAAGAATTCGTATACGGCAACATTTATTCCTATGATGCGATCTGCAACGCAGACGGAGAGGTTCTCTTCGAATCCTCGAACTGGTTCCCGCCTTCGATCGCTGACATGGTCAATAAGGGACTTGATCTGGCTTACTATACGACTGACGAGGTGCCTGAGCAGCTCCGCGAATACGGCCGTGCGGCACTCAAGGCATTCAAGGTCAAGAGCAGATTCGTACATTTTGAATTCTTCCGCTTGACCAAGGCACGTAAAAATCTCGGAAAGGTCGGAGATTTTGTCGGACTTGAGGTCAACATGAGACCTGCCGGAGGATACACCCCGGATATGATGGACTATTCGCACAATACTGACGTCTATGAGATCTGGGCGGAAATGGTGGCTTATAATGAGCGCCGTCTGCCTGACATCGGCGGGGACAAGTTCTGTGCTTATGCATCCAGAAGGGATATACACAGATATGTGCACAGCCACGAAGAGATCCTGGAGAAATACGGAAGCTGCATGAAGATGTGTGAGCGCATGCCAGATGTTCTCTCAGGAGCAATGGGCAACCAGATGTACACAGCAGTGCTTGATACACTGGAAGAAGTAGAAGAGTACAATGAATTCATCCACGCAAGGGCGGAGTAAGGAGAAAGATAATGAACGAAACATATAACAGAGAATACAGTTGGATACTTGACCGCGATATGGAATATGCGGTATTCGGCGACAGCGGAAAAGTCATGTTCGCTTTCGCTCCTCAGAACGGACATACATATGATTTTGCGAGTTTTGGCATGGTCGAGACAGTACGCCCGTGGATCGAAGCCGGCAAGCTGATGGTAGTCTGCGTTGACAGCATCGATGCCGAAACATGGTCAGACCAGTACGGGGATGCAAGATACAGGATAGAGCTTCAGGAAAAATGGTTCCATTATGTTACTGATGAGCTTGCTCCGAAGTTTGTAAGCAGTGAGAACAGAGGTATCGTAACAGGATGCAGCATGGGAGGCACACACGCAGGAGTATTCTTCTTCCGCAGACCTGACCTGTTTGATACGATGATCTGCCTCAGCGGAACATTCGATGCAAGGATGTTTTTCCATGACTACATGGATGACCTGGTATATGCAAATTCTCCGGTTGACTTCCTTCCTAATATGCCGGCTGATCATCCGTGGATGGATTGGTACAGAAACAGCAACATTATCATCTGCTCCGGACAGGGCGCGTGGGAAGACGAAATGCGCCGCGATGCCGGCCTGATGAAGGAGATCATGGCTGCCAAGGGTATCCCGGGATGGGTAGACTTCTGGGGATACGATGTCAATCACGACTGGCCATGGTGGCAGAAACAGCTGCCGTATTTCATAGGCAATGTGCTTGGAGAAGCATAGGATAATCAGCATTTCATACTTTGATCTGTATGCAGGAGCTGCCGTGAGGCAGCTCTCAGACTGTAGACAAAGTCCTTTCTCCACTATGTGGAGGGAGGACTTTTCTGGTAGCAAAAAACAAGAACGGCAATCAAAAAACAA
>JBGUJM010000023.1:0-17490 GCA_045113935.1 Anaerovoracaceae bacterium
CATCTTCTGCAGGCTGCTTTATTGGCATAGCGGATATTCCCATTCTTCTTTATGCATTTCTGCCTGAGGATCTGCCCGGCAGGACAGTAGACAAGATTTCGTTCGGGGTCTCTGACGAAGTAACCTTCAGAAGCTCTGGCCATCATCTCTTCTTCAGTACCATATGGCGATTGGATCGGAGACGGCTCGTTGCCTGGTTCCTTTACCTTCCGACGGACTTCCCTGACCTCTGCACTTTTGATGACATCCCTGTATGCATCAGGTATCTCACCGGCATGAAGGCATTTGGCCAGATCTTCGCTTTTTGTGCTGGCGGGGTCACACTCGGATTCAACATACTCGAGTTCCAGTTCGTAAGTATCTTTGCCATCAGGAAGAATGACGTGAGGAACGATGCCGTCTTCAAGGCATTTGATCATATCCTCATGGTTCTCGTAGCCTCTGTCTGCTACTGCATGAAGGATCTCACCTTCGCTGCGTATATCTGCAGCAGTCGGTGCCAGCAATCCATGATCTGTCACTTGGTTGGTCGTATTGAAGTCTCTGATGAGATGTGTCTCGGAATCCACTGCTGTCTGCACGTTGTACGAGACCTGGAATCCGTTCTTGTTCTTCATCAGCCTGGAGTCAGCATCCGTGATCGAAATCTGCGACAGTCCGTTCTCCTCCATGTAGTCCCGGTACTGCTTGTACTTCTCGAGCCTTGCCTGTGCTTCCTGAAGTCTTTGCTCAATCTTCTCTCTGCTGAGCATTCCTTCGAGCTCCATCTCTTCAGCGGTCTCCATAGAATCTAGGGCATCCATCTGTCTGAGGTACTCATCGATGTGAGCATCCAGCCACTGGATCCGGTCGTCAAGTTTGTGAGAAGTGAAATTGTTGTCCTTGGAATTGTTAGCTCTGAGTTTGCTGCCATCCACCGAAACGAATCCGAACTCGACTGCTGAAGCGATCCTTTTGTCGAACTCATGGAAAACTTTCTTCAGAGAATTGATGTTATTCTTCCTAAAGTCCGAGATCGTTCTGAAGTCCGGAGTCACAGCTCCTGTCATCCAGCGAACTTCTACGTTGAGTCTGCACGCTTCTGCAAGTTTTCTTGATGAACGGATGCCATGCTCTGCTCCGTAGATATACAGTTTGAGCATGCTTCTCGGATCGTAAGCAGGCCGGCCTTCTGATGCTGCACAAGACTTGATGATCTCGAGGTTTTCCAGATCAAGGCTGTCAACAAACGCATCTATGAGCCTCGCATCGCTCTCCATATCTACAAAGGAATCGAGAGAGCACATCATTACCTGATCACGGTCAAGACCTTTCACATAACGCATAGAGTCCTCCTTGGGTGACAGTTCCAGCTGCCTATATATTATACCATAGAGAAAGCTCTACTACTTGGAATTCCAATGGGTTGGTGCATTTTATTCAGTTTTCAAGGTGCTTGTATATCTTACTGTCTCGCGCGAGTCGGGCGGGCTCCCAGTTGCAGGGGGCGGGCGTAAACGAGCGCGAGGTGTAAAAACGTTACTACTTACTGGTCAAAGGCTAGTTTTCGGACAGCCTCCCCTGCAGGGAACAGCCATTCCGATCTGCTTCCTTACAGATTCCTTGCTTCCCATAAACTCGAATTCATCCGGAAATGTTTGGAGTCGTGCACGTTCTCTGTTTGTCAGGGCCCTCGGCTCTTCCCAATGGTAAATGTGCGTTCCGCCGTCGCCGCTTCCAGTTACAGTATATGCAGGTCTATCTGGATCAAGCCTTTTGTAAATTTGACTGATTCTTGCTCCTTTTACATTCAGCTGAAGATCTTCAGGCAAAGCAGCAGTAAAAGCATTCTCTCCAGGTCGTATATGGTTGAGTCTATCTATTACCTGCTGGCTTTGCCTTGTACGTTCATTATTGAAAGCATTGTCAGGTATAGGAGGTACCTCTATTGCTGTTCTGCAAGAATTATCAATATCTCTATAAGGAGCAGGACTTGGAACCCTAAATTCGACAGGCATGTCGTTCCTTATCCCCACAATTATCACTCTGTGTCGAGCCTGCGGAACACCATACTCTTCGAATTTATAGAAATGAGGGTATAATCGGTATCCGCACGCCCTCATATCGTGCTTTATTTCAAATGCTTTGCCCTCATTTGCGCTTTGTAGCCCGCCAACATTTTCAGCCAAAAACCATAATGGCTGATATCTTTTCAGGACTCGTACCCCATATGAATAAAGCGGTCCATACGTTCCATCAAAGCCTTTCTGTTCTCCAACTACTGAAAAGTCATTACATGGAAACCCAAAAGAAAAAGCATCAATGTCACCAAGTTGATTTATGTCGAGAGTATGAACATCCTCGCAATCTACACTGTCAGGGTCATTTGGACAGATATTATGCTTATATGTATCACATGTCTCTTTGTCAACAAAAACAGACATCGGCGCTGCCAATAAGCAGCGTTATAAAAAGCCTCGATTGTAATTAATTGACAATCGAGGCCGCCATACTAATGATTTCTGCCTTTTCTTTAGCCAAGTAGCTTATCTGAGAGTTTTGCCTTGATGACTTTCTTTGCAGGGAACACCATCGCTTCGCCTGTCTGTGGGTTGCGTCCTGTTCTCTCTGCTCTCTCAATTACTTCAGCCTTGAATGTGCCAGAGAATACTACCTTGTCGCCAGTCCTCAATGCGTCAGCTGTTACTTCGAAGAATGCGTTTACTGCCGCCGTGGCATCCTTTTTGCTCATTCCTGTCTTCTCTGCGTACTTTTCTACAAATTCTGTTTTTGTCATAGTGATTCTCCTTTTTATATTTTGAGCTAAATATCTTATCCTGATTTTGAACCCGCTACAGGCACCATCCCTGTAGCAACACACTTGCGGAGTATACTATATTTCATATCAAAATGCTACATTTCCACTGCATTCAGTACATTTGACATCAGTCCTTTGTTCTGTAGACTCTAATCACTTTCTTCCCACTGATCTTGAGGTTATTCCCAAGGGAAGTGGTTCTTGGGTACCATTTGTCATGTGAGGCCTGTCTGGCTTTGCCACCAGCATATATCCAAATATGCACTGTGCCGGAAGCCTTTTCCCAGGTACATATGTCTCCGTCTTTTAGCTCACTTTCCTTTATATCCCTCGATGTCGTGTTGACTACGCATTCATAAAGATCCGTTCTGCTTGCCAATCTGGTCTTCTGATCTCTGTATCCTCGCGGGAAGTCTTTGTCCACTCCGCTGTCGACGAGAACTGTGCCAACAAACACATCGCAGCTTGCTCCGTCTTTTGACGGCTGTCCCCAACCCGATCTGCTGGGATAGGCTCGCTCAAGCGCAGCCTTGTATGCCGGTGTCGGCTTTCCTCCATGGTATTTTGCCTCATCAGGAGCGTTGGGATACGCAAGTTGAGTTGCTTTTCGGACAATCATCTGAGCCTTACTCCCACCGCCCGGAATAAGCACGAGTCCATATCCTGCTATCTGCGAACTTCCTACTCTATAGGTCAGCTGCTTACACGCATCGCTACTGTTGCCTTCTATTGTCGTTACTGTCTTTCCGTCACAATTCTCTACAATGCCCACATGATCCAGCACTCCATCCTTCTCAAAATCAAAGAATATGATATCGCCCGGACTAGGTTTATGTCCTCCTCCTGCCCATCGGTGACGCGCTTTGAACCAGTTAGCTCCATCACCCACGACTGAGAACTTTGGGACAACACCCATTTCTAAATAACCGCACTGATCAGCGCACCAGCTTACAAATATTGCACACCAGTCCACACGGCTGCTGAAGCCATACCATTTCCAGAACTTCTCTCCGCCTACATTGCCGAGTTCCCCTCTGGCGACTTCAACTATGGTGCCGTCTCCGCTTCCTGCCATATAACTACCATCTTCGTTCATCGTGAAGGCCGCCCCAAACAACACCATGATCACCAGCATAACTACTGCAGCCGCTCCACCGGCAGATAATGAACTGAACAATGCCTTTGAACTATCCGCGATTCTCTTCATCAGTCTCCCTGCGCCTCTTACCGTCCTACCACGAGCAACGTTCCTTACGGCTATATCCGTTCTCTCGGTAAAGCCTCTTCCGGCATTCCGTTCAGTTATACGCCTAATCGCATATTCTTTTCTTCGCACCCGTGCGAGTGATTCACCTCTCAGCGGTTTTGGATAGTTTTTACCCACTCTACTGCTGTATCCAGACAGTCGCTTTTTCCTAGTGGTCGAAGCTCCCCTTATACGTCCTGTCAGCCTGTCTTCCTCAACATTTCTGAGGACCTCGGCATCAGCCATCTTCGCTTTGTTCTGCCTGTCACGGATCGTCTTTACGCCATGTTCTCTGTAAGCGTATCTGATTTGCTCATTACGATCCGGTGATGGTACGGCAGTAATCAGATTTGATTTATTACCTGTGTTTTCCCTCGAATGGAGCAGCATCTCAATTCCTGCACGGGAAGCAAAGGCAGCGCTGTCACCTGTATAGTGTTCAAGCGTATCCTGCGCATATGAACCTGCAGACTCACTATCATGTCTGCCGCTTATATCCAAACCCTTGCTTCTGATAGTTTCCTCTTTCAGGTGATGCATGGAGCTCGCTGCTCTGTCGATAGTCTTGATAGTGCCTCTGGTCACATCCCTCGTCTTTATATCTGCCATCTCATTCCTCCCATAACACAAAAAGACGGTCAGACACGTTTCTGCATCTGACCGACTTTTTTTCTCTACTCTACCCTTTCTTTTATGAAATCATTTCGCTATCGCCTTCCAACCATTTACCACATAAAACCTCTGCAAGCATATCCATAGCCGCCTCCGCATCTTTTGCTGAATCAAAGGTTATTTCCGTATTACCTGCATCATCCTGTGCTTTTGCAAAGGTTTCTCCCGGCGCTAGATTTATTTTCAGATATCCGTTTTCAGCTTCTATTCTGGCCATTTCTCTCCTCCGTCTTATTATTAAACTCTCTTGTTTCTATTAACACTGGTTTCCAGTCATCATCTTCTTCCAATAGTAATAGGAATCCTCCCATGACTTTGTCCATAGGCAACGCGTGATCATGCGCTATCGTTCCGATCGTCGCTGCACATATTTGTCTCAACTCATTCAGCTGAGATATAAGTGATTCTTTATTGCAGGTTTTCACAAGTATCTCTTTGTTATCAGATCTTATTTCAATCATATTGTGCCCTCCTGTTACAAACAGATAACATTTTCCCCGGGGCACTCTCAATTTAACAGCAAGCCATTGGAATTTCAAGGCGTTCACGCCCTTAGAAAACCGCAAAAAACCGCCAATTATCATGAAATCCGACATTATTTGACCGAAATCCGGCAAGAAATGACCGATTGTTCGTTCTTGTATTTTTGATATTTTTTATGTAACCGAGGCAGATCGCTCTGCCTCATAGAAATTGTCATTCATTGCTGCTCATAAACTGTTTAACAAATGCATCAAACTCTTCGCTGCTTCCTGCGACTTCCCGGATCTTTCGCAGTATTGCCTGCTTGTCAGAATAATTGTCCCCTTTTTCTGACGAACCATCTTCGGGCTTTGCATTGCCTGCGAAATACCCCTCACCGAACTTCGATGTCATCAGCTGGTACAGCTTTGTATCTTTCGGGAATTTGTTCTCGAATGGCACCAGATTGGAGCCTACCTTCAGAAGGCCATGGCCAGCATCAACGTTTGTAATATATGACAGCTGCTCATTTGAGATATTCAGCAGCTTTGCCAACTCTATTCGATCTGTAGCAGCCTGGTTGAGCATTACAATGAACTCTGAGTTTGAGAGCATCGTCCTCGCAGTATATGACTGCAGCAGATCCGCCACATTCTGAGTGATGCCTGTGCAGAAAGCTCCATATTTACGAACCCTCTTCCACAGCTTGTACAGGAACTGCGCAGAGTACTCATGCATGAACAGCAGATATATCTCATCGATAAAGATATACGTACGCTTCCCGGCCTGTCTGTTCTGAGTGATTCGGTTAAGGATCGAATCGAGGATGACCAGCATACCTATAGCTCTCAGCTGCTCGCCGAGTTCGAGGATATCGTAGCAGATGAGGCGGTTTGATGTGTCCACATTGGTCTGCTTTGCGAAAGTGTTGAGCGAACCTCTTGTGAAGAGCTCAAGTTCCAGCGCCAACGAATGTGCCTCAGGTTCAGGCTGCTTCAACAGTTCTTCTCTGAAGTCCTGGAGTGTAGGCGGTGTTCCCATATAGTTGCCCTGCTTATAGTAGCGGTAGACGTTCTCCGTGCAGCGGTCGATGATCGACTGCTGTCCTTTCTGGAATTTATGTCCTGCCACTATCTGCTCGCAAAGCGACTGCAGGAACTGTGACTTCTCGATTATAGGATCCGTCTCACCGTAGTCTCTGGACATATCCATCGCGTTTATATGGTTTGGTGAGTTGGCGGATATGTTGATCACTGATCCTCCCATCGCTCTGACAAGAGGTCCGTACTCCGACTCAGGATCTATGATGATTATGTCCGCATCACTTGAGAGCATAAGATTCACTATCTCATTCTTCGCAGTAAAGGATTTACCGCCACCTGGTACGCCAAGAATGAAGGAGTTGCCGTTCATCAGCCGCCTGCGGTCAGCGATGATCATATTCTTGGAAATGACGTTGTTGCCATAATAAATACCATGGCTGTCATATACCTCCTGCACTCTGAACGGCATGAATACTGCAAGAGATTCAGTAGTCAGTGTCCTGAATGCATCTATCCTCCTTACACCAAACGGCAGAGCGGTCTTGAGCCCATCAAGCTGCTGATATTTCAGGATCGCCATCTGGCAAAGCCTCTTTCTAACAATCGTAAGGACCTCCTCAGTATCGTTATCCAGTTGCTTCTTCGAGTCTGCCGTATGCACTAGCGTAAGCACCGCGAACATCATTCTCTGGTCTCTTGTAGTGAGATCATCAAGGAACTCCTTCGTTTCCTTTCTCTGCTGCTCCATGTCATAAGGCACTACTGCAGAGAAGTTATTATTCATGTTCTGCTTGCGCTGCCAGTTCGTAATATTTGTCTCAACCCCGAGCAACCTCTGCTCTACTTCTTTCACTGCCTCATCGGTCGGAATCGGCACTATGTCTATGGACAGCATCAGATTGCGGCTGAGGTCAGTGATCTCTGCCACCATGTCATCGGATATATACGACGCATAGTCTCTCAGCAATAAGACACGACCAAAACGGTCTCCGACTTTGAAATAGTCGCTGTTGTTTTCATAGCAGTCCGGACAGATATAGTCACGGAAGTCATGCCCTTTCCTCATGTGGTCCTTAAGATCGAAATGGTACGAGGTCTCCTCACCAGTTCTCATGAAGTCATGGATAATGCGAAGTCTGTCATTGGCTGTAAGCTCAATGCACCTTGATCCCAGTCTTGAGAAGTGTGCAGTCAGATCCGCGCCTATACGTGCAAAATACAATCTCGCATCCTCGATGCTCTTACGATTCACTGAGATGGTAATATACTTGTCCTGGATGATCGCATTGCTGCCTGTTGCCTTGTCCGTTAGCATGTCGTTGTATTCCTTACGGTAGACATCTAGCGAGTCATCTTTCATCTTCAGCAGAATCCTGTCCTCAAAGTCCAGCATATTGAGCCTTCTGTTGTTTATGGTGATCTTGGCAGTGCAGCCTGAATCCAGCGAGTTCAGAAGCTCTGAGTAGCCGAGGAACATCCCCGCCTTATCGTCCCTGGATGCGACTGCATAGTTTATATCCGTGAAGCGGTACATCTTGCTGAACTTGTTTTTGCCGGTAAGAAAAATCCCGTCCGGCCATATCGACCTAACGGGAATGATGTCCTGCACCTTGCGAGGCACAGCAAATTTCTCTTTGTCCTGCTTGAGGACGTTAGTAAGTGTCCGAATCAATAACCATCAGCTCCTTTCCTTTTCTTTCTTCTGTCTCTTACTGTTTGCATCCTGCTTTCGGGCCATATTTCTTTTCTGTCTTGAGCCACGTCTGTGGAAGCGACGCTTTTTGGCAGTTTCATGCGATTCTTCTTCCAGCATGCTGTAGTAGTAATTGGTATTACCGAACGTCAGTACCTTGGGAATCATGAATGTGGATTTGATCCACGCCCAGATGAACTTCTCTGCAGTCATTCCGTTGTATTTCAGAAATCCCATTACCGCGAACGGGAATGCTGCCACTATGCAGAGCCAGCTGGTGGTCTCAGTCCCAAGAATGGGATTGAGACCAAGATAGATGCCAACTGCCACACCGCAGGCCAGGACAGAAAAAAAGAACTGCCTCAGCGACAGTCCGAAGAACATCGACTCCGTGTAATCACGGATCTCGCGATTAATTCTCACTTCCATATTATCTCTGTCTCCTCTCCTGCATCCTTCTACCTTGCTTCAGCGACTCTGTCTGCTCTTTCGCGGCTTGGATCCACTTTGTTCAGGGTGCGAGCATCCCTGTCATAGTGATAGACATTATCGGAGAGCACATCCTTAGGCTCCACCACAGTGCGGTTGGCCTGCTTCACCATCTCGCAAAGATCCTTCACATCATGATCCATCGTATCCGGGACGAGGATGACCTCATGCACACTGCTGGGGAGAACATAGTAGCCGGATCCAATGAGTTCAGCTGCCTTCTCTTTCACATCAGGGTAGTAAAGCGTTGATGCTCCAAGCATCCCTTCCTCATTGGTCAGGACATACATGCCTCCGACATCCGCTGGGTCGAGTGGCTCTGTTCTATCGAGCAGATTCTCCTTATCCGGACTAAAGAGTGCCTGGCTCATGTCTGTAAGCACCGCTGGAGCGATATGCATTGAATCGTCCATGGCAGTGATGAAGAGTGTCTCCTTGTCTACACCGAGTGACTCCAGAAGTCCGTGATTGACTGCAGCTCTCCAGTCGCCTCCTCTGTCCTCACCCATGTTGATGTCCACTATCATGGCAAGACCGTTGCCCATATCCGCATAAGGCATGTTAGAGAGAAAGTCGATGTTTCTGCTCTTTTCAAGGAGTCTCACCGTGAGCTTGTCTCTTACCTTCTCCCAGCTGAGATCTACTGCCGGCGGAGTCGGTGCAAGCCTGGCCTGCTCATATCTGTTCGCCAGATCAACAAGCAGGAATCCCAGATCCTCACCGTTCTCATGACGCTCATACAGGTCGTCAATATACAGTGTAGGCGCGGCATCGCTCCCCTTCGGCCTGAACGTCAGGCCATGCAGCTTCTGATCGTTCATTTTGGACACTTCCACATCATCGATGGTGATGTCCTGATACACCTCGTCCGGAAGAAAATCCGGCAGTTCTTCCTTGATAGTCTTAATGAATTCTCTTACTTCCATAATCTCTTCTCTTCCTTTCCATCATCCACAGTTTGAAACGATAACCTTCGATCCTCTTCTCCTGGCGCTCTCTGTCCAGCCAGATCCTGTCTTTAGTGATAACTTCCATTCTGTCTCCTTTCTATATTCCCATTACTTCCTTAACAAGATGGTCGCTCATCCTGACCATTCCCACTAGCACGAGCATATTAAACGCAAGCTCACCGACATACTTCCACACCATAGTCGCTGCCGCAGCATTGCTGTCCACTACCGGCGGACTGGCTGCGAACTTGCTGAATATGATGCACGCGAGCACTATAATCGCTCCTTCAAGACATACTCCTGCATAGCTCTTCAGGAAGCTGACACCGATGTTCTGCGTAGGCTGCCCGGCAAAAGTCGAGAGCGGTATAGGCGCAATAGCCGTGTACATATAGAGCCTGAAAAAACGGCCATAAACTGTGAGTATGATGATGAATGACAGGACCGTTATGAACAGGCTTCCGATAAGCGTCACCGCCCACAGAGGGATGCTCTCGAAGAACCCGCAGTCTTCTATTGCCGTTACCATCTCACTCGGCAAGGTCGTCTTAGTTGCAGAGCCTACTCCTGAAGCGGTCATTATAGTTCTCATAGCTCCCTGAGCTATATCAAAGAGCGCCAGCATCAGATCAAGCCCATATGTGACTACCCCTTTTGCTATGGCGAACCTGATAAACAATTTCAGAGCATGCTCAGGTCTCTTCACTTCAGTCAGGCTTCCGCTTGTTTTGACGACTCCGACCAAGAAAAAAAGGACCAGCAGCGCCAGTCCTATACCCTTTACGGCTCCATTGATCTGCAGGATCACATGCCATATGCCTCCGCCCTTGAAGCTTTGCGGCGACATGGTCAAGAGCGACCATACTTCAGCCATCTTCGTATTCCACGTATTGAGTGCGTTTTCCAGATTTTGAACTACCCAGTTGTCACTGTCCAACGTCAAACACCCCCTTTCCTGACTCTAAGTCTCTTTATCATCACTCGATTTGCCTCCCAGTCCATGCTTCACACGCTGCTCTACTTCAGATCTCTTCGCATTTCCAAATCTGTCCAAAGTGCCAACAAGATATCCTGTTATCCTGCGGATACGCTCGAATTTAACACCTTCACCGACTTTGCCATCTACA
This sequence comes from Anaerovoracaceae bacterium, assembly GCA_045113935.1. GTDB lineage: Bacteria > Bacillota > Clostridia > Peptostreptococcales > Anaerovoracaceae > Crickella. The sequence continues at coordinate 10,480 of JBGUJM010000023.1, forward strand.
TTCTTTACCTTGCTTATATTCATATGACCTCCGTTTTCTTGCACAATAATAGCCGGCACACGCGCACCGGCTTGATTAAAGATTCAGTTATTTGCTTGCCTCAGCTTGACTGGACTGCTTGTCTCTCCGCTTTAATCTCAGCGGTCCGCTTGCTGTCTACATAATGCGTAGAATATCCTTTCTCAACCCCGGGATCACCGGACTTACTGAATCGAAGTCTGTTTACGATCTTCTTGCCCTTATTATTCAAGCCCCACTGCTTATACACAGTCTCCGAAGGCTTAAGGGCATTCTTTCCGGCATATGCTCTGACCTCTTTCATGATTTCAGACAGCTTATGCAGATTGCACTGGCAAACTCTCTCCAGATAGTCTACTCTGCCGTTCCTCCAATTCTCATAATCCTGCTTTTTCAGTACACCGATATCCATCAGCACATCTACAGGCGCAGCAAAGCCTCTCTTCTGACACTGATGGTACATCGATGAATGGATCTTCCCTATCATTTCCGGTTTCATAACGTTCACACTCCTTTTCAAGTATATATCAGGCAACAGCCCGTGTCATGTACCGGCAGCATTTCTGCCGCCTTAAGTGTCTGGTTTCTATCCAGTGATCATAGTCAGGATCTCTTTCGTAAAAGTTATAATAATTCCGCCCGCTACAGTCAGGAACCCATTGGCCCTCTGACTCGGATCATGAGACTTAAGCGATAGTCCTACCTGCATGATGCCAAGCCCGAGCAGTATCAGGCCTATCGCTCTGATCAGGCTGAATATGAAATCTGAGAGCTTATTTACCGTACTGATAGGATCTCCTGCAGCATATGCAACACATGCACACAGTATGAAAGCAACTACCATTACCGAGTAGAGCACCAGTCCCAACTTCATCGTGCTGTTGGCACCCTTAAGATCGATTATCTTGTTTTCTTTCTTTGTCATTTACTTCCTCCATTTTTAGCCTCTTCGGCTACCATCTTTTCAACATCCTCTTCTGACAAAAGTGCATAATCAGAATCCGGCAGTTCTATTACTTGCGCACTATCAAAGGCATCACGTACCAGATCCGGATCATATACCAGTTCTATTGAAGAGCCTGCATCCCACGGTTCTCCATGGATATATGGTTCAGCCTGGCCATCCGTCGTCAGCCGTACATCAGGATGCTTCAGAATGTCATACTTGAAATCCATCACTGGCCGTTCACCGCGAATAAAAAGAAGCGCATACCTGTTATCCAGCATTCGCACTTCGTCAGGAGTCATTAACTCCCTTCCTGTATTCTGATAGTTCGTCGAATAGTTTCCATTCCTGCCCGTACTCTTCCCGTAGGTGTTCGTATCTATGGTTTCTTTACCGAGCAGCTCACTTACATACTTGTGAGTCGCCTGCTCGTTTCCACCCAAATATACGAACTCATCCGTATTGCCTACGATACTCTCCCACTGTTTCTCGAACAGAGCCTTTAGCTGTGCCAGGTTCTGAAGGATGATACTTACAGATACTCCCCTTGATCTCATTACCGATAGGATCTTGTCAAAATCGTCCGGCAATGACAGGTTTGCAAATTCGTCCATCAGGAACTGAACATGCACAGGCAGGCTACCACCATACTTCTTGTCGGCGACTTCAAAGAGCTGCTGGAACAGCTGGCTGTACAATATGGATACCAGAAAATTGAAACTCGTGTCATTGTCAGGGATGATGGCAAACAGCGCCGTCTTCTCCTCTCCAAGTCTCCATAGGTCAAGCTCATCTGTTATCGTAAGGCCCGCAACGCTCTCAAGGTTGAACTTTTCCAGTCTTGCCGCAAGTGTTATCTGTATGGACTTCAGTGTCTTTCCTGATCCGGAGTGATAGGCATCGTAATACTTAAGAGCTATATGATTCGGATCGGTCTTTCTGAGATCATAGAACAGTGTATCGAGAGCACTGACTGCCTTGCTGTCTTCCTCGTCAACTTCACCTGCTCTTAGCATCTCCATTACCATAGCGAAGTTCTGTTCATCCTCCGGGGCCTCATACTTCAGATAGAAGATGAGTGCCAGCAGAAGCATCTGCGCGGCAGTGTCCCAGAAAGGATCCGAGCTTGTCGCTCCTTTTGGTGTAGTCGCCTTGAACAGGTTGGTGACAAGCCTCTGAACATCGTTATCGTCTCTGAGATAGACGAATGGATTGTAGCAGTGGCTCCGCTCCATCTGGATCAGATCCAATACGCGGATCTTATAGTTTTTCTTCTTCAGTAGCCAGCCTGTTGAACGAAGATTTTCGCCTTTCGGATCTAATATCACCATGCTGCAGTTGGCCTGCATTATATTCGGCTTCACATAAAATCTTGTTTTTCCTGCGCCGGATCCTCCTATGACCAGTACGTTCAGATTTCTCCTGTGCTTATGCGCATCGAAACCGATCCTTACATTTTGGGTCAGGATCTTGTTCATGTTTGCAGGATGCTGTCTGTACTTTCTGTTCACGACTGCAGCATCGCCCCACTTAGCTGAGCCGTGCTCCTCACCCCGCCGGTAGTTGCGTCGTGTGGACAGCCATATGCCTATTCCCATCGCGTATACAAAGAGGCAAAGAAAAACAGCCTGAAGGCTATGCTCTGTCCACTGTATCTTAAATGGCTCAGCAAAGATCTCATCAAATCTGGTAACAAGGAGAAACACACTCCTTTTCCAGTATGGTGCTATCTTGAGCGCTATCCACACGACCGGCAATACTCCGGCTGCCGCAATAACGAGATCATCTCTGCGGCTATCTTGCGTACCCGTAGTCAGTCCCTTTCTCAGCAACCATCAGATTCCTCGAGCCATGCTCGATGATCTTCATAATGAGTTCATCGACGGGATCAGTGGGGCGTTTCTCTCTGATCTGCTGGTTGCGAAGGAGATTGAGAGCGTTGATCAGAATGCCCTGCTCATACTCATCTATCTCCAGTTTTCTTACTTTTCTCATGGTATCTACCTCGCATCCCTGTCATCTCTGCTGCCACGGCTTAGTTCGATAGCTTCCTGCACTCTGGCATCGATCCTGTCAGCAGCAAACTTGATACTGCCAAGCTCTGCTCTGACATCTTTCTCCTCTTTGCCAGGATAAGTCGAACTCATCTCGCCGAAGGCTATCTCAGGAGCATCGAAGCCATAGTGTCTGGTCACGACATATGCTGCCATCTCTGCTTTGTCCATCACTTCCTCACGAGGGAGTCTCCCATCGTCAGTAAAGATCTGCATAGCCTGTTCTCTTGCAACAACAAACACTTTTACATTTGGTTCGAGTCCTTCTTTCACTCTGATCAGTTTGTCCTCAGGATCATAAAGAGCGTATTCTCCGTCAGGCAGTTCCTTCACTTCCACAGATGCGGGATATGTGTTCATTATCGCGTCAGGCACTTTCCTGTTGCCCGGTCCTTCTATATCAAAGTCCTTGATTGCCGTCTGCTTCACATCGAACATCCTGACAACCTTTGAGCCCATGCCCAGAGTGCCATCGCTCTTCTGGTATCTGTAAGAGCCGAGAGTCCTGATCCCCTCCTGTCCTTTCAGTACCTGAACGCCATCCTTCTGCCAGTCATCATATGAGCGTACCCATGTCGCATCCGGATCCTGCTCCATAATAAGCAGCACATTGGATACAGAGTGATTGAAAAGCTGCGCCTGTTTGTCGGCGTATTCTCTCAACTTACTGCCTGAAAGCAGCTTCTGTGTTGCATCGGAGAGAAGGTCGAATAATTCAGCCTTCTCCTGTCTTTTGAGTTCAGAGTATTCATCCTCACTCATAGTCATGTTCATATCTTCTTTTTCTGCCATATTACCTGTCCCTTCCCGGCTCAGCTGCCGATTTCACAGCACCCATTGCTGCATCAATACCTCTTGAGACCGATCTTCCTGCAAGTTCCCTCGCACGCTCTTTCTTGGCTCTCGCGATTTCGGCCTTGTACCCTTCCAGCTTTTCCCTGACTGATGGTCTTTCGGATCTGCTAGAAATAGCCTTTGTACGGGATCCTTGCATTGAGTTTGGCGCGGACGGATGGTCTCGTTCTGTCTTTGCCAAAGCGGGGTTTATCTCGGGTTCCTCTTTCTTCGGTCCACCCATGATGCGCCGCCCTTCTCTCGGCTCCTCGTCATACATTAGCGGAAGACCCCGCTCAGGATTCGGCTGCCCAGATTCAGTGCGCTGTTCATCGGTCACGGTGCGCTCTTCGGCGGCTGGTGTGTGCCCTTTCAGCGCCGAGCCTCCTCTTAGAGCATCCTTCACTGAAGTTTCCTTCGGGAACATCTTGTCTTTGTCCCTCTGGATATCCAGTGACACATCAGCCCTGTTCACAGTTGCGAGCTTGAACCTCTCAGTGATCCTCTGGATCTTGCTCGCATCCTCAGCTCTCGCGATAATATCCACTGCTGCATTAGGATCCTTGTTCTGCTTATCCTTCAGCACGCAGTAGAGTACGCCGTAACGCTTTGCCTCCTGCGAAAACTTGGCAAGGTCCTTGCTCGTGATCGTATAGACCTTGAGTTCCTTGCCGGATTTCAGCATGGAAGTGAGTCTTGCCTTGCCTTTCGTCTTCTGCTCCTGCTTCAGAGTCGCATATAAAAGAAGCGCGATGTTCTTCGCGCCGTTGCCTGAGATCTTTGCCGCGACCTCTACTCCTTCAAGTGATAGTCTTACGACTTGTTCTGCTGCATCTCCTCCCGGATTCATCACATCATCTCCCTTCTACATAAAAATCTATGCCCTATGCTTATCATTTGTCCGAAACCTTTGAAGCTCTGTTCCTCCTCACACATTCGCCGGCATTCTTTCGCCTTTCCTTGCTATAGGGTGCAGTAAACCTGATTTGAAGTCTTGTTTTCTCCAGTTCATACGTCATACTGCCATACTCAGTATCTTCTGCTGTTCTGATACATAAATCGGGGTACTTCTTTGCAAATGCCTTAAGCCTTCTCTTCAGATCAGCGTTGAATGTGTAGATGCTCACAGGCCCATCGGATTCATCAAAGCGTATGATAGTCTCACGTTCTTCCCTCAATCCTCGCTTTGCCACCTTAGCCTCCTTTTTCTTGGTCGTCACCAGAGTTTTTGTCATGTCTTTTCTGCTTATCGACCCATACATCCTTTTTTAAAATGGCCTTCATTTTTTCATGGTCGTGACCAGGCATTTTGCAGTAAATACGCCCCGAGAAGGCACACTTTTATCAGGGTACTACCTTGCCTTCTCGCGTTGCCTGTCTCTGTCAACGATCTCAAGGTTGTCCCTGACATGACCGGAGCGTTCCTTGATCTGCTGACACACTTTGAATTCTCTCCTCAGTTCTCTGATCTCCCTTGTCTTATCAAACATCTCCTGTCTTGCCCGATCGATCTCAGTCTGAGGCAGGACTCGTCTTGTCTTGTTCTTAAGCTCAGTTCTCTCTGACGCTGCATCAGATAGCCGCTGCTCGATTCGCTCCATAAGCAGCGAAAGATCCTCGTCAGTGTTAACGTGGTACTTCGACAGCAGTTTTGCCTGCTCTGAGTACTGGTCACACTTCAGAAGATCTTCCTTCAGCACTATATGAAGTTTTGTCGGGTTCTGCCTGTACTTCGGGAGATAGCCAAGTTCGTAGCAGTATCTCAGATATAGTTTCTCAAGGCCGCTCCTCCCCATGATACGGTCGATGCGCCTTCGGAGGTTGTACTGATTCGGCATCCTATAACCTTGTCTGATCCTTTCAGTCCTTACTGACGGGTCATTGTCATAGATACGCCGCTCAATGCTCTCCCTGGTATAGTCTTCTCCAAGCTGATGGATACGGATCGCTTTCTTCCAGCCGGGCGGCGTTATCGTCCAGTACTTGCGTTGCGGATCAAAGCGATAACTGTAGCCGCGCTTGCGAAGCTCAGACTTGAACTCTTCAATAGTCAGGCTGAGTGCTACCGATTCATCGATCGCCTGCCTGGCCACGTTATACCTTGTCGGCATCCCTGCATGCTCCATCTTGTAAAGATATGTTCCGACCCGTTTCCCTTTCGGATCTTTGACGACCGACAGTCCGTGCTCCAGACATATCCTGTCAGACGTATCACGAAGCTGCTTGTACATATCCTGGCAGTCATGGAACTTCCTGCCATCAACGAATGAAACCGAATTGATCACGATATGATTATGAACGCACTTTGTGTTCACATGAGTTGCCACAACGATCTGGAATCTTTTGCCCCACATCTCCTTTGCCAGTTCTACTCCGATCGCATGAGCTTCATCGGGAGTGACCTCGCCCTCCTTGAAGCTCTGATACGCATGGAAGGCAACAATACCATCTGTCTTGCTGAACCTCATCTTTACAGTATCGAACTGATCCCTGGCACACTCAACAGTGCAGTTTATCCCTGATGTGTAATACAGTTTCTCCGTCTTGTCCTCATTTGCAGCGTAGGCTATGACATCAGCAAGTGCCTGTTGCTCTGACTCAGAGAATTGTCTCTGAGTCTTCTCAGGATTAGCAACATAAGTGAGCGGTGATCCTGCTTTGCCTTTTATCTTCCAGATCTTTGTCACCGCCATTACTCTTCTCTCCTCTTCGGTCTTAGGAACTCCATCTCGAGAGCATTCTCGATGAGTCTCCACTTCTTTGCTTCGCTCATCAAAGCGATCATGTCAACAGAGTTATCTGCTTTCAACGCAACGGCATCAATCTTGTCAGCGAGTTCCATGATCAGATCCATGAATTTGAAAAACCTTTCGTCAGGAGTCTGTACCGGGACATAGCCTGCGATCAACTGTCTTATGAAAGCCGACTCAGTCATGCACGCCCCTTCTGCTTTTCTTCGAAGATCTTCGCATTCTGCTTCGCTGAGTCTGATATGCTTCTCTTTACCTTTCTTCATCGCAACTCGTATCTCTCCTTTCATTGATCAATTTGTCTGCGCCACACTGTGGATACAGACTTTTCCTTTCCGGTCAGTCAGGGGTCTGGGGGCTTGCCACCAGGGTCGCAGTAGTGGTTGTGTCCACGAATGCAGTGCTTGCT
>JBGUJM010000024.1:0-3503 GCA_045113935.1 Anaerovoracaceae bacterium
GCGCTTTTTGCGCTTCGGAAAGGAGGAATTGATGAGCGAAACTATTGTTGGTATTCTCGGATTTATCACGATCATCACAATCGTCTACATGCTTTTCCAAAGCAAGACATTGCCCAGTATCGCGTTTATCCTGTTCCCTTCCATCCTTGCAGTCATCCTGGTCGCGACCAAAGTTTTCACCATTGATCAGATCGGTGAACTGGTAAAGGGTGGTTTCAAGAGCACAGGCCCTACAGCGGCACTGTTTGTATTCAGTGTCCTGTACTTCGGCATCATGGGTGATGTCGGCCTGTTTGACGTAATTATTAACGCACTTATGAAGCTGGTAGGCGACTCCGTAATCGGTGTCACACTCATGACAGCTGTCATTGCCCTGATCGGACATCTGGACGGCGGCGGTGCCTCCACATTCTGTATTCTGATCCCCGCAATGCTTCCTGTTTACAAGAAGATGCATATGCGTCCCACAACCCTTCTTCGTATCGCCGTTCTGGCCATGGGCGTCCTGAACCTGATGCCCTGGGCAGGTCCCACCATGCGTGCAGCATCGGTTCTGGGTGTCGAAGCAGGCGCTCTGTGGCGCACACTGATCCCGATCCAGATTTTCGGTATTGTTCTCTGCCTTGCACATGCGGTTCTCGCCGGTTTCCAGGAGCAGGCAAGAGGCGCTGGTCTGAACGGCAAACTCGCTCAGATCGAAGGCGCGGCTGAAGTAGAAGAAGCCGGAGAAATCAAGTCCGGCGATCTCGCCCGTCCCAATCTCTTCGTCTTCAACCTGATTCTGACCATCGCAGTCATCGCCCTTCTGGTATGGGATAAGTTCCCGAGCTATCTTCCCTTCATGCTCGGCGTCGGCATCTCCATCATGGTCAACTATCCCGGCCAGAAAATGCAGAAACAGATCATCAACAGCCACGCAGGCCCCGCTCTGATGATGTGCTCCACTCTGATGGGCGCAGCAGTCCTGATGGGTATCCTGGTCTATGGTATCGATATTGAAGGCGCTGCAGTCATCGCAAAGCCCGGCGTTGAGATGGCCATTCCCAGTGTTGTCACCTGCATGGCCAACATCATTAAGATGATCCTTCCTCCGGCACTCGGTACTCACCTGCCTCTCGTTATCGGTATCCTGTCCGTACCGCTTGCTCTGGCATTCGATACAGATTCCTACTTCTACGGCATGCTCCCGATCATGATCGCGATCGGCGCAGGTTTTGGTGTCGAGGCACTCCCGATTGCTGTCGCAATGGTTGTCTGCCGTAACTGCGCTACTTTCATCAGCCCCATGGTTCCCGCAACACTTCTCGGAATCGGACTTGCGGATGTCGATATCAAGGACCACATCAAGGCAAGTTTCCTTTATGTCTGGGCCTTCTCGATCATCTGTATGATCTTCGCGATTATTCTGGGCATTATGCCTCTGTAATGATCAATTCAATATCCGGTTTTTCCTAATATCGGACTGCCGCAGGAATCCATGCGCGGATCTTCTGCGGCAGTTCTTCAAAATTTTTTCAATAATATTTTCAATAATTTTTTTCAATAGTATTTAAATGAACGGATCAGCAGGAGGCTTCCCACAGCTTTCTCCATGTGTCCTGAGGACACAGTTCATGCATGTTTTTGAATGTGAAACCACTGCCTCAGGCACTCCGTATATCTTTACGTATATCTTTAAAAGGTATAACAAAAAGTCACGACGGAATGACTCTGGATGTGAGACCGTTGCTGCAGGCATTCTGTCTTATTCTGTCTGTCTTATAGAAGAATCTATAGAAGGAATAGAAAAAGTCATGACGGAATGTCTTCGAATCATGACAGGTTTTGTAAAAAACATGTTAAACTATTGATAGCAAAAAAAGGAGAATCCCGGCGCAGTCTGCGCTTCTCTCCTCATGGATGCCGCAGGTCAGGCTCCGGTTCCGGAAGACGGGAACGGATCCTGCGCTCCATCTGCCGGAAGCATTTTTTTAAGTCTTCAAAACAGAATCAGTCATCAGAAATATACCTCTGTGTTACTTTCTGATGCCGGAAACCGACGGAGTTGGTTTTTCTGATCTCATCAGGATAACCGCACCATGATATGCAGGGCATTTTTTTGTCCGGATTATCACTTCAAGGAGACCCCGGGGTCTCAGAAAGGAGTTATTATGGAAATTCTAAAGCCGGCGGTAGCAGGCACGCTGGAGTCCAGTGACTGCATGGTGACCGTTGAACCGGGTTGGGGCCAGGTCGAGCTCGACCTGGACAGTTCGGTCATCCGTCAGTTCGGTCCTCAGATCAAAAAGGTGATCGCTGAGACCCTCGAACGCCTCGAGGTCAAAAACGTGAACATCAAGGTCGTGGACAAAGGCGCCCTCGACTGCACCATCAAGGCGCGCGTCGAAGCCGCTGTTTTCAGGAGCAATGACATCAAGCAGAATATTCCGTGGGGAGGTGCGATCAGATGAATCCGGCTGAAAATCCGAATAAGAAAAGACTTCGCAGAAGTATGATGTTCCTCAACGCCCAGAAACCCGGCCTGATCAAGGATCCCTATGTGTACGGACCTGATTCCATCATGCTGGATCTGGAAGATGCTGTAGCAATGAAGGAGAAGGATGCGGCCCGTTTCTCCCTGTATCATGCACTGCAGGAGATCGACTACCGCGGTGTAGAGCGTGTAGTCCGTATCAACGGCCTCGATTCCGATATGTGGGAAGAGGATATCCTCTGCAGCGTTGCAGGCGGCTGCGACTCCATTCGTATCCCCAAGACCGAGACCGCCGATGATGTCCTCAAGGTTGCAGCTGTCGTCGAAGAAGCTGAGAGGCGTTTCGGCAGAGAAGAGGGCAGCGTTCTCATCATGGCAGCCCTGGAATCCGCCAAGGGTGTCATGAACGCTCTGCAGATCTGCGAGGCATCTCCCCGCCTGTTCGGCATTGCGCTCTCGGGCGGCGACTATACAAAGGACCTGCAGACCACCATCACCGGCACAGGCGTTGAGCTTATGGGCGCCCGCCAGCACATGATCATCGCAGCGCGCGCCGCAGGCGTACAGTGCTTCGACACAGTCTGGACCAACCTCGATGATATGGAAGGCTTCCGCAATGATGTCCAGACCATCAAGAACATGGGCTTTGACGGCAAATCCATCATCAACCCTCGTCAGATCCCGATCGTCCACGACATCTACACTCCCAAGGAGAAAGAGATCATCTTCGCGGAGAAGGTAGTTCGCGAGATCGATGAGAAGAGCGCGCAGGGTATCGGCGTGTTCACAGTTGATGGCAAGATGATCGATATCGCCTTCTATGACGGCGCCAAGCGCACGCTCATGCTTGCAAAAGCCGCCGGCAAGTATAAAGGCGATCTGTGAAATGGGGCAGCATGAAGAAAATGCGTTGATACGCCGTTTTCTTCATGCGGAAGCCGATAAAGGATATCGGCTTCCCTTATCCCATCGGAGAAATCCCCTTCGTGATTTCTCCTCGGGTTCTTCGCCGCAAAGGCGGCTCAAAAAA
>JBGUJM010000025.1:0-2645 GCA_045113935.1 Anaerovoracaceae bacterium
GATGGATTCGAACCATCGAAAGCAGTGCTAACGGATTTACAGTCCGCCCCCTTTGGCCACTCGGGAACCCCTCGAAAAACTTATCAATTGGACAAGTACTATTATTAAATTTTTGTGTGGAAGATGCAAGAACTTTTTCTAATACTTGCATCTTCCCGGTCTTGGAGCTGATGGAGGGAATCGAACCCCCAACCTGCTGATTACAAATCAGCTGCTCTACCGTTGAGCCACATCAGCATATGGCGACCGGGAACGGGCTCGAACCGTCGACCTCCAGCGTGACAGGCTGGCATTCTAACCAGCTGAACTACCCGGCCACATATAAGTCTTGCCTGCCAGAATAAGTATCTGGTGGGCGCAATAGGGCTCGAACCTATGACCCCCTGCTTGTAAGGCAGGTGCTCTCCCAGCTGAGCTATGCGCCCGTCTTTTTTGACGCCACATTATAGTAGCATAACAATATGGGCATGTCAATCATTTATTTTTTTATTTTTTTCTGACCGGATCATACACCCGTACGTATCCGCAGTATGCCCTGCTTCGCTGAAATCAGCCTGGCCTGACCGCTCGTGAGATTGGTCATTATACCCTTCAGTTCATCTGCATACTCAGAAAGGCATCTGAGATCAGCTCTGACCACATCCGTGTATTCCGGGTCAGATATCGTAAATTTCCCGTCTGAAGCCATATTCTGCAGCTTGCTGAGGTATGTGTAGTCGAATTCATATCTGAGCACAGATGACTCATATACCTCGCATCTGCCTGCAGCATCCAGCCCGAGCCGCGCAGCGGCTGTATAGGCTCTGGCAAGACCGCCTGTGCCAAGCTTGATCCCGCCAAAGTATCTTGTTATGACCACTGCAAGGTTGGTAAGGCCCTCTCCTGCTATCATTTTGAGAACAGGAAGTCCGGAGGTGCCCCCGGGTTCACCGTCGTCGCTCGCCCATTGCATCTCCTGTTTCGGACCTGTGATGATCGCAGGCACATTGTGCGTTGCGTCCCGGTACTGTTCTTTGATCTCAGCAACGAATTCCTTCGCTTCTTCATATGAACTGACCGGAACTGCATGCGCAATGAACCTGGACTTCTCTACCACATATTCCGCCTCACCGTATTCACAGACAGAATTATACAGAAACATATCTTTTACAGTATATAGCGGTCTACGTCTACTTCCTTGACCTTCTCATGCAGTTTCTCCTGCACCATCGCTCTGTCGACTGTGACCTCTTTCATATCAGGATCCGGCAGGTTGTAGCTGATATCCTCAAGAAGGATCTCGAGAATAGTGTGCAGTCTTCTGGCACCGATATTCTCGGTCTCCTCATTCATGAGGTACGCAAGGTTGGCGATCTCATCTATACCGTCCTCGGTAAACTCCACATGAACGCCCTCTGTCTCCAGCAAAGCCTTCTGCTGCTTGGTAACGGCATTTTCCGGTACTGTAAGGATCTTCTTGAAATCCTCTTTATCCAGATTCTTAAGTTCCACATTGATCGGGAACCTTCCCTGAAGTTCCGGAATAAGGTCAGAAGGCTTGGAAACATGGAAAGCTCCCGCTCCTATGAACAGCATATGATCAGTCTTGACCGGGCCGTACTTGGTATTGACAACACTGCCCTCAACGATAGGCAGGATATCTCTCTGGACTCCCTCACGGGAAACATCGGCTCCCGATCTCATGGTTCCGCCGCTCGCGATCTTGTCGATCTCGTCTATGAATATAATACCGTTCTGCTCGGCATTCTGCAGCGCCTCGTCAGTGACCTGATCCATATCGATCAGTTTCTGGGCTTCCTGCTCTCTCAGTATCCTTCTGGCATCCTTGACCTTGCATTTTTTGCGCTTGGTCTTCTTAGGCATCATGTTGTCAAAAATGTTGCCTATCGCTATCATGCCTTCATTCTGCATATCGAGCTGGTTGGTCTTAGGAACATCATCGACTTCGATTTCTATGATCTCCTCCTCAAGAACACCGCTTCTCAGCTGTTCTCTGACCTGCTCTCTAGCCATCTGTATATCTGAATATTCCTGGCTCTGCTCGTACTGCTGTTTCTGTCTCTCCTCGTATTCCTGTCTCTGGGTCTTGTATCCGAGATTTCCGAAAATATTGCCGAGCTGGACTCCGGAGGTCTGTTTCTCTTCCTGCCCTCCCGGAATGATGGCTTTGACTATGATATCTTCTGCTATCTGGTCAGCCATCTCAGAATTTTCGTCCATTCTTTTCTGTTTGCTGAGTCTCATGCTGGCTTCTACGAGATCTCTGATCATTGAATCGACATCACGGCCGACATATCCGACTTCAGTGAACTTGGTGGCCTCAACTTTAACGAAAGGAGCATCCATAAGCTTCGCGAGTCTGCGCGCGATCTCGGTCTTACCGACACCGGTAGGTCCCATCATCAGAATATTCTTAGGAGTGATCTCCTCCCTCATTTCTTCCGGAAGAAGACTTCTCCTGTAACGGTTCCTCAGAGCGATGGCAACGTGCTTCTTGGCTTCGTCCTGTCCGATGATATATTTGTCGAGTTCAGCAACGATCTGCTTAGGAGTCATATTCTTGATATCTGCCATTATCTGACCTCCCCCAGCTTCTCTACTGAAATGTTGTTGTTGGTGTAAACACAGATACTTGAGGCGATCTC
>JBGUJM010000026.1:0-70357 GCA_045113935.1 Anaerovoracaceae bacterium
CTAACAGACTGACAGTAGGCCGTGATCTCAGAGAGATCATCGAACTCGACAGAGACGATATCTTCGTAGAGAGATATGACAATATGCCGAGACAGAAGCCGGGCCGCAGAGACGGGGATCCGGCCAAGACCTGGGAAGACCTCAGAGAGCCTCTCACCGAACTCCAGATCAGAGCTGAGGCAAACAGATGCCTGAAGTGCGGCGCAACGACTGTCGATGTCAACAGATGTATCGGTTGCGGACTCTGCACGACAAAGTGTGAATTCGATGCTATCACGCTCGAAAGAGATCATCCGCTGGCATCCAGAATGTACTCAGCAGAGAACGGCAAACTCAAGGCGATTCTTCCTTACGCATTGCCGAGAGAAATCAAAATCAGAGCTAAGAACAGCAAAATCGTGAAGAAGTTTGCGAAATAAGGTTTTGTCACAATCAATTTCAGGGGCACCGCTTCGGCGGTGCTTTTGCCTGGTGAAAGAAAAGCTCTTTGACATAATTGATTAATTATAGGTATACTATATATGGCAAAATTTGTTTCATAATAACAGTAGACATAGCATGATGTTGTGCTATAATGATCTACTGCATATTTTGAATCAACGGCTGATCAACAGTTGCATCGGCAGAAAGGACGGGAGGACTCATATGAGGAACAAGGTAAATAATAAGATCGCAGGAAAAATGATTGCGATGCTCCTGACACTGGTGATGATTCTGGGAACATTCAGCGTGGCCGTATTCGCAGAGGAAGCTTCTTCCGGGGATGCAAAATTTTCGGTGGCCGCAGATAATACGGATAGCGCTGGAACGGCAACAGAGGCAACAAAGGAAACCGAAAAGACAGAGAAAGCAGAGGCAGCAGAACCGGCAGAGGTTCCGGAAAAGACCGAAGAGGCAGCGGGACCGGCAGAGGCTCCGGAAAAAACCGAAGAGGCAGCAGAACCGGCAGAGGCTCCGGAAAAAGCAGAAGAGACTGCTGTGCCGGAGGAGGTTCCGGAAAAAGCTGAGGAGCCTGAAGATGGTTCAGGAGACGAACCTGCTGCTGAAGCCGCTGAACCTGACGGCGATGAACCATCTGAAGATGAAAATCAAACACTGGAAGCTGTTACTGCCACTCCGGAATCAGCACCGGCTTCCGAGACGCCCGCTGATGATAAAGATAAAGAAGAAGCAAGCTATGAAGTAAAGATCGTTTCAAATGCGATAACAGCAAAGGTTAACGGCGCAGCTATTTCATCAGGAGACAAAGTTAAGGCTGATGAGACAGTCAGTCTGTCCACTACGGCTGCCGCGGGTACGTATGAATTCAGAGTCAACGGCTCTTCCATCCAAGGTGACAGTTTTACGATGCCTGAAGCACCTGTAAGCATCGACATTGCTTATAAGGTCACACTAAAGCCCGGTGATATTCCTGACGGAGTTACTGTAACGTTCAATGCCGGTTCAGGAAATACCACATATAAATTCCCGGATGAGATGTCCTTTTACCTGGTCGCCGGAACCGAACTGGTCGTCCAGATAGTGGAAGGTCTTACAAGTGAGTTTCAGCAGGGCGAATCCCCGGCGGGTTCTGTAAAACAGCTGAAACTGGTCTTTACGCAGAATAACACTGAAACATTCAGGATCTCTCTTAACAACTCAGAAATCATGAGCAATACCCAATCCGGCCGGACTAATACTTCTGCAGTGTTCCGTATGCCTGCAGCTCCGGTGGATGCAGTATTCAGAATTGCAAACAGAGTCAAAGCTGTTCCGGCTGAAAGCCCTTACAACCGCGGAAGTTGTACTATTAATAATCTTACGGATAATACATCAGAATATGGTGATCATTTCGGACTTCCCGGAGATAAGTTCAGTGTTAATTATGAAGCCGGGTATTATGAATCAGTTGATATAACTGCTTCTGATAAAGCGGGAAATCAAATACCTGTCAGAGGGGGACAGTTTACTATGCCTTCTTCTCTGGTCAATCTGAAGATTCTCTACCATCACAAGCCGCTTTCGGTCAATGTAGTAAACCTCAAACCGGACAGAGGCAGTATCTATGTCAGCAAGTCTCAGTACAGGCCGGGAGAAACAGTAGTTGTTCATTTCAAAGCAAACCGTGGCTTTAAGTTTAATACAAATACTCTGATGTATACATATACACTTAACGGCAAGACAAACGTGGAGAAGATCACCAAGGGAAGCGATGGCAGATACAGCTTTATCATGCCTTTCTATCCTGTTGATATCAGGGGTGTATTCGTAGCTCAGGAAACATACGAAAGCGCCTCGGATCGGTCGTTATATGTTGATTATTCGGATGAGGACGAAGCAGAGGCAGCTGCTGAGGAAGAGAAAGCAGAAGAAAAAGAGGATGAAACGCCTCAGGATGCAATAGATGTAACACCGATCGTTGCCCGGGTCATATCGGAAACAGTTCTGACAGCAACAGTCGATACAGTAACTATTACCCACTGACATATAAAGCGGCGCATGCAGCCGCTTTATTACTATTAAAGGAGGTACCAGGGCCATTTCTGACATTTACGGAATGAGAAGCCCGGTTTTTGGATATGAGATTATCGGTTATTTTCGATCCTGAACCTGTATCGTGGGGATTCCGCGGAGATCCGTATTTCTGGAGATATCTTAAGAAACGCGTATCACGTGTACCGCTGCCTGTATCACCGGAGAAACTTGAACGTTTTATAAGGAGTGAATATTACAGACTGTCAGGAACAAAACTCAACTCAAATAGTATAGGCATAGTTAAGGAATTTGAGCATGGTGGAATGACTTCCGGAGGTCTCTCAGGAGAGTTCTGGGTAAAATACGCGATACCGCTGCTTAAGGAAAGACTGGTAAAAGCCAATGAAGAAGAGGCCGGAATTGAATAGAAATAACATAAGGAAACACGCAGCTGTCATCTTGTCACTGTTTATGATGCTGTCCTTGCTGGGCTCGGGTATTATATATACCGGCTCCGGCATGGAGAGAGCGTATTCTTACGCAGCTCAGAGCGCAAGTGACTTTGAGTACACAGTATCCGGAGGAACAGTAACGCTGACGGCATATACCGGCCGGGATGAGGCACCTGTGATCCCTGTATCGATCGATGGCAAAAAGGTCACTGCCATAGGAACGGAATGCTTCCGGGGTAATGCGAACATCAAAAAGATCAGAATACCGGAAGGTATCACGGAGATAGGTGACTACGCCTTTGAAGCCTGCAGCGCGGCGACCGGGCTCAGCCTGCCTTCGACACTTAAGACAATCGGTAAGGGAGCTTTCTCAGGAGACGCGCAGCTGACAGAGCTCGTGATCCCGGCAAGCGTTCAGAAGATAGATGATGGCGCTTTCCTGTACTGCATGGGGATCAGGACGATAACAGGCGGCAAGGGTCTGAAGGAGATGGGGCAGTTTGCTTTTGCCGGGTGCGAAAGCCTTGAACGTGCCGATCTCAGCGGATCAAAGCTGACAGCACTGCCTGACAGAGCTTTCTGCAACTGCAGCAAGGTTACTGAAATCCTTCTTCCTGAAACTCTGGAATCTCTCGGCAAAAGAGCGTTTTCGTATTGTTCAGAGCTCTCATCTCTGTCTTTCGGACCGAATCTCAGAAGAGCGGGGGATTATTGCTTTGAAAAGTGTGAGATGCTTTCGGATGTTTCTTTTGATCCGTCAAGTGAAGGACTCAGCATCGGAAAAAGTGCGTTTATTGGCTCCGGCTTCATGTCGTTACATATCAAACTCCCTGATAATACCAGCATAAGTGAAGACACATTCACAGGTTGCGGAATGACAGGTCTGTATATCTATGGCGCGGGACGCCTGAACAGCTCTCCGGAAATAATAGTTAAAGAAGGTCAGCTCTGTACAGATAATGGTGCGACGATAATCTCCGCGCTTGTTGACAAGTATGATCCTGCTCAGGATAAATGGGAATCCGTGATGACGGAAACTGCAGAGGGTTCCGGTGTGAGCAGATTCGCGATCCCGGAGGGAGTACGTAAGATCGGACCTGAAGCATTCAGTGCCAAGACCATTGATAATCTCCTGATTCCGGCAAGCGTCGAAGAAATAGATGATAAGGCGTTTTTCGGTGCTTATGTAAGATCTGTCACTCTTGACAGCGGGAACAGCAGTTTTACAGTCATAGAGGGTCAGCTGCTGGAGAAGAATGGATCCGGTAACAATGAAGCTGCATCCGGAGAGGATCTCAGCGAAAATGCAGGCGGATCCGAAGCAACCGGAACGGAGTCCGCAGAATCCCAGACAGGCACGGGCACGGACAATACCGGAGATACATCAGCAGGAGAGATATCAGATACTTCCGGCAGCGGTGACAGTGGACCGGACGAAAGCAGCAGTGACGGCGGGTCGGACGAAACAGGCAGCGAAAATGCCGGCGGATCTGAAGCAGCCGGCACGGAGCCTGCAGAATCTCAGACAGGCGCGGGTACAGATGATATCGGAGATACTTCAGAAGATGAGACATCAGATGCTTCCGGCAGCGGTGACAGTGGACCGGATGAAAGCATTGGTGATAGCGCAGCAGGCGAAAGCAGCGACGGGACCGGAAGCGATACCGAAACAGCAGCGACGGAAACGGTGGACTCGCAGGATAACACCGGTTCCGGTAATTCCGGTGATGAACCGGAAGGTCAGAATGATGATACTCGCGGCATCAATGAAAATGAATCCGGAGATAAGTACAGGCTCATCTGTTTTTTCCCTTTCAAGCTGGAAAACGGCGCTAAAGTCAGAATAACAAGGAAGGGACCTCCTTCAGATAATCTGATGGGGATAACGAAGTGGATATATGATTTTCCGGATTATATCAATGATATAGCTCCTTATGCATTTTGCGGATCCTATGTGGATGTCATAATATCTGAGTCCACTTCACTCACGGGCTTCGGTGAATACTCTTTCGCTAACAGCGGCATAGCAGATCCGCGGAACCCGGATGACCCGATAATCGAAATGCTGGGTATGGGAGTGATAACGATTCCGGAAAGCATCATCAATTCTTCCGGCTTTACGATTGCCGACACAGCTTTCGAGGATGCTTATTACGCCTCGTATGACTTTGATGATGAAGAACCTCCGGAAGATCTGCCGGAATACAGGCCTGAAACACCGGAAGACCTGGATTTCAACGACAGATTTTCCCGCATCCGCGATGACAGACGTGATGATGAGAGCGGAACACTGCCATCCGGAGGAGAGGAGGAACCTGCGGATCCGGTCGTTCAACCGCAGTCTACCGCCGGCAGCAGGAGTCTGTATTCAGACGAAGCCTACAAGAACTTCAAGGAGATTCCTAACAGTAAATTCATGGACTGGGTCGGTGAGTATCTTGCCTATAACAAAAGCGTAAACGGGATCGAATTGAAGCAGGATCTGATGCCGTACACCATGATATATAAAGGCGAATCTCATTATCGCAGCATGGTATGCGTACTCAATGGCGATCAGTATAAGAGAGAATACTCCATCAAGAATGTAGGTGATGATTTTGAGGCAATGTACCTCATGATGGATCACGGGCTTGAGGCAGAGATCCATCGTGGCGAGGTGCAGGATGATATTATCCTGTACAGCGGCATAACAGTTGAGAGGATGGCAGACATAGCCGGAGTATCCGACAAAACACAGAAGCCTACAGAAGAGCAGCTGATCGATGCGATCGGCAGGGAGTTTACAGATCCCGCGTTCATGAGCACTACTACCAACCCGGCTACGGCATTCTCATTCTCCAGCTACTCGCAGACGATGGTTATCATCTATGCGTCCAAGGAGAGCCTGAGCCAGCTCGGCGCTGTAAATATAGATGCTTTTGCGGGATGGGGAGCAGGAGAATATGAGATACTGTTCAATCTCGGTGCCCGGTTCAAAGTAATTGACGTAGGCAAACTGTATATAGACGGCTTGGACGAGGAAGGGCGGACTTACATACGTCTGCAGCTGATGGAAGATGAAGAAACCTATAAGATCACCTATGATCTGAACGGCGGAAGCTATAACGGCAGCACTGATAATATCGTGGAAGAGCATAAACCAGGTGAGACGATCTCTGTCCATGAAGCGCCGGTAAGAGAGGGCTATACATTCAGTTACTGGAAAGGTTCTGAATATCAGCCGGGGGATAAATATACGGTAACTGAGGATCATACATTTACTGCCGTCTGGACAGCTGATGAGGAAGAGATAAAGCCTTCAGATGAAAATGACGGGAATGCTGCGGACGGCACCGGCAATGAGCCGGAACAGGCCGGAGGCAGGACGGATAATACGCCTGAACAGGGTGGCGGAAACACCAATAGCGGAAACACCAATAGTGAATCAGAACAAAGTGACAGCAGCAGACCTGTCAGAACAGGCGACGACACCAATTTTGCAGGATGGCTTATCCTGATGCTTCTGTCGGCTGCCGGAGCAGGCGGCATAGCATACAGCAGAAGACGCAGATAAGACATAATCAAATACGCCCGGCACGGATATGCCGGGCGTGATTTTATTTGTAACAGGACTCATTGCTACAGATACCTCTCAAGAGTTTCCAGTATTTCTTTGCGTGCGGATTCAAGGCCGTCAAGGGCCTCTTCTTTTTTGCTCTTAAACAGTTCTTCAGCATCATTTTTGATGCTGCGGAACTCCTGGCGGGTCTCATAACCGGCTGTGATAGCATCGGTAAGTGCTTTGTTGCGTATGGATCTGAGAGACATATCGATATCATCTCTGAGACTGCGGGCGCTTCTGATCAGATCGCGTCTTGCGGCATCCATCTCACCGAGAGTCTCCATCAGCTCTCCATGAGCTCTGAAGAAGTCATAGTCATAAGGCAGTCTTTTACTGTAATAACCGCTCTTGTATCTGTCGATAACGACTTCATACCGGCTGAAGGCATTCGCTACAGCATCCTCCCAGGAAATGTAGATCTCCTGACCGGCTGTCTCGCCGACACGTTTTACCTGATCCGGGCGGGTCAGGAGGCTGGTCAGCATAGATGCGAGAGATTCTGCGTTTTCATCAATAAGAAAACCGTTCCTGCCGTTAGTGACTCCTTCAGCTGCGCAACTGTCTTTGATTATGACAGAAGCCGTATTGCTGGCCGCTGCTTCTCTGACCACGAGACCGTTGGTGTCAAATGTAGAAGGGAAGAGGAACAGATCCGCGCGTGTGTACCAGGCGCGGAGCTTTTTTCTGTCGGAAAGGAGACCGATGAAAAAGACCTTGTCGCCG
The DNA here is from genome assembly GCA_045113935.1 of Anaerovoracaceae bacterium. Taxonomy (GTDB): domain Bacteria; phylum Bacillota; class Clostridia; order Peptostreptococcales; family Anaerovoracaceae; genus Crickella. Next base: position 7,231 of record JBGUJM010000026.1, read on the forward strand.
AGGCCCAGCTCTGCCGCATATGCACGCACTTCCTGCTCATCTCCGCCGCCTCCGATAAAGGCCATGCGGAAATCACGGCCGTTTTGCTTCATATGAGCGAGGGCGTCAAGGATGATGCGGAGCCCCTTGTACCACATGAGCCTGCCGATAAAAAGATAACAAGGGATACCATGCGGCAGATCAAAACCTGATGTTGCTTCGCGGACTTCATCCTCACGGGAAATCTCATGTGGCAGATCTACTCCATTAGGCATCACTATATATTCGCCCTCATAGCCGAGCGACCTGAGGTTTTCTCCGGCACCATTGCTTACCGTCCATACTTCATCGCAGGCATTGACGTTATTAAGCAGAGCCTGGATCGCAGTCTCCTGCAGAGCCTTGCTCCTGACAGCATTTGCGATATCTATGTCATACTTGGTGTGCCATGTCAGGATCAGAGGCAGCTGCATGGACTCAGCCAGCTGCCGCGCAAGCAGGCATGATGTGGCAGGGCAGTGGGTATGAAGCAGTTCAACATGTTCTTCTTTGACACGATAGGCGGCTTCAGGTGAAAAGGGATATCCCGTGACATAGCCCATCAGCTTGCGTGTATCTATGCTCGGATATCTGATAACAGGGAAACTGTAAATGCTGTCATCAGCCCCGGGCACTTCCGGAGTCACGACGATGGACCGCCCGTGGTCAGTATCAATGATCCGACCGTAATTGACGACTGCATTCGAGACCCCGTCTATGATCGGGGGAAAAGAGTCGTTGAGCAGACAAATAGTATGATTACTCATGGCTGGCAGACACCTTTTTGCGTATTGCTATAACAACTTGATATCGTGTTTCTTAAATACTTTAAGTACTTCACGATTGACCATGCGGGAAACACTGTTGTAATCATTCTGGTCGCATTCTGTGAGGATGAGGATAGTAGTCTTGTCTCCGTTGATAGACTCAATGCCTCTGTACTCAGGTCCGCTGATGATCTTGGATGAGTTCTTGCCGATGGCAGGAAGTTCGTCACGCAGTATGTCTTCCACTTCATCAAGAGGTATTGACGTAGGGATCGTGAGGGTGAGACCATACCAGGAATTCAATCTTGAGTAGTTGGTCACATCACCAATACTGCTGTTACGGAATGTCCTCACATTTTTGCCTCGTCCGACTACGGTGGTGCTTCTCATGCCGAGCCGCGATACTTCGCCGCGAAATCCGCCGATCTCAACGACATCACCAACCTGATAGGTTCCATCGGTAAGTGTTGTGAAGCCGGCGAGAATATCCGCTATGAAGCCTTGCGCGCCAAGCGTGAGAGCAAGACCTGCAAGGCTGACAGACGTCAGAATCGCTCTGGTATTGACTCCGAGGAATCCAAGGGCGATGAATACGAAGATAATCAAAGCCGTGTAATGCAGTGTGTTCGTTATCAGGAGACAGATCGTCTGAGTCCGCTCACTCATGAGACCTGCAAACAACATAGACAGGAACCTCAGCAAAGCAAGAATGGCAATCAGCGCGCAGAATGTGTAAATCACTGCAGCGATTGCAAATGAATTTAAGCCATACTCCCATTTGCGCTGCGCGATGAATGCGATCACAGTGTCATTTTTGCTGCCGAGAGCCCTTGTTTTAAACAATGAAACAGTAATAAAAACCATACCTGCAAACAGCATCACCTGTATTGTAGTCAGCGCCTTCCGGGCAGGGGAAGAATTTTTGGCGAATATACTGAAAATATCCCACCATGCGCTTTCCGGATTCTTTTTGTCTGAAGAATTATCTTCAGATGCTTCAACCACGGACAGTTCATCGAATACTTTTTGGTTAAAACCATTGAGCAGTATCATCGCAAGAAGGATGGTAAGTATCAGGAAGACTATCGTGGATATATAAGCAAATGTCCAGGTATCATCATGCAGTGAGGCTTTGTCTGTTGCGAAATAATAGATCAGTTCATCATTCCGGTACTGGGAAGATACACCGTAGTACTCTGTCCCGTCAACATACATAGATCCCATGAATGTGCTTGTAAGAGGGATACCGGACATACCAACCTCTTTCATGTTCATACCGGCAAGGGAATTATCGCTGGTTACAACAATATCGCCTGTATCCGGATCGATGCCCAGACAAAGCTCGTTATCACTTGTAAGTGAAGCAGCAAGCTCACTTTTGTCACTGAAGCCCTGTATAGTTTTAGTATCAGGGTCGACAGCTATAAGCATTGCGCCATAAGCGTTATCATTGGAATTGTACCTCAGAGATATACCGTGAAGATCGCGGACAAGACCTGTGACTTCATCTGTGACTGCATCATGTGAGATATACTTCACGCCTCTGAGAAGACGCCTGAAATCATAGGTAGCGGAAGATTCATCCGTGCCCATTACCATTCCCCTGTAACGGGCATTCGTAACAGTTTCCTTACCATCCGGATCAAATATCATAATGTAATCGGCGCCCATGATGTCAGATGCTTCCTGAAGCCATTCGCGGTTCTGGAGATCTCTGTTTTCATCGATCAGGGCTGCAACTCGCCGAGCATTCGTTTCATACCATTCATTTACGAGTTCCCGCTGCATGTCGGCTGTTTCGTGATCACTGTCCAGTTTGTCATAATAACTTTCGAGCGATGCAGAGGCTGTGCTGGTATTCAGATAGAGATTTTCAAGTGATTCATAAAAAGCGGTGCTGCAGCAGATGATCAACGCGCCTATGATGATATACAGCGCGACTTTACGCCTGATATTCCGGGGATCATATATTTTGCATTCTTCAGGAGTCAGTTTTCTGTCCCGTATTAGCTGGTATATGGATATGATCCATACAAAAAGCGACATCCATATTATAAATGTTATGAACAACTGAGCACCCGACTGTTCGAGAGCACGATGCATGACTGCCCTGAGAGGAATCAGCATGACCGCAAAGTAAGGATATCCGTTCTGACTCTTAGGAACAAAGCATTTTCCAAGATAGAAACGATTCTTATAATATACAGTAAGCATCTGCCCGCTTCCCAGATCTTTACTGCCAAGGCCTAACTCCTTGGAGTTTGAGACTTCCTGGAAAACTCCGGTGCCATTGATTATAAATAGGTCGTTTTCGTCATCGCCTTCGGCATTTATCAGAATATAATCGAAGGGGCTTGAGCCGGCAAGGGTTTCAAGAGTCGTTTCAAGGTTAAATCCATACTGGATTATGTCCTTCACAGTGTTTCCCTCAATGTACTCCATGTAACAATAATTACCGGAGATCGTATCAGCGATCAGCCAGTCGCCTTCTTCATTGAGATAGAGCGATGTTGGAAAATCAGCCTCTAATGCCGCGAGAATATCCTCATCAGAAAATTGGATTTCAGGAAATCCCTCCGGTCTTCCTGATCCGTCACCTGTAAGCTGGACAATGTAGCCGGCTCCGAAACGGCCGGGCTGCAGTTCTGCTCCTGAAGCCCTGATAGCAGAAGCTGAGAGCTTTGCAGGAACTACAAGGGCCTCCTGGAAGTTCTGGTCCGCATCGAAGACTCCTGTTACCATATCTTCATAGATATCAGTCAGGGACTGGAGTTTCTGAGAGCTGTCATCAAAATCATCATCCAGCTCGAATGCGGCATAGAGAACCATAATGACCATGAATGCAAGAATACCCGCAGCCAGCATATATAGAATTGTAATAAAGGACTTTCTTTTTATGTGCTTCATAATTGATGATCTCCTGCATTTCAGCAGTTTTGACAAGTTAATAAAGCATCTAATTATACATAGTAATAATACTTCACGATTCTGATATTGGCAATTTTTCTTATCATAGTTTAATATTAAGGAAGTGAAAGCCGGGACAGTTCCCGGTGCCCGGGGAGACATGGACAGATATTCTATAAGACCGGTCGCCTACGTGCGCTCGGACTATAATGAAAAATTCGGTATACCCAAGCAGAGCGGCCTTGTCAGAGAACTTGAGCAGGCTGTTGTTTTCGAGCCTGAATTCCGCAATATGGACTGTCTGAGAGAGATCGAAGCTTTCGAGTATCTGTGGATGATATGGGGATTCAGCAAGAGCCGACGCGATGCCCTGACGGGAGATCCTGTATGGGCACCGACAGTCAGACCGCCCAGACTCGGAGGAAACAGACGCGTCGGGGTGTGGGCATCGAGATCACCTTACAGACCCAATTCTCTCGGGCTTTCAAGTGTCCGGCTGCTCAGGGTAGAACTTGACGGCAGAGAGGTCAGCAGTGAGGATCTGTCCGGTCCGGTCAGCGGGGAACTGGCACTCATAATATCCGGAGGGGATATGATGAATGGAACTCCGGTATACGATATCAAGCCGTATCTTCCGTATTCGGATATACACCCGGATGCAGGTGACGGTTATTCAAGAGGCAAGTCAGATCCGCATCTTGAAGTCGTTTTTCCGGATGAACTCCTGCAGAGTATAACTGAGGAGAAGCGACAGGGCCTCATCCGCCTTCTCAGCCTGGACCCGAGAGATGCTTATGAGAAAAAGGAAGGTCATACCTACGGGCTGTCATTCGCTCAGTGGGATGTAAGATTTACAGTAGAAGGGAATATTCTGACAGTAACGGACGTATTATGGATAAATGTGTGATAATCGGCGGCGCGGATATAGGTAATTATGAACATGCCCGAAGCTTTATTAATGATGATGACTATGTCATATACTGTGATTGCGGCCTGAAGCATATGGTACCGCTCGGAAAGAAGCCTTCTCTTATAATTGGTGATTTCGATTCACACAGTGAGCCCGGACTGGATGTAGAGACTATCGTGCTTCCCGTTGCCAAAGATGATACGGACACAATGTACGCAGTCAGGACGGGAATAGAAAGAGGGTTCCGTGATTTTGTATTGCTGGGAGTCATCGGCGGCAGGACAGATCACACGCTTGTCAATATATACGCGCTCTTCTATCTCGATACACATGGATGCAAGGCTATTGCGGCAGATGATTATTCTGAAATGGAAGTCATTTCCTCCCGGCGCGGATCTGCAGACGGAGTGCAGACTTGCGTACCGGGGACCGCGTATGTAACAGAAGAGTATCCGTTTTTCTCGCTCGTCAGCATGACCGGAACAGCCCGGGGAGTCACGATCAGAGGAGCAAAATTCTGTATTGAAGACGCAGAGATCACAAGTGAGTACCAGTATGCGACGAGTAATGAGGTTTTACCGGGACACAAGGCAGAAATATCGGTCAGAGACGGCCGGCTGCTTCTGATCAGGGACATAAAATGATGCTGAAAAATGACAGGATGCTGACAAAACTATTCATAAGGCTGCTGCCGGTCCAGGTACTACTGGTCGCGGCTCAGGCACTCAACTCGATCGTGGACGGTACGGTTGCCGGCAGGTGCATATCTTCCGGCACGGTAGGTATCTTCGGCCTGTACTACTCGATGCTGTGTATTTATGATGCCGTGACGGGCGTGATCCTGGGAGGAACTGCAGTGCTGTGCGGGCGAAGCATGGGATGCGGTGACACTGCCCGTACAAGCAGAATTTTTTCGCTCAACATCACGATCACCACTGCTGCAGGAGCAGTACTGGCGCTTCTGAGTGTTCTGATGCCGGGAACGATAGCGGATATTCTGGGCGCAAGCCCGGAACTGAAAGGGGACCTGTCTGAGTACATAAGGTGGTACTCGATAGGCATCATTCCTCTGCTGCTCGGCAAGCAGATATCGGCATTTCTGGAGATGGAAAGGCAGAGCAGAAGGGGGCTTACCGGGATATTCTTCATGGCTGCCACTAACTGCACGCTGGATGTCTTTCTGGTATATGTGATGCATATGGGAGTACGGGGACTGGCGCTGGCCACAGCGACCGCTTCGTGGGTATATCTTCTTATTCTCATACCATATTACTTCACTGACAGAGCTCAGCTGAAATACAGCTGGACGTCGATTGACTGGAGCGATCTGCTGCCAATGTTCCGGATCGGAGCTCCGGGAGCGCTGCTTGTTACGTGTCTTGCTTTCAGAGGAATAATAATCAACAGACTGCTGCTGCATTACAGCGGGCAGGATGGGCTTTCAGCCATGTCCGCTTTCAATCTGCTGGCAGGTCTCTTCCTTGCATATGCAATGGGAGTGGGAGCTGTCGTACGTATGCTCAGCAGCGTGTTCATGGGAGAGGAAGACCGCGATTCAATAAAAGCTCTGATGAGAATCGCATGGAAAAAGATGGTCCCGGCCTCTGCGGCTCTGACTGTATTCATCATTCTTCTCGCAAAACCTATCGCGTCGCTTTTTTTCAAGGATACTTCTTCTGAGGTGTTCCGGCTGGCTGTACAGCTCTTCGTGATCTATGCGCTGTGCATCCCTGCGGTGGTTGCCATCCAGGTGATCGTTAACTATTTTCAGGCCACAGGGCACAATACGATCGTCAACATCATGTCTGTTTTCGACGGCATCATCTCCATGGTCATACCTTCGATGATTCTTGCTCCGGTAATGGGAGCGACCGGTGTCTGGCTGGCTAACCCGATAGGAATGGCACTGACACTTCTTCTGGTGCCTGCTTACGCTGTTTTCCGTTGTAAACACTTCCCGCGTACATCAGATGAGTGGCTCATGCTTCCGGATGACTTCGGTGTGCCTTATGAGGACAGGCTGGATATTACTGTGCACGGACTGGATGAAGTTGTGCAGACAGCCGAAAGAGTTCAGACTTTCTGCGAAAAGCACGGCACAGATCCGCGGACTGCCCATTTCTCGGCATTATGTATGGAGGAGATGTCCGCCAATGTCATCAAACACGGATTCAATAAGGATAATAAGAAGCATGATGTCAATGTCAGGGCTGTCTGGAAGAGCGGAGATGTGATGCTGCGGATCAAAGATGACTGCGTTCCGTTTGACCCGAAGGAAAGGGCAGAGCAGGTCTGCGGAGATGATCCGGTGAGGAATCTCGGAGTCAGAGTGGTCACCAGACTGGCCGATGAGATCACATATCAGAATATGCTCGGACTGAATGTGCTGACCATAAGACTATCCGGAAAAAAACAAGAATTCACCGGCAGTCTTCTTGACACGGCAGAGTGATTCTTGTTACCATTTATCGATTGAATTAAAAGGAGTATACGGATGGATAAAAAAATATCATCACGCATAGAATTCAGCCCTACGATCGATATAAAACTGCTTCGAGACGCAGGTATTGATTTATCGTCACAGTACACTATTCTTCCCGGTTTTTGCGACGTGCATGTGCACTTCAGAGAGCCGGGTTTTTCTTATAAGGAAACAATAGCGACAGGAAGCAAAGCGGCGGCTCACGGCGGATACACCGCGGTATGTACAATGCCCAACCTGAATCCGGTGTCAGATACTGCGGATCATCTGAATGAACAGATCAGGATCATAGAGAAAGACGCCTGTATTCACGTATATCCTTATGCGGCAATCACAATGGGACAGAAGGGGGAAGAACTTGCTGATCTTGATGGCATGGCCGGAAACTGTATCGCTTTCTCAGATGACGGACACGGAGTACAGTCAGATGATATGATGAGGGAGGCGATGATCAGAGCAAAATCTCTCGGTAAGATCATCACAGCACATTGCGAAGTAAACAGCCTGCTGCGCGGCGGCTATATACATGACGGCCGCTATGCCCGAGAGCATGGACACAGGGGTATCTGCTCAGAGTCTGAATGGGGACAGATAGCAAGAGATCTGAAACTGGCGGCTGAAACAGGCTGCCCGTATCATGTGTGTCATATCTCAACGAAGGAGAGCGTTGACATCATCCGCAAGGCGAAGGCTGAGGGAGTGGATGTCACGTGTGAGACTGCACCGCACTATCTGCTGCTCGACGACAGTATGCTTGAAGAAGACGGTAAGTGGAAAATGAATCCTCCTATCCGAAGTGCGGCTGACAGAGAAGCTTTGATCGAAGGCCTGATCGACGGTACCATTGACTGTATTGCGACAGATCACGCTCCGCATTCCGCGGAAGAAAAATCCCGCGGCCTCGAAAAGTCAGCTTTCGGGATAGTCGGCATCGAGACAGCATTCCCGCTGCTTTATACTTATCTCGTGCAGCCGGGGATCATTACCATGGACAAGCTCGAGGAGCTGCTTGTATACAATCCGAGAAGGAGATTCGGCATCCCGCTGGGCAACGACTACTCAGTATGGAACATGGACGCTGAGTGGAACATAACACCGGAACTTGATTTTCTGTCTATGGGCAAAGCAACGCCTTTTGAAGGGTGGAGAGTCAGCGGTATCAACGTTCTGACTGTCTGCGACGGAAAACCGGTATATACATATAATGATTTAAAATAACAGGGAAACAGTTATAGGTAAAAAGGGGAAACAATGGCTAAAAGGAAAGACATCAAGAAGGTTCTTATCATCGGCTCCGGCCCGATCGTCATCGGTCAGGCTGCTGAGTTTGACTACGCGGGCACTCAGGCCTGCCTGGCGCTCAAGGAAGAAGGCTATGAAGTAATACTCTGCAATTCAAACCCGGCTACGATCATGACAGACACCTCCATTGCAGACAAAGTATACATGGAGCCGCTTACACTGGAATACATCGCCAAGATCCTGAGATATGAGAGACCGGACGCGATCGTTCCGGGGATCGGCGGTCAGACAGGGCTCAATCTTGCGATGCAGCTCGAGAAAAAAGGCGTACTCAGGGAGTGCCGTGTTGAATTGCTGGGGACTCCGGGCGAGTCCATCGAAAGAGCCGAGGACAGGGAACTTTTCAAGGAAATGTGTCAGTCAATAGGCGAGCCTGTCATCCCGAGTGAGATTACATACAGCATAGAAGAGGCGAAAAAAGCTGCTGAGGATATCGGATATCCTGTTGTTCTCAGACCGGCATTCACTCTTGGAGGCACAGGCGGCGGATTCGCCAATGATGAGAAAGAGCTTGAAGATATAGCTATCAACGCGTTCAATCTCTCGCCGGTGCATCAGGTTCTGGTGGAGAAGTCTGTCAAAGGCTATAAGGAAATTGAATTCGAGGTCATGCGTGACGGCACTGATAATGCCATCACTATATGCGGTATGGAGAATGTTGACCCTGTCGGAGTCCACACAGGAGATTCCATTGTTGTCGCGCCGATCCTGTCACTGAACGATCACGATCTCAAAATGCTCAATGACTCTGCTATAAGGATCATCCGTGAACTCAGGATAGAGGGAGGCTGCAATGTTCAGTTCGCGCTGCACCCTGAGACAAGCGAGTACTACCTGATAGAAGTCAATCCGCGTGTATCGAGATCTTCCGCTCTTGCGTCCAAAGCATCAGGTTACCCGATCGCGCGAGTCACAGCCAAGATCGCAGTGGGCATGACTCTTGAAGAGATCGAAGTCGCGGGAGGCAAAGCCAGCACTGAACCGAGTCTGGACTATATTGTGGCCAAATTTCCGAGATTCCCGTTTGACAAGTTTGCCGATGCTTCGAACATGCTGGGCACACAGATGAAGGCTACCGGCGAGGTCATGGGCATAGGCTCGACACTTACCGAGAGTTTTCTCAAATCCATTCGCTCGCTCGAAACCGGAGTATGCCACCTGCATCTCGATAAGTTCGACGGCATGAGCCGGAACAATCTGAGAGAGTACATCTCAGAATTCAGAGATGACAATATGTATGCGATCGCTGAACTCCTCAGAAGAGGGATCAGCGTCGAAGAGATCCATAAGGTTACTAAGATCACGGAAATATTCCTCGAAGCTTTCAAGGAAATCATTGACATGGAGAAAACTCTCAAGGAGAGGGTCAATGATGTGAAAACGCTGAAAGTTGCCAAAATAACCGGCTTCTCTGACAAAGAAATCGCAAGGCTCTGGAACCTCACAGAAGAGGAAATATACAATAAGAGAAAGAAAAACGGCATCGTTCCTGTGTTCAGGATGGTGGATACCCTGCATACAGGCAAGTACATCGCTTACCTGTACTCCTCATATACGGGCAAGAATGATTCCAGACTTACGGATAAGAAAAAGATCATAGTCCTCGGAGCCGGTCCGATCAGGATCGGACAGGGCGTCGAGTTTGACTACTCGACGGTGCACGCTGTGCAGACCATCAAGCGTGCCGGCTACGAAGCCATCATCATCAACAATAACCCTGAGACTGTTTCAACTGATTACACGACAGCAGACAAGCTGTATTTCGAGCCGCTGACAGTAGAGGACGTTATGGCCATCATCGACTTCGAACAGCCGGAAGGCGTCATTGCGACACTCGGCGGACAGACAGCCATTAATCTGGCAGAGCCGCTGAGAGACAGAGGCGTCAGACTGATAGGAACAGACTGTGAGGCCATCGACAGGGCAGAGAACAGAGACCGGTTCGAGAAGGTGCTGGAGGAGCTCGGTATCCCTCAGCCGCCGGGGCGCGCAGTCACCAGAATAGAGGACGGTGTCGCAGCTGCGGCAGAGATTGGGTATCCTGTTCTTGTCAGACCTTCATTCGTGCTCGGCGGCAGAGCTATGCAGATCGTAGGAGATGAAGCCCAGCTGAGACATTATCTCAAGACTGCTGTTGAGATAGATGAGGACAAGCCTGTTCTGGTTGACAAATACATACAGGGTAAGGAAGTTGAGGTCGATGCGATCTGTGATGGCAGAGATGTATTCGTTCCCGGCATTATGGAACTCGTAGAGAGGACCGGAATACACTCCGGCGACTCTATATCTGTATATCCGACATTCTCTATCAGCAACAAAGTCAAGGGCCTGATTCTCCAGTATGCTAAAAAACTGGGAGTCGGCATCGGAATAGTGGGGCTTTACAATATCCAGTTTATCGTAGACGAGAACGAGGATGTATATATAATAGAAGTCAACCCAAGATCTTCAAGAACAGTACCTTTCCTGTCCAAATCAACAGGCTACAGTCTGGCCGATATCGCGACGGAAGTCATTCTCGGCAAGACACTTAAGGAGCAGGGTCTGTTCGACCTCTATCCGGAAGAGAAGAAGAGATACTACGTCAAGGTGCCTGTATTCAGTTTCAACAAGATCAAAGGCCTCGATACATATCTCTCACCTGAGATGAAGTCGACCGGAGAAGCGATAGGCTATGACAACAAACTCAACCGTGCTCTGTACAAAGCTCTGACTGCTTCCGGTACAAAACTGAGAAATTACGGAACTGTATTCGCGACTCTCGCAGGTGCCGACAAGGCAGAAGCGCTGCCGCTGATCAGAAGATTCTACAATCTGGGATTCAACATTGAGGCAACACCGGGAACTGCGAGATTCCTCAAGGAGAACGGCATCCGTACAAGAGAAATGAAGAAGATAAGCGAAGGCTCTGATGAGATCCTCGAAACGATCAGAAACGGGCACATCGCTTACATCCTTAACACAAGGAAAGTCGGCGACCATGTCACCGCAAACGACGGCGCGCTGATCAGACAGTGTGCGAGCGAAAACAACGCGACACTGTTCACTTCGCTCGATACAGTCAGAGTACTTCTGGATGTGCTCGAAGAAACAACACAGACGATATCCACAATAGACGCATAGGTGTGAAGGAGAGACCTGTTCCCATTGACATATGAAACAAGGAATATTTTCGATCAAAGATAATATCGCATTGACACCGACGACTTACTGCATGAGTCTGGAAGGAGATACGAGTGCCATAACGGCTCCGGGGCAGTTCATCAACATCAGACTTGACGGACATTTTCTCCGCAGGCCGATCAGCGTGCATGATGTCGAGTACCCATCAGAGGACGGTGCTTCTGATGGAATCGTTACGATCATATACAAGGTGCTCGGACATGGCACAGAAGATATGACACATTACAGGCCCGGGAGAACACTTGACGTGCTTACCGGACTCGGAAACGGATATGATCTGTCAGATGCAGGAGAGCATCCTGTTCTGATTGGCGGCGGCGTAGGCATCCCGCCTCTGTATTTTGCCGCAAAGAGACTCATTACAGGTATTGACTGCGCAGAAACAGGAGATACGGGCGTCAGGGACGTAACTGTAATACTCGGATTCAACTCCGCTGAAGAGATGTATTATGTCGAAGAATTTGAAGAACTGGGATGCAGAGTCATAGTGGCGACTGCCGATGGCAGTGAAGGTATAAAGGGATTCGTTACTGACGCGTTCAGAGCTGCTGCAGGTATGTGTGACTCACCGTGCCTTGCTGAGGCGGGGCTGGCAGAAGACTCTGATTCGGAGTTTACCCGCTTTACGCACTTCTATACCTGCGGACCGGAGCCTATGCTCAGGGCTTTGTATAAAGAGGTGTATAAGGAAGCAGGAATCAGCGGACAGATGAGTTTTGAGGAGCGCATGGGATGTGGTTTCGGAGCCTGCATGGGATGCAGCATCAGGACCAGAGACGGATATAAGCGCATCTGTAAAGACGGTCCGGTTCTGCGGACGGAGGAAATACTATGGCAGTGATCAGGACGATAGAAATGGGAAACAGTCTGCCCGATACAAGAGTGGAACTTTGCGGCATCGGGCTGGACAATCCGGTGATACCGGCTTCGGGTACATTCGGTTACGGCTATGAGTTTGCTGATCTGTATGATATCAACTGCCTGGGGACATTCTCATTCAAAGGTACGACCAGAGAGCCGAGATTCGGGAATGAGACACCGAGGATAGCGGAGTGTCCGTCGGGCATGCTCAATGCCGTAGGCCTGCAGAATCCCGGAGTGGAGAAAGTCATCTCTGAGGAACTGCCGAAACTCGCCAGAGTTTTCAGCAAGCCTGTTATGGCCAATGTCAGTGGCTTCTCGGTAGAAGACTATGTATATACGACAGAACTGCTGGCTTCTCAGGAGCAGGTCGGGTGGCTCGAGATCAACATAAGCTGTCCGAACGTGCACGGCGGCGGCATGTCTTTCGGAACGGATCCATGCATGGCGGCAGATGTAGTGAGCGCTGTCAGGAAGGTGACAGACAAGCCTCTTATTATCAAGCTGTCGCCGAATGTAACGGATATAGCCGGCATAGCAAAAGCCTGTGAGGACGCAGGTGCGGATGGCATCAGTCTCATCAATACCCTTATGGGAATGAGAATAGATCTGAAGAAACGGAGACCATTACTCGCCAATACGACAGGTGGATACTCCGGACCTGCTGTTTTACCTGTAGCACTCAGAATGGTATATCAGGTGTATGAAGCGGTCCGCATTCCGGTCGTGGGAATGGGCGGCATCTCTACTGCAGAGGACGTCCTGGAGATGATGATGGCAGGCGCGGCAGCGGTGGAAGTCGGAGCGGCTAATCTGATCGATCCTTATGTATCGGCAAATATAGTCAGAGAGCTGCCGTCAGCTATGGCAAAACTGGGTATAGACCGTCTCAGCGATATCATTGGAACTGCGCACAAGTGACAGCTATAGGTTAATAGTGTATACTATCTTTGTGAGATTGTGTGCATTGGAGAAGCATAAAAGCAGTGGAGGACTGATATGGGTAGAGACGTAATAATCGCGTGCGATTTTGCAAGCGCGGAGGAGACGATAAGATTCCTCGATAAATTCAATAAGATACAGTCTGAAGTTGTATCATGCGATCACATCAGTATCAGCGTCAGCAGGCCGTTTGTCAAGATCGGAATGGAATTGTTTTATGCTGAGGGACCGCAGATCGTTAAGACACTCAAAGAGAGAGGGCACAAAGTCTTCCTCGATCTCAAACTTCACGATATACCTAATACCGTCAAGAAGGCTATGATAGTGCTCGGCGCCTATGGAGTGGACATGGTAAATGTTCATGCGGCAGGCGGTATAGATATGATGAAAGCTGCGAAGGAAGGTCTCATGCTCGGAGCAGTCAGATATGCTGACAAGCCGAAGCTTATCGCCGTGACGCAGCTGACGTCGACAGATGAGAAGACTATGCACGATGAACTGCTGATCGACAGACCCCTTCCTGAGGTAGTCAGACAGTATGCTCTGAATGCGAAGGCTGCCGGACTCGACGGAGTCGTATGTTCGGCTATGGAAGCTGCTGATATACATTTGGCGTGCGGATCAGAATTCCTTACAGTAACGCCGGGCATAAGACTGGCAGGCGACAGTGTCGGAGACCAGAAGAGAGTCATGACACCGGCCGATGCCAGAGAGCAGGGATCAGACTACATCGTAGTCGGCAGATCGATCACCGGTGAGGCGAAGCCAATTGACGCATATCAGAAGTGCAGAGAAGATTTTATCGGATAGCGCACCTGCAATAACAGCATAGATCCACTACTTATGGCAAGGGCTCAGAGCACTTGCCATTAATATAATGAGAGGAAAAAGAAATGGACAGAAGAAAAGAGATAGCAAGGCTGATCGCCGGTGATCTGCTCAGCATAAGGGCAGTATTCCTCAGACCTGAGGAACCTTTTACATGGGCGAGCGGTATCAAAAGCCCGATCTACTGCGATAACAGGCTTACACTGACAGCGCCGGAGGTCAGGACAGATGTTGAGACATCTCTGGCTGAGGTGATCAGGAGCGCTTTTCCGGATGCAGAGGTGCTGATGGGAACCGCGACTGCAGGAATAGCGCATGCCGCAATAACGGCTCACCTGATGGGGCTTCCTATGGGATATGTCAGGTCAGGAGCCAAGGATCACGGTAGAGGCAATCAGATAGAGGGACGTCTTGAAGCAGGTCAGAAAGTCGTAGTCGTTGAGGATCTGATCTCGACAGGAGGCAGCTGCATCGAAACAGTCAAGGTGCTTCGTGAGGCAGGAGCCGATGTCCTCGGCGTTATCTCCATCATGACATATGGCATGAAGAAAGGAATAGACCGGATGGCTGAGGCCGGAATAGAGTGGACATCACTGACTGATTTTGATACGGTCATCGAAGTTGCGGCTGAACAGGATTACATCAGCGCAGAAGCGATAGACAGGCTTAAGGCTTTCCGTGATGACCCATCCGATGAGAGCTGGATAAAATAACACCATGCTGGCAATTCTGACAGGTATTGCGGCCGGAGCAGCCTCTACTGCGCAGGCAAGTGTCAACGGGAGGATAAGGGAGGACTACAGATCGACATATCTGACAGCTGTCCTCAGCTTTATCGTGGCCATGCTGATACTTATTCTGGCGGTCCTGGCAACTGAACACAATCTGGACATACCTTTCAGAGAGATCGCGGGATATCCGTTCTGGATATGGCTGGGAGGCTCATGCGGCACAGCGATCATAACGCTCAATGTTGTGTGCCTGCCTTATCTCGGCAGCGCCCGCAATGTCATGATCATATGCTTCGGACAAACGATGTTCGGGCTCCTGATCGATCACGCAGGATTGCTCGGATCACCGGTGGTCAGGATGTCTCTGTGGAGATTCATCGGAGCCGTCGTGGTTATCATAGGGGCAGCACTGGTCAATGGAATAAAGTTCAGGGAGAGTGAAGCTCCCGGCGATGGAAGTTCGGATAATGCAGCCGGTTCAGAGGGAAGAATTCTGCTGTATATGCTGCTGGCGTTCCTTAACGGCTTTGCCTGCGCGGCACAGGTAGCCATCAACGGCAGTCTGAATACAGTCGTCGGATCAGCAGCTAAAGCTACGCTGATATCCATGACTGTGGGACTGCTGACAACAGTTCTGCTGATCTTCCTTATTATCCTGATAAAAGGCAGAATGGCGATCTATGACGCCGGCATCCGGGGAACCGGGCTGGTTCGAGGTTTCAGACCCTGGATGGCTATAGGCGGTACACTTTCGATCGTAGTGGTGTGCGGCAACGCGATAACCGCTCCGGTGCTGGGAACGGGCATTGTGACCATCCTCAATCTGATAGGAATGATGGGCGCCGGTCTCATCATTGACGCTATTGGATTCCTTGGCATAGAGAAAAAGCCTGTAACGGCAGCCAAGGTGACCGGGATGGTGCTGATGACAGCCGGAACAGCAATTATTTCATTAATGTAGTATACAGGGGTTTGGCAAAAGGAGATACTTATGAACAAGATAAAAATAGCAAGTCTGCAGCTTAAGGTGAAGCAGGACAAGTATGAGAACATCGAAAGGCTGGCAGAGATACTAGCCGGCGGCGAGACGGATGGTGCTGATTTCATCAGTCTGCCGGAAATGTGGAGCTGCCCGTATGTTACGGAACTGTTTCCGGAGTATGCCGAGCCGGAGGGGGAAGGTGATACATGGCTCGCGATGTCAACACTTGCCAGAAAACACAAAGTATATCTGATCGGCGGATCTATCCCTGAGTGTGACAGTGAGGGAAGGACATACAATACGAGCTATGTTTTTGACCGTGAAGGCAGGCAGATCGGCAAGCACCGCAAGGTGCATCTGTTTGATATATACGCACATGGTCAGCAGGTATTCAAAGAGTCCGACACTCTGACCGGAGGAGACAACTTTACGGTATTTGACACGGAATTCTGTAAGATGGCGGTCAATATATGTTTTGACATAAGGTTTCCTGAGAGTTCCAGACTGCCTGCGCTCGCGGGAGCCAGAGTAATATTCAATCCCGCGGCGTTCAACATGACGACCGGTCCGGTTCACTGGGAACTCGGATTCCGTCAGAGAGCTATAGAGAATCAGATCTACATGATAGGAACTTCAACAGCAAGGAATCCTGAGGCATCCTATAAAGCATGGGGCCATTCCATTATCACTGATCCATGGGGAACCGTTGTAATGCAGATGGATGAAAAACCGGGAGTGAATGTGACAGAGATAGATCTTGATTATATAGATGAGATTAGAGCAAAACTGCCTCTGATGTCTGCCCGCAGGACAGATGTATATGAACTGAAGGAAGTAAAATAAAATACATATTTATTGCGCGAAAACGTTTTAGGTGATATTATACAGCTTGAGAAGACAGAACTGTTTTCTCAGACAAGGTATCTGCGTCATGCAGCAGAGAGGAGGAAAGGGTATGGCAACCAACAAATCAGGAATGAGACCGGGCATGTCAGGCGGCAAGCCGAATGCGGATCTCGGTCAGGCATTGCTTGCAGTGATCGGGATAGGACTGGCGGGAGGAATCGCTCTTGTCGGCGGTGCTGTCAAGCTTGGAGAGAAGATGCTGGACCTTCAGGTCAAGGCATATGAAAAGATCGAAAGCGAGCGTGAAGCTCACAGGGAACTTGTGAGACAGGCGACAGCGAATGAATTGGAGTTCGGAGTTGATCCGGACGCATCCGAGAAGGAGGAATAACAATGTTCGATTCAATTATGACAATGGTGCAGGAAACCCAGAACACCAGCGTATCCTATACTGCTGATATCATGGGCATAGCAGCCATCGTGGGAATGTGGAAGATGTTTGAGAAGGCCGGAGAACCGGGCTGGCCGGCTCTTATCCCTTTCTATAACATGTATAAGTTCTGCGGGATCGTAATGGGCAACCCATGGTACTGGGTCAGATTCTTTGTTTTTGTGATCCCGATCGTCGGCTGGATTGCAGGTATCTACTTCTTGTGGCAGATGTGCAAAGCTACTGCCCTGGCATATGGCAAGCCGGACAGCTGGGCATGGGGCTATCTGTTCCTGAGCGGTGTTTTCTACTGTATTACCGGATTTGACCAGTCAGTTTACTACGGCCCGATGGGTGCGGGGGATCACAGGACTGCAACAGCCAAAGAGTCGAAGACAGTCAATTTCGATG
The DNA here is from genome assembly GCA_045113935.1 of Anaerovoracaceae bacterium. Taxonomy (GTDB): domain Bacteria; phylum Bacillota; class Clostridia; order Peptostreptococcales; family Anaerovoracaceae; genus Crickella. The sequence goes on from JBGUJM010000026.1 coordinate 24,831, forward strand.
TGGTCAGAAACCAGCCTGACGTTCAGGCGCGTCCTGTAGAAGTTGAACCGGCATCCGAGTTCCGGAGCTTCCAGGACTACAGCCAGCAGACCAAGGTCGACGCGTCGCAGAAACCCGCTGAAGAAGAGACTGTAGATTTCATTTTCGATCAGCCGGAAGAATAGAATAACGAGCAAAGCCGGAAAAGACCCCGCTGCTGCGGGGTCTTTTGTTACTCATCTTCGTAATTATCGATCTTGATATCCGATTTCTCATTGACATGCTTGCATATGGCAACATATGTATCATGTGAGATTACATGTTCTATCTTGCAGGCGTCTTCTTCAGCCTGTTCGGGATCCACACCCAGCAGTTCCAGGAATGTCCTGAGAGCTTTGTGCCTCTGATAGATACGGTTCGCTATCTTGCGGCCCGGAGGAGCCAGAGTAATAGGTCCGTTGGCTTCCATGTTGATATAGCCGCTCTCTCTGAGCCGTTTGACGGCATATGAAACGCTCGGCTTGGTGACTCCAAGGTGTTTTGCTATATCTATGGAACGTATATAGCCGTACTTCTCCTCGAGGATTAGCATAGTCTCGAGATAATCTTCTGCTGACTGGTGTATCTTCATATCATTGTCCTTGTTTTTTCCCGGAATCCTATCGAATAATCATAACATATCATAATGCAGGAATATAAGCAAGACAGGCAGATCCGGTGCAGTCTCATCATCTTCGCAAAGTGGTTTTCTGTCATTGTTTTGGACTGCCTTGTACTAACTGATACAGCCATCTTGCAAGTCATCAAAAGAGTGTGGTACACTCGTTTTTGTACAGATTGCGCAGCGTAGGTGCGCCCGTTATTTATATACCGGGGACCGGGAAGGTGTACGGCGCAGCGTGTATTATTTCAAAGAAGAGAGGAGTAATTATTATGGCAAAATGGGTATGTAGCGTATGCGGATATGTTCATGAAGGCGACACACCACCGGAAAGATGTCCACAGTGCAAGGTTCCTGCAGAGAAGTTCATCAAGCAGGAGAGCGAGATGACATGGGCAGCTGAGCATGTTGTAGGAGTAGCACAGGGGGTTGATCCTGAGATCATCGAGGATCTGAGAGCTAACTTCAACGGTGAGTGCTCAGAGGTAGGTATGTATCTTGCAATGTCAAGAGTTGCTTACAGAGAAGGTTATCCTGAGATCGGCGAGTACTGGAAGACAGCTGCTTTCGAAGAAGCTGAGCACGCAGCTAAGTTCGCGGAGCTTCTCGGCGAGGTCGTAACAGACAGCACCAAGAAGAATCTTGAGATGAGAGTAGAGGCTGAGAACGGCGCTACACTCGGCAAGACAATGCTTGCTAAGAAGGCTAAAGAGCAGGGACTCGACGCTATCCATGACACAGTTCACGAGATGGCAAGAGACGAGGCAAGACACGGCAAGGCATTTGCAGGACTTCTGAAGAGATACTTCGGCTAAGCAACAAGGGGGACCGCCTGCGCAGCAGGTGGTGGATGCCTTATTGCAACAACTAATCAGAAAGGCTGAAATACTGACAATCTGAAACGATTGGAATAGAGGTTGGGGATTAAACTCTGACCTCTTTTCTTATGTGAGAATGTCACTGACAGCAGTGGTGCGGCAGCAGGGAACGTTTTTACCGCAAGGATAATGGAACGGTCTCCTGCCTTGTGATAAACTTGTAACATTAACAAAGAAGGCACACTGCCTGAGAAAGGAGAAAACATGGCAAATTCAGATCTGGCAAAATTCCGTGAATTACTTAATACAGATGCAGAATTTCAGGAAAAACTGAGAGAGGCTGCAGCGTCATACACAGGAGAACCGGATGAAAGGGCGGTCTTTGATAACCTGCTTGTACCGCTGGCGAAAGAATACGGACTTTCGGCAACGTTCGAAGAGTTTGCAGAATACCTGGGAACTTTCATGAGCGGCGGAGAGATGGAACTTTCTGAAGATGAGCTGGCAATGGTTGCCGGAGGAAAAGGGGCCTGCCTCGTTGTCGGAGGAAGTGACGGGCCTGAAGTTGACGCAAATACCTATTCCGAAGGTGGAGAAGCGCATGCCTGCTATTATATCGGAGTCGGTATTGCAATACCGTTTGGTGATTAACAAGAAAAGCGGTGTGTAAAAGCGCCCTTTGGAGATGTATTAATGGCTGAAATATCAGCAATCTGAAAGACACATTGTGGTATCAAAGACTTTATAAAGTGGTACCAAAGATGATGAAAAGACGTAATAAAGATGTTATAATGATGCTTGAAAGTAGCTATAGTTTTCAAAGGGAAAAAGGACTCAAATATGAAGAATAACAAAGATTTTCCACTGATGGCATTTACTTTCTTTTATGCTGTTGCCATCTATACCATGTGTATAGGGTTTTATTTTTGGGATAAAAACAACACTTTAAAAAAAGAAAAGTAGAGACACAAAGAGGCGTTTGCCGGTCTGCTCACACTCACTGAGTATCAAGGGTAAAGGAAGAGACTATCAACACCACGATAGTCTCTTTTCTTGTATAAGGTTTTTTGGTGATGCAGAATATATCCGGGCGGTGTTATAATCGCAAAAGAAAGGAGTACATCTCTTATGCCGGGCATTGCTTAGGAGACACTACGGTTAATGAAAGATATTTTTTACTCGGTTTTGTTCCTGATCATTGAGGTAGGGGCTTTTATGTTCTTCGGGACGCATCATGCGCTGACCGGAGGTTTCACCATCATTTTGCTGATTCTGATTGCCAAAAACATATTCGTTCTGTATACCTCATTGAAAAAGGATAAGCCTCAGGAGGCTGAAATACAGCAGGCTGCCGGTACACCTTCTGCCGGAGCACCGTTATCTGATCAGACTGCTTTTTCTGATGGATCCCTGGCGAGAATAGAAAGAGCGCTTGCCGAAGCGACCATAGCCAATCCACTGTTTCGGTACACAGCTTCCGCAGAAAGGCTCACCGCAAGCTATGGATATGGCGAAGGAATGGATGTTTACTCAGACGGAACGCTTTACATCTGTGAATATCACAGAGAACGTTCGAATGACTTGAAATATGAGGACAGCGAAGAAGCTGCAGTCAGCCGTTTTATAAGAGGATGTCAGGTCGGGATGGTCAGGATGACCAGATGAATACCGGCCAACTGTCCAAGTATTTATCCCTTTTTAAATCGCTCCATAATTACCTGTAATTGTCAGATTCTTAACGGGCAAAAAAACGCCAAAATACTTCATTGTGACGATATTGTGATTAAAAATATGCTATAATGAGACCAATAATTTATGAATGGGATCTGAGTCTTGAGATCCTGTCATATTGTGTATTGATAGGTTAATGCAGAAGGGAAGGAAGTTATGACGAAAGGAATGAAAAAATTATTATCTCCTATCCTGCTGATCAGTCTTTTGGTTGGGTTGATGCTGGTGCTTACCACAACATTCTCGCTTGCAGAATCCGAAGCTGATAAAAAGGCTGTGAATGGCGTGGAGAACAGCAGTGATGAATCTACCGAAGTGAATGATCAGATATCTGAGGATGAAGAGATTCAGCTGGAAAAGGTAGCTAAAGAAGCAAAAAATGTAGTGTCAGATGATGAAGACTATATACGTCTCTCTTCTCCGGCTCCTAATTCTATACATTATATTGGAGACTACATTTATTTTAAGTTTCAGTGCTATGATACTTGGCAAAGTTATTACACCACCCCAACGATCGTTATTACTGATAGCAGCGGGGATATTATAGATTCCTTAAAAAGTAATACCGTTGTTTCTGTCAATGCCTGGAGTTCATTTAACTGGAAAATGGAATTATCTTCTTATGACTACAGTCCGGGAACATATTACGTTTACCTGTTTAATATTCCAAGCAGCAGCAGCGGAACATATGTAGATGGCTGGTCCGATTGGGATGTACCGGCGGTTAGAGTTCCGATCAGTGTCAGGAGGAATACTTCTCCTCTTGGTGTAAAATCATTATGGGCATCAAAACATATGACCGGAAAAGTATTATTCAAGTGGTCAGCAAAAGATAACAGGGCGCCTAAGGGATGGAGAATCAAGTACAGAACTCGAGTGATCGGCGGATCCGGCAGCTGGGGTTACTGGAAGTATGGTTCTACTGCCGGCGACGTAATGCAGGCAGAGATTTCTGTATGGACCAATAGTCCGAATGGCGCAGTAGTTGAGGTGCATGCTCAGGCAGAAGGTGACAGTACCTGGTCCACAGGAATCATCACTTGCCCTGCAGGCTGCAAGTATCAGGCTATGAAGACGACCCATGTTTATAATGTGGCTGCTAAGAAGAGATTTGCGGAGAGGACTGTAAGCGGCAGCGCAGTAAAACATATTACGATCAACATGAAGGTCGGTCAGAAGTTAAAGGTCAAACCTAGCTATGATTATCCTGTAAAGAATTATGTGAGCAGGCCGAGACTTTATCCTACCCATATGCTGTATGATATCGGCAACAAATCAATGATATCCATTTATAAGCCTAATGGAGCAAAATATTCAGGCGGTATCATCGACGGAACTGCTACTATCAAAGCAACCAAGAGAGGAAAGACAACGATCATCTTCAGGTCTCCGAACGGAAGAACCGTGATTGGAGATGTAACAATCAGATAACGCAGATACAGGCGTTCAGATCCTGCAAAACAAGAACCCTCCTTTATAAACCTGAGTTTATAGAGGAGGGTCTTCGTTTATCTTGTCAGCGGTGTTTTCCTCACTGGTATCTCCGGCATCCTTTGGCTTTTTAGAATATTTACGGACCTGATATTCATGGAGGATGATGACTCCGATGAGCAGCAGTAAAAGTTTCCACCAGTTATGTGCGATCCATGTAATTATTAATGTTGCTAAAAGGACTAACATTGTCACACCACCTTATCTTTTTTGTAATTATACTATATCAGTGTGTCCTTAGTAATCTTTTCAGTTCATTTTATCTTGACTTCATTTATATAAGGTGATATAAAAATGATATCATAATGATATCACAATCAACTGGCGTGATCAGAATTGAACATGCCGATTGCGAGCCTTATATTATACGGAGGAAAATACAATGGAAAGGGAATACGTTAATGTTGAGCAGAAGGTGCTCAATCCGCCGAGCGGCATACTGATGCTGGCCATACTGATCCTGGCAAGCATTTTCTCTCTTGTCGGGTTCGTCATCGGACTCGCGGCAGGGAGCTTTGGTCTGATCCTTATATGCATTTTGCTGTGGATCATACTGCCGTTTATGTTTGCCGGACTCAGAAGTGTCAGACCGAATGAAGCGCTTGTGCTTACGCTTTTCGGCAAGTATTACGGCACTATCATGAAGCCGGGATATTTCTTTGTGAACCCGTTTGCAAGATACAACAATCCGGCTTATGAAGCACAGGCAGCTGCGGAAGTCGCTGAGAAGGCAGAGATGCTTACGGACTCATCCAAAGTCAAGTTCAGATCCGGCAAGTCAACAGCGAACAGGGCAAGGAAGACTGTCTCACTCAAGCGCTCAACGCTTGATAACGGAACACAGAAAGTCAATGACGCACTCGGTAATCCTGTCATCATCGGAGCTGTTGTCCTCTGGCATGTGGAAGACCCGACCAAAGCTGTATTCAATGTCGAGAATTATACAGAATTCCTGTCGATCCAGACAGATTCGACGATCAGAAATACCGCAAGGCTGTACCCGTACGATGTATTCGATGACGATGAGGAAGAGAATGACGGCAAGGCAGAGCAGACACTGAGAGGCAGTTCCCAGGAGATCGCAGCGAAGATGAAAGTCGAGCTGGCTGAGAAGGTCGCTTTTGCAGGTCTCGTGATTGAGGAAGTACGCATCACGCATCTTTCCTACGCGGAAGAGATCGCTGCCGCAATGCTTCAGAGGCAGCAGGCTTCAGCGATCATCGCCGCGAGAACCAAGATCGTTGATGGAGCTGTCAGCATGGTCAAGATGGCGATCGACAAACTGGGTGAGGATGATATAGTTATGCTCGATGAGGAGCGCAAAGCGCAGATGGTATCCAATCTTCTCGTAGTTCTCTGCGGCAATAAGGATGCGCAGCCTGTAGTTAACAGCGGATCGGTATATTAGAAATGAGCAGCGAACCCGGACTGACAAAACCGAATAAGACTGAAGAACAGCTTCTCAGAAGAGAAGAGCAGCTTCTGGAACGCAAGGCGAAGCTGGACGCACTTGAGCAGCAGCTTCGTGAGAAGGAGAAGGAACTCAAGGCACGGGATGCAAAACGCAAGCAGATCATCCTCAGGCTGCCCGAGTCGCTTTGGCGTGACATTGCCAGATGGGCGGATGAAGATTTCAGATCCATCAACAGTCAGATCGAATACATTCTCACGAAAAACGTAAGAGAAAAATACAGAAAAGAAGGAAACAGCAATAAATGAGCAATCTGAATGATAAGAGAAACATAGACATTATCGGTGTACAGATCGACTTCGGGGCATCACAGAAAGGAGTAGCGATGGGACCGCTTGCCATCAGGTATGCCGGGCTCAAAGCTTCACTGAGACAGATGGGATACAGCGTCCGGGATAAGGGAGATATCGTACCTCCTGAAGACGGAATGAGCCTTCGTAATATGATCCGGTTCGAGCAGGTCAACGCGACCAACAGACGGCTCTATGAGGAAGTGACAGAGACTCTCAGCGAAGGACATTTTCCGCTGGTGCTGGGAGGAGACCACAGTATCGCAGCCGGAAGTGTCTCAGCGATCGCCAAGCACTATGAAGATCAGGGCGAGATCGGGATCATATGGATCGATGCTCACGGCGACTGGAATGATGACAAATCAACGATCAGCGGCAACATGCACGGCATGCCTTACTCGGCAGTCTGCGGCTGGGGTCCTTCAAGCATGGTGGATTTCGGGCAGACACCGCACTTTGTTCCGACCTCACACTGTGTCCAGGTGGCAGGTCATGACTTTGACATGGCGGAAGCTGCAAGAATGAAAAAGGCAGGTATGACCGTTTTCCCGATGGGTGAAGTGGACAGACGGGGCATGCATGATGTGATGCAGGATGCCATACGCATTGCGAGTGAAGGAACTGTAGGGATACATTTGAGTTTTGATGTCGATGCGATCACGCCGGAATACGCTCCCGGCACGGGCACACCTGTACCGAACGGTATCACGGCGAGGGAAGCCTTCCTGGCCGTTGAGATGGTAGCGGCTTCGGGCAAACTCATCAGCATGGATCTTGTGGAAGTAAACCCTATTCTGGATGAGAGAAACAAGACGGGGCATCTGGCATCAGACCTGATCCAGCTGGCTCTGGGTAAGAAGGTGTATTGAGTACATCTGAAGGTAAATACCTTAACATAGTTAGAACTATCTAAGCGCCTCCGGCGGCTGAAAGCCTTGAATGGGGGCGCTTTTTGCGGTAACAATTTATCCGTAAATACAGAAACGCCGTTTTCCTGAACATCGTAAAACACTATATATAGTGGTCAAAAAAGAAAAATCTTAAAATTTGTAACAATATATTGACATGACGCAGACCCAAGACTACAATATGTAGTGTTCGTAGCGGACGGAAGTTTGATGCGCTCAATTGCGTCGGCGGACAAGCCGGTGCCGGTCGGATCAGATATCAGGATCCAGGGAGCAGGTCCGCTTATAATACAGACTAGGGATAAGTAAAAAAGAAACAGAGAAGGAAGAACGAAACATGAATACGATCATCAAGAGAGACGGAAAGGAAGCCCCATTTGACGAATCTAAGATCTTCAATGCCATCTATGCAGCCAACAAGGCTGTAGACGGTGAGAAGATGACAAGCATCGATTTTACCTATCTTACCAAGAAAGTAATCGAGAAGCTCGACGGCGAGACCTGCACGGTTGAGCAGGTACAGGATATCGTTGAGCAGATGCTCATCAAATATGACTATGAGAAGACTGCCAAAGCATACATTCTCTATCGTGCTGAGCATGCCAAGATCAGAGAGGCAGAGTCCGATCTGATGAATATCTACAATGAACTGACCTATTCCTATTCAAAGGATGCCGATATCAAGAGAGAGAATGCGAACATCGACGGAGACACATCGATGGGAACAATGCTCAAGTACGGTTCCGAAGGTGCCAAGTATTTCGTAGATAATTACGTTCTTCCTAAGGATATCGCCAAGGCACACATAAATGGCGACATTCATATCCATGACAAGGATTTCTACATGCTCACTGAGACATGCTGCCAGATCGACCTTATCAAACTGTTCAAGGATGGTTTCTGTACAGGTCACGGATATCTGAGAGAGCCGCAGTCGATCATGAGCTATGCTTCACTGGCATGTATCGCGATCCAGGCCAACCAGAACGAAATGCACGGCGGACAGTCCGTACCTAATTTTGACTATTCCATGGCTCCGGGAGTTGCAAGAACTTACATCAAGGAGTATTTCTCGGCACTGACAGAGATCATCGCTGCCAAGATGGATGTTCCTTACTCCAGCGCTAAGGGTATTTCCGAAAAGATCAAGGCTGAGGCTCCGTCTCCGACAATCAGCAATACGAGGACTTTCGGCGAAGAACTCGGCAAGTGGTATGACGCGGCTGACAACACTTTCGGTATTGACAGAGACATACTGATCCGCTGCAACGAGCAGGCAGGAGAGGCTGCATGGGCAAGGACCGACAAGATGACTTATCAGGCCATGGAGGCACTGATCCACAACCTCAACACCATGAACTCGAGAGCAGGAGCGCAGGTTCCGTTCAGCTCGGTCAACTTCGGAACGGATACCAGTCCGGAAGGCCGCATGGTCATCAAGAACTTCCTTCTCGCTACAGAAGCCGGACTCGGAAACGGTGAGACACCGATCTTCCCGGTATCGATCTTCAAGGTAAAAGAAGGCATCAATTACAACGAGGGAGATCCTAACTACGATCTCTTCAAGCTGGCGATCAGATGCAGTGCCAAGAGGCTGTTCCCTAATTTCAGCTTCCTGGACGCTCCGTTCAACAAGAAGTTCTTCAGAGAAGGCGACTACAATTCAGAGGTCGCTTACATGGGATGCCGTACCAGAGTCATGGCCAACAACTACGATCCGACCAAGGCTGTCGTTTGCGGAAGAGGCAACCTCTCTTTCACCTCGATCAATCTGCCGAGGCTGGGTATCGAGGCTAACAGAGACTTCGACGTATTCTATAAGAAGCTCGACACAATGCTCGATCTGGTAGCAAGACAGCTGCTTCACAGATTCCGCATCCAGTGCTCCAAGAAGGGCCGTAACTATCCGTTCCTGATGGGTCAGGGTATCTGGATCGATTCCGACAATATCGGACCGGACGACAGTGTAGCCGAGATCCTCAAGAACGGAACTCTTTCGATCGGATTCATCGGACTGGCTGAGACCATGAAGGCTCTGACCGGCAAGCATCATGCTGAGGATGAGGAAGTCAGAAAGAAAGCTTTCGAGGTCATCAAGCACATGAGAGATTACTGTGACAGAAAGAGTGCTGAAACGGGGCTCAACTTTACACTCCTCGCAACACCTGCTGAGGGTCTGTCAGGCAGATTTGTCAAGATCGACAGAGAGAAGTACGGTAAGATCGAAGGAGTTACTGACAGGAACTACTACACAAACTCATTCCACGTGCCTGTATATTTCCCGATCGGCGCTTTCGAGAAGATTTCCATCGAGGCACCTTATCATGATCTGACGAATGCAGGTCACATCAGCTATGTCGAACTCGACGGTGATACAGCCAAGAACCCTGAGGCATTTGAATCAGTCATCAGATTTATGAAGGAAGCCGGTGTAGGATATGGTTCGGTCAACCATCCTGTTGACAGAGACCCAGTCTGCGGATACACAGGAGTCATCGACGATGTATGTCCGAGATGCGGAAGACGTGAGGGCGAGCCGGTTTCCATCGAGAGACTCAATGAGCTCAGGATGAAGTATCCGAGCGTTCCGGTTCCTTGCGACTGCATACACTAGATATTAGTTGACGAAAAACATGTTTTTTTACAAAAACACAACATGCGGTGTTTTGTGCAAAAAAGAAACAACTAGATATATAAATAACACTTCACAACGGAAGCTTGCGCAGATATAATGATTGGTAGCGATATGGAGGTACAGAGATGAATAATAAAGTAGTCAAGAACGTGAATGGTCAGGTAGGTGAAGGAGTCGGATTCGAGAGGATCAGAAGGATCACAGGTTATCTTGTAGGAACCCTTGACAGATTCAATAACGGCAAGAGAGCTGAGGTTCAGGACAGAGTAAAGCACGGACTCAGATAATCATTCAGACTATCATGGTTGTGTGGGCAGCAGCTGCCCACACTCTTTTTTTACAGAACTGAATCCGGAGGGGCACAGGGAACCGGCATATGACAGAGGACAGGAGAGATATTTCGTATAACAGGAAAGATCCGGCCTTTTTTTCATGGAATAAGGTCGGATGGGCAATTATGCCGGTGTTTCTTTCACTGATTGTGCTGGGAGTGCTGATCCTATTCAGACCGCATGTTACGGTCACATATTCTCTGTATCCGTATCTTCCTGATGTTGATTACTACAGAGCGATCATTGAAGAAGAGTGGGACCGGATCCATCCGGATGTTGATCTGATATACAGCGACTATAACTGCTACTATGACGGAGCCCCTGAAGGTATAGACGTCATTATGTATGATTCGCTGCTCGAGCAGTCCATGATCAGTGACGGTTATCTCAGGCCGGTGGAGCAGCAGGATATAGACGGAAAGGAAGGCTTTTTCGAATTCACCATGATACCGGCGCAGGGACAGAGCTCCCTGTATGGAGTGCCTGTATTGCTCTGTGCTGACTTTCTTATCTATGACCGCAATGATCCGGTCCTGGCATCTGCAGATTCTGTGACAGATATCGCAGCAAGCGGGGAGGATCTCCTGATCAGATATAATGCTGCTTCAGAAGCAATCTACAGACTGGATGCTGCCGCGGATATCAGTCAGGACGCTTCGGTGATACAGAAGGAGTCGGCTTTCGACCGCATAGACACCGGAGAGAGTATCGGAGCAATCGAAGAAGTACTCATCAGCAAATACGTGAGCGAAAGCAACTATGAACTTGCCCGGCTGTATGATGAGGGCATGGCAGATGGATTTCTCGGATATTCGGAAAATCTGACGGCAATTGATAACCGTTTTGATGATACAGGGATCAAATTGATAAGCTTCAGTAATACCGACAATATTCCGTTGTTTTTCTGTGATATGGCCGGAATATCTGCCAAAGTATCTGAAAACAAAACAGATCTCTGTATGGATCTTGTCAATCTGATGGCGGATCCGTCAGTTCTGGAACGCCTGACCGTTAAGGACGGTGAGCCACTGTACCTGCTGCCGGCAAGGCGTTCTTCCTACGATACAATAAAAGAAAAATACCCGCTGTATGGAAAACTGCAGGAGATGATCGAAAGCGGCGACGCTGTCATCTTCCGCGCATATAAGGAGTTTGATTACTGAAATGGAAGAACACATCAGAAAACAGGAGAGTGAAGATCCTCTGATCCGAGTGTGCGGGGTCGAACCCGAATCGATCGTGGACGGACCGGGGTTCAGGTATGTCCTTTTCGTGCAGGGATGCCCGCATCACTGCAAAGGCTGCCATAATCCTGAATCATGGGATCCGGCGGCGGGTTTTGACATGAAGGCAAGCGAGGTCTTTAAAGAGATCCGGGAGAATACGCATCTGCGGGGAGTGACTTTTTCCGGAGGGGAGCCTTTTGAGCAGGTCAGCGCGCTCATACCGCTTGCGCGCATGATCAGAGACGCCGGCCTTACTCTTATGAGTTACAGTGGATACACACTCGATGAGCTGGAGGCGAGAAGGGATCCGGAGACAGATGAACTCCTCGGAATGCTTGATATACTGGTAGATGGCAGATACGATGAGAAACTGCGCAACCTGACACTGATCTACTGCGGATCAGAGAATCAGCGTGTCATAGATATGAGGAAGACGCGGGAGGCAAGGGCCGCAGGTGATGAGGGGATCGTGATCCCATACAAGTCGGATTTTGATATAGATATTGTGATATGAAACTGGAACTGGTTGCAACGGCGACATTCGGTCTCGAAGCAGTTGTCAGGCGCGAGATCGAGGCTCTGGGATACAGGGTGATCAGGACGGAGGACGGCCGCGTCACATATATGGGCGATGAGAGAGCCATCGTAAGATCAAATCTGTGGCTGAGATCCGCAGACAGGGTCTATCTTCGCATGGGCGAATTCAAAGCGGTGACATTCGAGGAACTGTTCCAGCAGACCAGCGCGATCTCCTGGGAGGATATCATTCCGGCGGACGGGAATTTTCCTGTGGTGGGAGGTTCAGTCAAGTCGGCTCTGCACAGCGTTCCGGCATGCCAGAGCATCATCAAGAAGGCTGTTGCTAACAGGCTTTCAGAGTTCTACTGCAGGGAAATCATGCCGGAGACGGGAGCTGAGTACCGTATCCGGTTCATCGCGCACAAGGATAATTTCCTGCTGCTTGTGGATACCAGCGGCGCCGGACTTCACAAAAGAGGCTACAGAGTGAAAGATGTAGCTGCGCCGATCAAGGAGACACTGGCTGCTGCACTGGTGCAGCTGAGTTTCTACCGCAAGGACAGGGTTCTTGTGGATACATGCTGCGGTTCAGGGACTATTCCTGTAGAGGCGGCGATGATTGCCCGCAATTTAGCACCCGGACTCAGCAGGGATTTTGCATCCATGGAATGGGATCTGGTCCCGCAGGAGATATGGAAGGAGGAAAAACGTCTGGCATATGAGGCGGCAGACTTCGATGCGGAGCTCTCTATAACGGGCATGGACATAGACAGGCGCGCGGTCAGCGCGGCTGCAGCCAATGCGGAGGAAGCAGGCGTCTCTGATGATATCGACTTTGTCTGCATGGACATGACCTCGTGGGAACCCGGCGCAGGCATACCGAGAGGCGTTACGGCAGGCGAGCACGGCATCGTCATTTCGAACCTGCCTTACGGACAGCGTATCGGGTCTTCGGAGGACAACCTCAGGATATACAGACATTTTGCCCGTCTGATGAAGGAATGTCCGGAATGGTCGTTCTTCCTGATCACCTCGGACAAAGAACTTGAGAAAGAGATAGAGCGTCAGACGGGACGCAGAGCAGACCGCAGGCGCAAGCTGTATAACGGGCAGATCGAGACACAGTTTTACCAGTATCACGGTGTCAGGCCCGCGAAGAAGAATGTATCCGAATGATCACTGAGGGGATGATAATTCCCTCAAAAGCGTGTACAATATATAGCAGCAGCTGAGAGAGCGGGACGCGGTCCGCAGAGGGGGATAAGATATGAACAAGAAAGATTTCTACTATCCGTCGGTAGACGGCAAAACAACGATTCATGCCATCAGGTGGGAACCTGACGGTGAGCCCAGGGCGGTACTGCAGATCATCCACGGCATGGTCGAATTCATAGACAGGTATGACGATTTTGCGCGTTATCTGACAGAACATGGTTTTCTGGTTGTCGGTGAGGATCACCTCGGACATGGCGCGTCGGTACAGTCGGATGAACACCACGGATTCTTCGGACGGGATGGGAATGCATGGGTCATCTCGGATATCCATCAGCTGAGGATCATGATACATGAGGAGTATCCGGATCTCCCGTATCTGATGCTCGGACACAGCATGGGATCTTTCCTCATCCGTCAGTATATCACTGAGAAGGACGGAAGATATGCGGAAGGGCTCAAGGGTGTCGTAGTCATGGGTACCGGCTGGCAGCCGGGCGCTGTTCTTGCAGCTGGCAAAGCTGTCGCGAGGTCTCTTGGTATCAATAAGATCGGCAAATCAGCCAAGACGCTCGATATGATGTCGTTCGGCAGCTATCTCAAGAAGATCCCTAATCCGAGAACGATCTCTGACTGGCTGACCAAGGACGAGAAGATCGTCGACTGGTACAGAGCGCAGCCTTGGTGCACGTTCCACTTCACACCGAACGGATACTACCATATGTTCAGCGGCATGCAGAAAGCTCATGATATCAAGCGTATGAAGAACCTCCCTGAAGGTCTTCCGATCCTCTTTACATCCGGTGCAGAGGATCCTGTCGGAAACTGGGGCGAGGGTGTACGCAAAGCATACATGGTATATTCTGAGAATACTTCATGTGAGGTCAGCATCAAGCTCTATGATGATGACAGACACGAGATCCTCAACGAAACAGATAAGGATGTCGTTTACGCCGACCTGCTCGATTTCTTCGAGTACTGTCTGGAGAAATAATCAATACAGATACAGAAGCTTCACCTGCCGGGAGGCACTGAGATATGACATATTCAGCAAATATAATACTTCGAATCGTGATTGCCATAATGCTGGCCGTTTTCTTCGGGAACGGCAGTGTTGTGGCATTCAATCATATTCGGCCAAAATGGTTCGAGGACTATGACGAGAATGATCCTGCCGCGAAGATAACCGGAACACCGAGACGCGTCCTCCCTCCTGATCTGGTAGCCGCTGATAACGAGGGAAGACAGCGGCTGCCGAGCACACCGTGGAAGTACGCTTTCACCGGGTATTTTGCCATCTGCGGTATATATCTGGCTGTGAGGGGCGGCGGTGCCGCATTTGAGATCGCTGTGCTCTGTGTGCTCTTTGTGGTGCTCGAGATGGCCGTTTCCGACCAGCTGTACAAAGTTGTTCCGGACCAGTTCAGTATCTGTCTGGCGGTAATGTCAGTCGCGTTCATCAACTATCATGAGAACTGGTGGGAGCCGCTGGCAGGGGCAGGGCTCGGCCTTGCCATCTCACTTGCCATTCTGGGTCTGGGGTTGCTGCTGTTCAGGTCCGGTTCGATCGGCGGCGCGGATATCAAATTCTTCACCTGCATGGGTTTTATAGCGGGCAGGCAGGGAATAGTGATAATATACATACTGACGACACTGCTGTTCGCGGCGCTGTCGGTATTCAGGATAGCAGCAAAGCGGGGAAGCATCAGGGACAGCAATCCGATGATGCCGGCTGCCTGCGCGGCAGTGACGGTGTACTTTCTGTTCCTGTGGAACATAGAGGATATACTGATTACGTTGTAATACCAGGCTATTGCATACCTTTGAGAGATATATGGGCAAAAATGTACTGATCAGAATTGAATATGACGGCACGAATTTCTCCGGCTGGCAGATCCAGCCGCGTCAGAGAACTGTTCAGGGAGAGATAGAGCATGTCCTCAAATACATCGCGATGGAGGATGTGCATATACACGGAACAAGCCGCACGGATGCAGGAGTACACGCTCTGGGACAGTGCGCCAGTTTTGAGTGGAACTCGAATATGCCTGTGGAGAAACTCCCTGAAGTCATGAACAGGAGATTCGGCGCGGGCGGCACGGGACGTTCGGGTGCTCCGGGCGATATACGTATTCTTTCGGCCCAGGTGATGGATGATGATTTTCACGCAAGATATTCATGCAAGGGCAAGACGTACAGATACGTTATCGACAGGACCGGTGATATATTCAGACGGAATATGGCCTTCCAGTATCCCGAGGCAGACAGTCTTGATACAGAAGCGATGAGAGCTGCGGCATCTCACATCGTCGGAACACACGATTTCAAGTGTTTTGAGACGGCGGGAGGGACTCCGAGAGAGTCGACAGTCAGAACTGTTTCGGCGCTTGAGATAACAGAGAATGAAGACAGCATCATGATCGAGATCACCGGAGACGGTTTTCTCTATAACATGGTGAGGATAATAGTCGGGACACTCGTGGAGGTCGGATCCGGACGGAAAACGGCTGACGAGCTGCCGGGCATAATAGAGAGCCGCAGCAGAGGCAAGGCGGGATTCACCGCGCCTCCGCAAGGGCTGTATCTGAAAGAGATATATTTTGACCGCCCCCTGACACAGAAGGAGTAGTGAATTGTATAAAGTAAGGATCGACAAATTCGAAGGTCCGTTCGACCTCCTGGTGTATCTGCTTGAGAACGCCAGGATGGATATCTATGATATCCGGGTCTCCGAGATCACAGAACAGTATATAGATTATCTCAAAGAGATGGAGGAACTCAGCATTGAGGTGGATACCGAGTTTATTGTGCTCGCGGCTGTTCTCATCAGGCTCAAGTCACACATGCTCCTGCCGAGAGTTACAGAGAGCGGCGACATCCTGATAGAGGAGGATCCGAGAGAGGAACTCCGAGGCCGCCTGCTTGAGTATGTCCGTACCAAGAAAATCGCGGAGATGCTCGCCGAACGCGAAGAGTATTTTCTGGCAGTTCATGAGAAACCCGCAGAGGACATG
The DNA here is from genome assembly GCA_045113935.1 of Anaerovoracaceae bacterium. Classification (GTDB taxonomy): domain Bacteria; phylum Bacillota; class Clostridia; order Peptostreptococcales; family Anaerovoracaceae; genus Crickella. The sequence continues at coordinate 41,118 of JBGUJM010000026.1, forward strand.
TCGGTGTATCTGGAAAATCCTGATGAAATACTGCAGGTGTCTGACGAGCAGATGGTGAACGCGTTCATACTCTTCCTCACCCGCAAGAAAAAGGTCGAAGAAGTCTCCAGACGATACCAGCGGACAAGAGACCGCAGGGAGACAATAGAGGCCCGTATTGCTTTCATGACTGACCGGCTTGAACGGAAACTTAATGAAGGGAACGGCAAGGTGCTTTTCACTGAGCTGCTGCCGGAAAAACCTGACAGATTCGATGTCACGCTGTCATTCATGTCTCTGCTGTCGATGATCAGGAGTCAGGGATATGACGCAGAGCAGAAAGAAAACTTCGGCGAGATAACCGTCAGAAGGAAAGAAAACGCTGTGACCGGAAAGGAGCAGATGGATGTATAGCAGAAAAACGATGAAATCAGCACTCGAGACGATGATGTTCATGTGGGGTGAGCCTCTGGAAGTCAGGGACGCAGCGGTGATACTTGAGGCAGACAAGGATATTGTACGTGAACTGTTTCTTGAACTCATGACTGAGTATGAGCAGGAGGGAAGAGGTATCAGGATCCGCGAGGCAGGCGATGCTTTCGGATTCGTCACGCATGCTGAGAACGATATATTTGTGAAGAAGCTCTGCACCCCTGTCAGGGTCAGGCGACTATCACAGGCAGCTCTGGAAGTGCTTGCTATCATTGCTTACAGGCAGCCGGTCACCAGGTCTGAGATAGATTCGATCCGGGGGATCAAGAGCGAGCGGGTCATAGACGGACTCATCGACAAAGGGCTGATAGAGGTCAGCGGCAGATCGGAAGGAGTCGGCAGACCGCTGATATATGTAACTACAAGAGAGTTTCTCAAGAAATTCGGATTCGCTTCACTCAAAGATCTGCCGGAGGTACCGGAGTATGAAGAGCTGAGGCGGCAGCCGGAGGAAGAAGCAGGTTATGGTCAGATGATGATAGATTTTGATGAGAGGGAAGTATGAGAATCAACCAGTATATAGCATCTGCGGGCATCACCAGCAGACGTAAAGCAGAAGAAATGATCGCTGAAGGCAGAGTCAGGGTAAACGGCGAAGTGCTGACAGGACAGGGCTATCATGTGCAGGACGGCGATATAGTGGAAGTGGACGGAGTCCGTATAGAACCGGAACAGAAGAAAGTATACTATCTGCTCAACAAACCGGCAGGGTATGTGACTTCAACAGCTGACAATGAGGGACGTCCGGTCGTAACAGATCTGGTACCGGACAGCGTCAGAGTGTTCCCGGTGGGCAGACTGGATCTTAATACTACGGGGCTGCTGATACTCACCAATGACGGTGAGCTGTCCAACAAGCTGATGCATCCGTCTCATGGATTCGACAAGAAGTACCTCGTCAGAGCTGCGGGAATAGTGACGATTGCCGAAGCCAGAAAGCTCGAAGAAGGTGTGGATATCGGAGGTTTTATCACATCACCGGCAGAAGTCAGTCTTATCAGACATGACCGCAATTCCACGATTGCGGAAATCATAATTCACGAAGGCAAAAACCGTCAGGTGCGTCGTATGTTCAAAGCTATAGGTCATCCTGTTCTGGAACTGAACAGAACAGGTCTTGGCAATTTAAGCATTGGCAGACTTGCGCCGGGACAGTGCCGCAAACTGAGTCCTGCTGAAGTCGATTATCTGAAAAGGATATAGGTATGGGATTCAGCATTATAGAAGGCAGACTGTCAGACAGATATAATCATTTTGCCGAATATGACTTTGTATCCTGCCAGGCGACCGAAACGAGGCTGATGGGAGTTGTCGCTTTCAAGGTAACATGGCGGGGCAAAGACAAAAAAAGAGCGAGATATTATCAGGTGATACATCTGGACTATTCCGAGTACGGTATAGACGAGTATCTTGAGTTTGACTGCATGCCCGGGACTGAGTCATACAGCCAGAACAAAGAAGATATGGATTACCGCTGGAAGCATTTCACGGGAGTCATGGGCGGCAACGTGATCAGCATACCTCCGTCAGTTCTGCTGCGTCTGGTGGAAATGGCACTGCCTCTTGCGGGCAAGGACGTGGACCGCGAATATGATGACAAGGATAATGAGAATTTCCGCGAGTACGCGGTCATGCGCCTGAACATGATGAAAGAGGCGCTGGCGGCAGAAGGTGTGACAGCGGATATGGTCAGTCCGGAGGACGCAATGCAGGCGGTATCTGAGAAAAGACTGGGTTCGTGTGCAGTCATCAACTATTTCATCATGAGGGTGGTAGACAGGGACTTTGACGCAGCCTGTATGCTGACTTCCATTGCAAGAGAAGAAATTGAATCATGCGAACTGGCAGAGCCTGGTATACAGACACTGATCAGGAGTTCGATCAAAAGGAGCAACAGCAGATCGGATTCGCCGGCAGACGGGATATCTCATCCGTACAGGGTGAAGATCACAACACTAGGACGAAAGGGATACTATCACTCTTCTTTCGTCATTTACCTTGATGACGATTACAGGTCCAGAGATGCTAAGGTCACTCAGCTGGAAATCGGATCAATGATGAAACTGTCAGATTACGAGTCAGCTATTCAGATAGCGCGGAGGGAATATCTGACTGTACTGCAGTGTCCTGATGAGATCCTTGATGGATTTGACGGCAGATATATTGCGCCGCTTGCTGAAGTAGACCCGTCAGTGGTGCCGAACGGCTGGCTGTATACCGTCTACAACAAAGACAATTCACATGTCAACAGGACAGAGTACCGGATAGGCGACGATGTATACGGTTATGCTCTTCTGACCATAGGAGGAGAGCTGGTACTTATGAGTAATGAGCTGACGCGGATCAATATGCTCGACAAGTCAGCGATGATGTCTATGTATGCGCCGTATTTTACGCTCAAAGGCAGATATCTGATCGAGACGCCGGTGTTTCATACACTGTGCCAGGCGAGTGGGGCATACTTTTCAGATCTGATCGAACCGTCACCGGGAAACTGATCGTTGAGCGTCTGGTAATTAAAAAAGAAACAATTTAAGTTTGGAGATCACGAGTTTGTTCTTTTTTTCAAAGGATTTTTTCAACACGACTCAAAGTGCTCAAATTGCAACAATTCGGGGTTTTTCCACAAAGTTTTCAAAAATCGTATACATTTTTATCCACGTTGGTATGTGGATAACTTCAACCTCTGAAACGTTGAAATTTCAACGCTGAACGAGCTTTTGGCAGGATGTCAACAGGATTTATCCACAATTTTTGAAACATGCGGAACGGCGATTTTGTTCGATTTTGTGAAACGTTCCCAAAACTCCGTGAAACATGCAGAAAGCAGGCATTTTATGACTACAGAGAGAATTTACAGGACTGATCAGTATGAGACTGAATGCAGGGCAATTGTCAGTGAAGTGCGGACAAAAGACGGCCGTGATATCATCGCGTGTGATACCTCGGTATTCTATCCGGAAGGCGGCGGCCAGCCCTCGGACACAGGCACGGTCGCGCTGGGAGATAAGCTGTATGAAGTGATCTCAGCCCACGATGAGAGTCTTGAAGGCCCGGTATGGCATTACACTGACGCGCCCGAGGGGACTTTTGCCTCCGGAGATGAGGTCACCCTGACCATTGACTGGGACCTGAGGTTCCGCAATATGCAGAGGCATCTTGGTGAACACATGCTGAGCGGAACGATGTACAGCCTGTTTGAGGGAACCAATAAAGGTTTCCATATGGGTGAGGACTATATCACTATAGATATTGACCTCGGCGGCAGGATGCTGACAGAGGAGGAGCTCGATCTTGCCGAGCTGACCGTCAATGAGGCGATCTGGTCGGATCTTCCGGTGACGGTAAAATGGTTCGGGGATTATGAGGCTTCACGGGTGATGCCGGTACGCAAAGCAGTTCCGCATGACGGCAGAGTTTCTGTTGTGACTGTAGGTGATACGGAAGACCCGTACGACTGCATAGCGTGCTGCGGTACGCATCCTTCTTCAAGCGGACAAGTCGGCCTTTTATCTATCTATAAATGTGAGCCGAACAAGGGTATGAACCGCGTCTATTTCGACTGCGGCAAAGCGGCACTTGATCACCTCAGTGAGGAGTCAAAAATACTGGCCGAGATCGCCAGAAAGCATTCATGCAAAACCAGAGATCTTCTTCAGCGGCTTGACAAGGAAGCCGAGAATAACAGAGAGATCAGAGGAAGACTCTCGGATCTGGCGTCTTACGCTGCAGACAGGGAGAAGGCTGCGATTCTTTCGGAAGTGGCTGCTTCCGGCTCTTCTGTATATACATATACTTCAGAACTGTTCAGTCCTGACGAGCTGCTCAAGCTGGGCTTCGCTGCAGCGGCGGAGGTTAAGGGCATGCTCTTTATAATGATGCAGCCGGCAACCGGTACATGCCTGCTGGTATCATCAGGAGAGGCAAAATGCGGGCGTCTGGTCAAGGAAAACGCGCCGGCTTACAACGGCAGAGGCGGAGGCAGAGATGACAACGCGCGGGCGATGTTCAGCGATGTCAATGACATGAAGGCCTTTGCCAGCGCACTGACAGAAATGGTACAATAATACAGGAAAAAATGAAGACCGGGAGCATCTGGAGGTTGAGAGATGGGAGACAGGACAGACAAGATCATCGTAACGATAGACAGAGAATTCGGAAGCGGCGGACATGAGGTCGGCAGGAGACTTGCAGACAGACTCGGTATCAAGCTGTACGATGAGGAACTTATCGCCAGGGCGGCAGCCAATACCGGCTATCATGAGGAATACATCAAGGAAAACGACGAGAAGGCTCCTGACTATTCCGTATCAGCACTCTTTACAGGGGTCGACATGTTCCAGACTTCACCTTTCGCGCGCATTCAGGAAGAGGAGTTCAGGATCATAAGAGAGATCGCCGCTGCGGAAAGCTGTGTCATCATAGGCCGTGCTGCCGACTATATCCTCAGCGCGGAGAGACATGTCAGTATTTTCATCTTTGCCCCTATCGAAGACAGGGTGAAGAGGAACCTCGCTGTCGCGGCCACAAGATTCCCTGACGAGAACCTCGATGAATACAGCATGGAGAAGAAGGTCAAACAGGTCGATAAGCAACGACGCAGGTATTACGAATTCTACACTGACAATAAATGGGGCGGACGGGATGTCTATGATCTGCTGATCAATACCAGCCGCGCAGGTGTCGAAGGAGCAGTAGATATCATCGAGGCATATATCAAAGGAGGTAAGGACAAAGATCTTCTGTCGGATATATCTGACTTGTCCGAATAATGCAGACAGAGAATAAATACTGTCCATGGGAGGCGGACACTCCGCCTCTTTTTTGTAAAAAAGAACCAAAAACCATTACAATATATTGGAATCTGTCCGTAGTTTGTGTACAATTCGTGTATAGGTTTGTTTCGATATTTAACTAGTATGGAGGTTAAAAATGAAGAAATTTCTGGCTCTGACACTCACACTGCTCATGGTGCTGACATTCTGTGTCGGATGCGGCGGCGGTGACTCCGGCTCCGGCGGAGATACTATCAAGATCGGAGTATTTGAGCCTGCTTCGGGAGACAACGGCCCGGGCGGCAAGCAGGAGACTCTCGGTATCCAGTATGCCAATGAGCAGCAGCCGACTGTTGAAATTGATGGCAAGGAGTACAAAGTGGAACTCGTTGTCGTAGACAATGAGTCCGACAACGCAAAGGCTGTTACAGCTGCTCAGAACCTCGTTTCCCAGAATGTATCTATCGTTCTCGGATCCTATGGTTCCGGCGTATCGATCGCTGCTGCCGATGTCTTCACTGACGCTGGCGTACCTGCAATCGGTGTGTCGTGCACTAACCCTCAGGTAACTGCTGACTGTGAAGAGTACTTCAGGATCTGCTTCCTGGATCCGTTCCAGGGCGCGGTGCTTGCACAGATCGCTTATGACAACGGTGCAAGAAAGGCTTACTGCCTCTCTAAGCTCGGCGATGACTATTCTGTAGGTCTTGTAAACTACTTCTCCGAGTCATTCAAGGGACTTGGCGGTGAAGTCGTTGAGGAGCAGTTCCCTGACAAGAACTCTGACTTCACTTCATATGTAGCAAATGCCAAGAAGGCCGGCTGTGATGTATTCTTCAGCCCGACTTCGATCGAGGCAGCTGCACTGATCATCGACCAGGCTGAGGCTCAGTCACTCGGAATGCCTATCCTCGCTGGAGATACATGGGATTCCAACGTGATCACAGGTGCCGCAAAGGGCAAAAATGTTGATGTTACATGCACTACATTCTACCCTGAAGGCAACAGCCCTGAATTCGACGAAGGTATCAAGGCATGGCTCGAGGAAAACGCTGAATATAAGACAAACAACGGCGGAAACACCGATATCGCTGCTGTAACAGCTCTCGGATATGATGCTTATCAGGTAGCGATCGAGGCAATCAAGAAAGCCGGATCCGCAGACCCTGCTGACATTCTTGCAGCTCTTCCGGACCTCGAAGTATCGGATGGTCTTGTATGCGGTGCTGTAAAGTTCAACGAGACAGGTGATGCAGATAAGACTGAAGTATTCGTAAAGAAGTGCAATACAGAAAGTGGTACCTGGGATCTTGTGAAGGTACAGGTTGCCGAATAATACTGACTTGATATTGTAGGATCAGAATACGGCAGCGGGAAGCCGCGAGGCTTCTCGCTGCTTTTGTAAAAAAGGATAAACTATTATGTTTCAGACCTGGTTACCATACATACTCGCCGGCATAGCAGTCGGCGGACAATATGCGTTGATAGCCATAGGATACACGATGGTCTACGGTATTCTCAGGCTCATCAACTTCGCGCACGGCGACGTATTCATGTGGTCAGGACTTATCATGGTCTACCTCATAACCGTGCTCCCGCTGTGGCTATCGGTTATTCTGGTAATAATCTTTGCGATAGTCCTTGGCACAAGCATAGAGAAAGTCGCATACAGGCCTCTTCGTTCTGCTCCCCGTATGTCGATCATGATCTCAGCGATCGGCGTCTCCTATCTGCTGCAGAACTTCGCGCTATACATAACCGGAGGCCTCACAAAGACATATCCGGAGATCGGATTCCTTCAGAGGACTGTAAACATTGGTACAGCATCCACCAAGATGGTCACGCTCATCACGCCGGTGCTCACCATAGTGCTTGTCTTTCTTTTGGTCATGCTCATTCAGCATACCAAGATAGGAATGGCGATGCGCGCTGTTTCACGTGACTTTGAGACGAGTTCTCTCATGGGTATTGACATCAACAGAGTCATAACAGTCACGTTCGTGATCGGCTGTGGACTTGCCGCGATAGGCTCGGTTCTCTACTTCTCGAACTATACGGGCATCAATCCGATGTCGGGAGCTATGCCGGGTCTCAAGGCATTTGTCGCTGCCGTATTCGGAGGCATTGGATCCGTTCCGGGCGCCGTTGTAGGTGCGTTCGTTATAGGCGTATGCGAGAACCTCATCAAGGGCGCCGGCTGGACTACATTCTCGGATGCTTTTACTTTTGTGCTCCTCATCGTCATCCTGATGGTCAAACCTACGGGACTCTTCGGTGAGAAGAATATAGATAAGGTATAGGAGGGCGCCATGGGAACATCATTGAGTAAAAAGACCAGACTTGCGCTTTCCGTAGCAGCGATTGCGCTGTTCCTGATACTTGTCTATGTGGGAGACGCGAATATTTCTGCCGGATCCAGCTGGAAGATGATGATCACGGTGATAGAAAAAGGCTCCATTTTCGCGCTCGTTGCAGCATCGATGAACCTGCTGAACGGCTTCACGGGATTGTTCTCGCTGGGCCAGGCCGGTTTTATGCTGATCGGCGCATATACGTACGCTATTTTCACCATACCGGCAAAGTCACATGAAGCTGTCTATCAGTACTTCGACGGCGGAGTGATCAAATGGTCGCTGGTCGAGATCCTCGAAGACAAAATGGGTCTGCTGGGGCATTATCTTGGTATGTTCATTCCTATGATCGGTGCGGGTCTTGTTGTCGCGGTCATCGCTTTTCTTATCGGTATCCCGGTGCTGAGACTCAAGTCCGATTATCTGGCTATCGCGACTCTCGGTTTTGCCGAGATACTCAGAGCGTTTTTCCAGTGGAACACTCTCGGACCGGTTACCAACGGATCAAACGTACTGCGCAAGTACACTACATATGGCAACGCTATATTCCCGGTGCTTATTTCAGGTATATGCATAGCCATCATTTTGCTTCTGATCAACTCGACCTACGGACGGGCTTTCCGGGCCATCAGGGACGATGAGATAGCGGCGGAGGCCATGGGCATCAATCTGTTTAAACACAAGGAGATATCATTCGTTATTTCCTCATTCTTTGCGGGCATCAGCGGCGCGCTGCTGGCTATGTTCCAGACAACGATCAACGCCACACCGTTCAACACGGTAATGACTTACGAGATCCTTCTCATAGTCGTTATCGGAGGTATCGGCTCCATTACGGGCTCTGTGATCGGAGCATTCCTGTTCACTGCAGCATCCGAATGGTGGCTGAGAGGACTTGATGCCGGAAGATGGCTCGGCATTTCAGCCAGCTTCATGAGGCCTGGTTTCCGTAAAGTTGTTTTCGCAGTGCTCATCATGCTGATCGTGCTCTTCTATGCACAGGGCATTATGGGCAGCAGTGAGTTCAGCTGGGACGGATTCCTGACCTGGTGGAAGAAACTGCCATCTAACATCAAGGCATGGCCTGAAAAGCGCCGCGCTGCGAGAGCTGCAAAGAAAGAAGAAAGAGCAGTCAAGGCAGCTGCCAAAGCCAAGGCCAGAGAAGCAAAGCAAAACAACGAAGCCAGAAAGGCTGCGGGGGAAGCGCTGTTCACACCTCTGCCTATGTCTGACTCTATAGTGGTATTTGAGAAGGAGGGCAAGTAATGGACAACAGAGAAGTAGTACTCCGGCTCTCCGATATCACGATGCAGTTCGGCGGTGTTGTCGCTGTCGACAACCTTGATCTGGTCGTGCACAAGAATGAGATCGTCGGTCTCATCGGACCTAACGGGGCGGGCAAAACGACCGCTTTCAACTGCATCACAGGTGTATACGAACCGACCAACGGGTCAATCGAGATCAACGGCAAGACAGTAATAGAGAATTATCCTCAGGGTAAGATGAAAGAGGCCTACAAAGGCCGCAACATGGGCAAGTACACCAAAGCGCTGACAATGCTGCCTGATAAAGTCACCAAGCTCGGGGTTGCCCGCACTTTCCAGAACATCAGACTCTTCAAGGGCATGACCGTGCTTGAAAATGTCATGGTTGCCATGCACATGAACCAGACTGAATCTGTATTCGGTGCTACGTTCAGAAGCAAGAAAGCCCGCGAGGAAGAAAAGGCTATGAGAGAAGAGGCTCTGGAGCTACTGAAGAAAGTGGATCTGTATGATAACAGGAATGACATGTCCACTTCACTGCCGTACGGCAAACAGAGACATCTTGAGATCGCGCGAGCTCTTGCTACTCATCCGACGATCCTTCTCCTTGACGAGCCTGCCGCCGGAATGAATCCGCAGGAGTCCGACGATCTGATGAAGTTCATCGGCCGCATCCGAGATGAGTTCGATCTCTCGATCCTCATGATCGAGCATCACATGCAGGTTATCATGGGCATCTGCGAACATATTTACGTTCTTAACTACGGCGGACAGATCGCCGACGGAACGCCGGAAGAGATCCAGGCTAATCCGGCTGTAATTGAAGCTTATCTGGGAGGCGATGAATAATGCTGGCAATAAGAAATCTCAACGTACATTATGGCGGTATCCACGCTCTCAGAGGTATAGACATCGATGTGCCTGACGGGAAGATCATCTCACTTATCGGAGCCAACGGTGCCGGCAAATCCACGACCCTCAAGTCCGTAATGGGACTGGTTCCCAAGAGTGACGGACATGTCTACTGGGACGATACAGAGATCACTTCTCTCAAAACCAAGGATATCGTAGGGGAGGGAATCATTCTGTGCCCTGAAGGCAGACGTATTTTCCCTGACCTGACAGTAGACGAGAACATCGCCGCCGGCGCATATCTGCGCAAAGACAAAGAAGGCATTGCGAAAGACAGAGAATGGGTGTACAGCCTGTTCCCTAGAATCGCAGAGAGAACATGGCAGCTTGGCGCGACTCTGTCCGGAGGAGAGCAGCAGATGCTTGCCGTGGCAAGATCGCTGATGTCCAAGCCAAAACTCCTCATGCTTGATGAACCATCACTCGGACTGGCGCCTCTTGTTATCAAGGATATTTTCGCCGTCATCAAGAAGATCAGTGATGAGGGAGTCAATGTCCTGCTGATAGAGCAGAACGCCAAGGCAGCTCTCGACATTTCTGATTATGCATATGTAATGGAAACCGGTGTCATCACGATGGCAGGACCGGGCAAAGCATTGCTGAATGATCCGAGAGTACAGCAGGCATATCTGGGAGAGTAGATGCGGGACTCCATATCTATTCTGCCGCAAGGGTACGTATACGATCTACGTGATCGGCAAAAACGGCACCTGAAAAGCAGTTAAAGTCACAGTCAGATAATCGACTGCATCATAAGGGGTGGACGTGTCCGCAGGCTAAACAAGAGTCAGCGGGCATGTCTTTTGTTCGTTTATAAAATAACTTGCCCGAATGGATTGACTTTGCGAAAAGTGCAGCTATAATAGTATCAGCCTTATTAAGAGCGAGGGAGGGAATGGGCCCGGTGATCTCGCGGCAACCTCACCAGGGGGTGAAGGTGCCAATTCCCACGGGGAGCAGCCATTCCCCGGCAGATGAGGTCCACGGTGTCTCTCTGCGTGCGGCAGGGGGCATTTTTTATGGCTGAGAAAGAGAGAAGAAGATAAATGAAAAGATTATTTACATCGGAATCGGTCACTGAAGGTCATCCGGATAAGCTGTGCGATCAGGTATCAGATGCGGTTCTTGACGCAATACTTGCGCAGGATCCTAAGGCACATGTCGCATGCGAGTGCGCAGTCAAGACGGGGTTGCTGCTGATATTCGGAGAAGCATCAGGCAATTTTGATGTGGATTATGAAGCTATCGCACGCAAAACGATCTGTGAGATCGGATATGACTCCGAGGATGTATGTTTTGACGGCAACACCTGTGAGATCATGGTCCGCATGGAAGAGCAGTCTGCGGATATCGCTATGGGCGTCAATGAATCCTATGAGGTCAAGGCAGGCGGAGACAAAGCTGAAGATGCTCTGATCGGAGCCGGAGACCAGGGAATGATGTTCGGATATGCCTGCTCAGAAACTGAAGAGCTTATGCCTATGTCACTGATGCTTTCCCACCGGCTGGCTAAGAGGCTTGCTGAGGTCCGCAAGGACGGAACGCTGCCATATCTCGGCCCGGATGGCAAGACTCAGGTCACTGTGGAATATGATGACGGGAAAATAACCCGTATCGACACGATCGTTGTTTCGACACAGCATTCAGACTCTGTCAGCCTCGATCAGGTCAGAACTGACATGGTAATGCACGTGATCAATCCTATCGTTCCCGCAGAGCTGATTGACGGGGCAACTAATATCTTCATCAATCCGACCGGAAGATTCGTCATAGGCGGCCCTATGGGTGACTCAGGACTGACAGGACGCAAGATCATAGTCGATACTTACGGAGGACATTCTGCTCACGGCGGCGGTGCTTTTTCCGGAAAGGACCCTACCAAGGTCGACAGATCCGGTGCGTATATGGCCAGATATATCGCCAAGAACATCGTAGCGGCAGGCATTGCTGAACTCTGTGAGGTGCAGCTTGCCTATGCGATAGGAGTCGCAGAACCGGTATCGGTCAGCGTCGATACTTATGGAACCGGGATCGTTGACAATGAGAAAATCGTGATCATCGTCAGAGAACTGTTCGATATGAGACCGGCTGCCATAATCCGCAAGCTCGAACTGGACAAGCCGCAGTACAGGAAGCTGGCTGCGTATGGACACATGGGCAGAACGGACCTCGATGTGAAATGGGAGAAGACTGATATGGCTGATGCGATCAGGATGGCGATCGGAGGCGCAGATAACAGATAATATGTCTCATTTTGAGAAAGTATCCTATGAACAGTGGAAGGCGGACTGCGGTATCAAAGGTCTGCCGGACAAAAATCTGAGAGAGTGGTATGACGCGATCAGGATGCCTCGTCAGGCAACGGCTGCGTCAGCCGGAGTCGATTTCTTCATGCCTTTCAATCTCAATTTTGAAGCAGGGAGCAGGTTTCGGATCGCGACAGGCATGCGCTGGGTCACCGGAGGAGAGGATGACAGAGGCAGAGTCCTTCTCATCGTTCCGAGGAGCGGGCTCGGGTTCAGATACGGCATCAGGCTGTCCAACACCGTTGGTGTGATCGATGCGGATTACTGCGATTCGGATAATGAAGGACATATCATCATAAGCCTCGAGAACCCTTCAGAAACCACGATCGAACTTCCGGAGGGAAAGGCTTTTGCGCAGGGCATAGTGGTGAGATATGAGATCCCGGAAGGGGCAGAGTCTGAAGCATCAAGATCCGGAGGTTTCGGCAGTACGGACAGATAGTATTCGGGAAGAAAACATGGCAGCAGATACAGTAAAAGAATTCAGCGATGTGGTCATAGTGGGCGGCGGGGCCTCGGGTCTCGCAGCGGCAGCCGGGCTCAGAATGAGCTCGCCTGAGCTTGGCGTGACTGTTATCGAGAAAATGAGTGAGCCGGGCCGCAAGCTCAGGGCCACCGGCAGCGGCCGCTGCAACATCACCAACACTGCTGCAGATGGCTACATCGAAATAATGAAATTCTTCTCACGCATCGGTCTTGTGACAAGAGCATATGATAACGGTCTCGTCTATCCTTACTCTGAGTCGGCTGCAGATGTTGCGGATCTGCTGACTGCAAGAGCAGAGGAACTTGGAGTACAGATAATAACAGATGCGGCGGTAACAGACGTTACAGCTGCTCTGCCGGACAGAAAATCTGATAGAGATGACCGGACAGGCGCTGTGAGGTTTGAGACCGGATATACAGTCAAAGGATCTGTGAAAAAGATTGGATCAACGTTCGTCATCCTTGCCTGCGGCGGCAAAGCAGGACCGGCATTCGGAACCACAGGTGACGGATACAGGATCGCCAGAGAACTCGGCCATACGATCGTGACACCGGTCCCTGTGCTGACCTCTATAGAATGCGGAGAATGGGAACCATCCCACAGACCTTGCGCCGTGAGCCTGGCAGGCACAAGAACCAGAGGCGTGGTAATACTGTATAAATACCCGCCCGGGAGTTCCGCGGAAGGAACAGAGCTGTTCAGAGAGAACGGAGAGATACAGTTTACCAGATACGGACTGTCAGGTATCTGCATCTTCAATATGACGAGGCAGATGAGATATGACAGGAGCGCGGGGGAGAGTCTGTCAGATTTCCTGATCATGGCGGACCTCTATCCGGACGGAGACATAGAGACATTTCTGCGCGAGAGGCGCGGCAATGCTTTCCCGGGAGAACTGACAGATGATGTTCTAAGGACGGTGCTCAAAGAAAACATAGCTGCTTACGTGCTGGAATCAGCGTCTTCACATCATGCTCATGTCGATGGAAAGCCTGTCGGAGATCTGACAGACAAGGATATAAGCGCAATAGGCCGCGCGGTCCATGGTCTGGTTTTCCATCCTGAGAGACTGAGAGGGTGGAAGGATGCGCAGGCGACTTCGGGAGGCGTCAGCCTTAACGAGATCGACTCCGTGACATGCGAGTCGCTTATCACGGAAGGTCTCTATATAACCGGTGAGCTGGCTGACAGAGACTTCCCGTGCGGAGGATTCAACCTGAGCAACGCATGGCTTACAGGTCTTGCGGCAGCAGAAAGCATTACAGCAAAGAACCGCTGAATTTAAGAATAAGATATCCGGACCAGGCTTTTGATCCAGCCTGGTTTTCGTTATAATCAGAATATGTACAGATACAGACTCAATGAGATCAAGACTGAAATAGATGTTCCGATGAGGGACCTGCCGAAGCTGATCGCCCGCAAGACGGGCATCAGGCCGGACGATATCAGATGGTGGGAGGTCAGGCGCAAGTCCATCGACTCGAGAAAAAAGCCGCATATACTTCTTGTATATACGGCCGATTTCACTACGGAAAAACCGGTCCGCAACGCGTCGAAGATCCGCGGACTCACGGAGGTCGACCCTGACAGTGAGAAACTGACACCACCGGTATCCGGCAGCGCAAAACTTTCAGGAAGACCGGTGGTAGTCGGCATGGGACCGGCAGGTCTGTTTGCCGGGCTTGAGCTTGCCCGTAACGGATACCGCCCGATAGTGATCGAACGCGGGCCTGCAATGGAAGATCGCGTTGAAGCTGTGGAGAAATTCATGCGCGACCGTGTGCTCGATCCGGAGGCCAATATGCTGTTCGGCGAGGGCGGTGCCGGGACTTTCTCTGACGGCAAGATAGGAACCGGTATCAAAGACGGACTTATCAGGCAGGTGCTGTCTGAGTTCAGAGATGCCGGAGCAGGCGAAGAGATCATGTATCTGGCCAAGCCTCATATAGGTACAGATATACTCCGTACTGTCATAGTCAATATGCGTAACAAGATACAGGAACTCGGCGGAGAAGTGGTATTCGGGACCAGACTGGAAGCGCTGCAGATCAGTGACGGCTCTCTTGAAAGAATAGTCATCCGGAAAGGGAAGTTCGGCGGCTGGCTTGAGACGAATGCGCTGGTCCTGGCGATAGGGCACAGCGCGAGAGATACTTTCGCAATGATAGACCGGGCCGGCATCGAGATGCAGCAGAAACCATTCTCGATCGGTGTCAGAATGGAGCATCCTCAATCTGTGATCGATGCCTCCCAGTATGGGGAGGAGAATATGGACAGGCTGGCGGGGGATGCAGTGTCTGCCGGGGAGCATCCGGGAATGCTGCCGCCCGCTGACTATAAGATCAACTACAAGGCTTCAAACGGACGTGGCGTGTACTCATTCTGCATGTGCCCGGGCGGCGAGGTCGTGGTGTGCAGCACTGCTGACGGCGAGCTCTGTGTCAACGGCATGAGTAACAGGAAAAGGGACAGCGGAACAGCAAACAGCGGCATACTCTGCGACGTCCGTACGGAAGACTTCGGAGCAGATGATGTGCTTGCCGGGGTGAGGTTTCAGGAGAAGTATGAGCGGATAGCTTTTGAGAACGGCGGAGGAAACTTTGATCCTCCTCGTTGCAGCATGGGGGAATTCCTTGCGGAACAGCCTGATGATCACGCGGAAAGGATCATCCGTTCACTGCCGGATTTCGCGGCTGACGCGATACGCGAAGCGGTACCGCATTTTGCCCGCAGGATCAAAGGCTATGACGACCCTGAAGCGGTAGTCACGGCGGTAGAGACACGAAGCTCTTCACCGGTGAGGATCGTGAGAGACCGGAACGGTGAAAGCAATATACGCGGCATATACCCGGCCGGCGAAGGCGCGGGATACGCAGGCGGCATCACTTCGGCTGCCTGCGACGGTATCAGAGCCGCATGGCATATAATGGAAAAATTTGCAAAACCGATATGATCACATGAAAGGAGTACGCAAAAATGGCAACAGTAGAAGAACTCGTAAAACAATATGACACAGATCCTGAACTCCGCAAGGAAGTTGACGCGATTCTTGAGGATGGAAAGATCACAATGAAGGAGTTCCTGACTTTCGCGGGAAAACATGATGTGGATGTCTCACTCAAAGAACTGCCTAAGATCATCTCTGAGGCGAAAAAACTCGGTTTGGTCAAATAGGATCATAAACCCATGGATTCTCTGATTCCGTAGAGGCCGACCGGCTTGTCAGCCATCCATATGCATGCGTTGACAGCGCCTTTGGCACAGCCTTTCCAGTTGAGACAGTGATGTGTGATCTCAAGTCTCTCGCCTTCACCGAAGAAGAATACGGTATGGCTCGAAGGTGTGTCACCGCCGCGGATCGCATGGAAGGTTACTTTGCCTTCTTCGCGAGGGTGTCTGCCCAGAGGGCGTCCGTAAACTGCGTCACTGACAAGATCCCGTCCGACTGCTTCACCCATGCTCTCGATGAGTTCTCTTGCAGTACCGCTCGGAGCATCAAGCTTAGTGTTATCATGCATGTCGATGATCTCTATATCGGTCTCGCCGTAGAGTTCTTTTGCTGCATCCATGAGTAGTTTTCTCATGACATTGACCATTCTGTCCGTGTTGGCAGCGATCAGCACCGGAATCTCTTCAGCAGCTGCTTCGAGCCTGGCGTGCTGTTCAGAATTGAAGCCCGTTGTGCCTATCACAAGGGCTTTTTTGTGTCTGATACATGCATCGAGGACTTCCATGCCAAGTTCGACAGTGGAAAAGTCGCAGACAACATCAGCCTGATCGATGACAGACTCAAGGTCATCAACTACAGGTGCTCCGACAACGGAACCGGTCATGGCGACCTCACCGATATCCTTTCCGATGTAATCTCTCCCTGCCGGACCAATGCCTGCAACTATTTCAACATCATTTCTCTTTGCTGCGTCTGCAACGATAAGACTTGCCATTTTGCCTCTCGGGGCTGTGATAATCAGTTTCATTTTGATCTCCTTACCTGATCCTTATCATATGTTCTCAACCCGGAAGTCGAGGGTGATCTCTTCGATCTCAGGCTTGAATACTCTGAGCTTGACACCTGCCGCGCTGAGCATCATTTTGGAGGCTTTGGTGCCCGGAGTGTCGGCATACTTGTCCGAGAGATAAACTATCTCAGATATACCGGACTGGATGATGGCTTTGGCGCATTCATTGCAAGGGAAGAGATCCACATACAGTGTGGAACCTCGAAGGGATTTGCCCGAGGCATTGAGTATCGCGTTCAGTTCTGCATGCACTACAAACGGGTACTTGGTGATCTCGCCTTCACGTTCCCAGGGAAATACGTCATCCGAGCAGCCCTGCGGAAAACCATTATATCCTGTTGTAAGGATAACGTTGTTTCGGTCCACTATACATGCTCCGACCTGAGTGTTAGGGTCTTTGCTCCTCTTGGCGGCAAGAAGGGCGACTCCCATAAAATATTCGTCCCAAGAAATATAGTCCTGTCTCTTCATATCAATACCGCTTTCTCATTCATATATAAGTTGTGATGTCTTCAGTCAGATTTTACACTTCGCAGAGGTTGTCTTTCAATACCTGCAAGTGTTGTCTTTCACTGACTGTATTCATTGAATTGATCTGTATTTTGTTGTAAAATATATTGTCTATGCGTTTTCAGCACTCCGGACGGATGAAAGTCCTTGACGGAGCAGCAATATATACATACATTAACGGGAATAATAATGATATCTGATAAGTTACACAATTTAAAAAATAGGATCTCAGTACCGGCTGCGGTGATTCTTGCTATGCTGATACTGATCTGCACCGGAGCAGTCGTACTCGCTCTGGAAGGATATACACCGTCAGACCAGCCCGGCAGCACTGCCGGAATTACCGGCGGAGCGTACGAGGTTACAGAATATGATTTTAAGGCGGCCGTCAGTAAGGAACACACTTATGACGTCACTGAGAAGATATCTGTCAATATACCTGACACCCTCAGAAAGATAGAATTCGCGATTCCGTCCGGTAATTTCAGATACAGAGGCATCGAAGTGGACGGAGTGGCATGTACTGTCAGAACTTCGACTGACGGAAGCGCAGTTATCATTGAAGATCCGGCTGCTCTGTCGACTGGTATACACGAATACACAATCAGGTACAAGATCCTTGAGTTCGCGGACAGGGATGACAGCAGAGACATTCTGTATTTCAACGTTCTGCCGTCCCAGTGGAAGAATCCTATAGCCAAAATGTCGGCAGAGATCTCTTTTCCGGACGATTTCCCGCTCGAAGACATCCAGTGCTACTCCGGCCAGTATGGTGTGCAGGACGCAGAGAACAGGATCAGTCTCAAAGCCGATAAGGCTTCAGACATAGTCACGATCGAAGGAAAGTCCATCCCTGAGAACTACAGTGTCACTCTCAAGGCAGATATCAGCGGCAAATACTGGGAGGGCGCGCTTGACGGCATCTGGGCGGTCTTCGCCATGATACTGGTCATGGGATCAGTGGTGCTGGTGCTTCTCATAATGTGGATCATAGGCGGCAGAGACCCGAGGATCAGGCGCATCAAACAGACTAAGCCGGTAGAAGGAATCTCTCCTGTTGAACTGGGGTATGCTTTCAACAACAATTTCAGCGTCAGGGACCTGGTCAGACTTATCATCTGGTTCGGGACAAGAGGATATCTCAGGATCAGTGAGTATGAGCCGAAACGCTACAGGATCTACAGACTGAAGGATCCCGAAGGCGAGGAAAAACTCATACGCAACGCTTACAGTATTCTGTTCGAAGATGTGTATAAGAACAGAGCCCTCGAGATGGACGATATCGGAGAGAGACTGCAGAGAATGGAAAATGCCATCAGGGATGATGTCATGGCGGGTTTCTCCTCCAAAGAAATGCAGGCTTATACACCGCTGTCAAAAGCTTTCCGGATCGCCGGTCTGGTATTGCTGGGCATAGGTGTTGCTGCTGCCAACGGTCTGAAATACAGCTATCAGTATTTAAGTATCAATTACATCGAGTCAGCCCTGTACGGTATCATCATTGCCGGACTCACAGCGGCTTTGTTTACAGCGATCGACAGAAGAGACTCTTCATCGGGTGAGATCGGCAGGACTATGGAACTGATCATCGGCGCTGTGCTGGCAGGTGTAGTTATATACATGTCGGTAGGGATCACAAGAGCAACAGGACACATTCTTGCCGGACTGATCATTCTGGCCCTGATATGCACCGCGGTTTTCCTGATCATCATCATGCGAGCCAGGGGTAAAGGCAATGCCGCGCTGATGATGAGGTTCAGGCAGCTCAGGAGATTCATATCTCATCCTACGCCTAAGGATATTCTGGAGAACTATCTGGCTGATCCGCAGTATTACTATGACATGATGATATACGCGCTGACTTTCGGAGCTGAAGAGTCGTGGGCAATCTCGTTCCTCACACTCGATGTCCCTGCGCCGGAATGGTACAGTGACGATACAGAAGGACATGCTTTTTCCAATCTGAGAGAAGAGCCGACAACGGTTGATTATGCGAGGGACATCAGGTCTTTCGTCAGGATTGTCGAGGGCGGCTATGAAGAGATGCAGAGGCGTGTCCGCAGGAGGTAGAAATAACAATTATGGCAGACAATCAGAAGATCATAAATATAGCAGTCATCGCGCATGTAGACGCCGGCAAATCCACGCTGGTGGATGCTTTGCTTGCGCAGTCGCACGTGTTCCGCGATAATGAGCAGGTGGTAGACTGCGTGATGGATTCGGACGCGATCGAGAGGGAGAGGGGCATCACGATTTACTCCAAGAACTGCTCGATCATGTATAAGGACTACAAGATCAATATTGTCGATACACCCGGACATGCTGATTTCAGTTCGGAAGTCGAGCGTATCATGAAAACCGTGGATACCGTTATCCTGCTCGTGGATTCGAGTGAAGGCCCTATGCCTCAGACGAGATTCGTTCTCAACAAGTCCCTGCAGCAGGGCATCAATCCTATTCTTTTCATCAACAAGATAGACAAGAAAGACGCCAGAATAGATGAGGTCGTGGATGAGACATATGAGCTCTTCATGGATCTCGAAGCGAATGACGACCAGCTGGATTTCCCTATCCTGTACGGGATAGCGCGTCAGGGCATCGCGGTCAATGATCCGGATGAAGTCCTCGGGATCACGATCGGGGACGGGCAGTCCAAGATCAAGAAGACTCCTAAGGGCTATGGCGGTTTTACGATCGAGCCATTGCTCGAGTGCATAGTGAATCACTGTGACCCGTACCCTGCGAGAGATGAGGAGCCTCTGCAGCTGCAGGTTTCCACTCTGGCATATGATGACTATATCGGCAGACTGGGCATCGGCAGGATCACGAGGGGAACCATCAGGGAGGCGCAGATGGTATCCGTCACCAAGGAAGACGGATCTGTCAGCAGGAACAAGATCAATCAGGTCTTCGTATACAGAGGCCTCAGCAGAGTACCTGTCAGCGAAGCGCGCAGCGGAGACATCGTAGTGGTCTCGGGTATCTCTGATATCTCCATCGGAGAGACGATCTGTGATCCGGACAATCCGGAGTCACTCGGTACGATACACATTGAGGAGCCGACACTGTCCATGAACTTCATGGTCAATTCTTCACCTTTTGCAGGCAAAGCCGGCAAGTATGTCACCTCAAGACATATCAAGGAGAGACTTGAGAAGGAACTTGAGGTCAACGTGGGACTCCTCGTAGAGCCTACAGATACAACAGATTCCTTCAAGGTATCAGGCAGAGGAGAACTGCACCTGTCGATCCTTATCGAGAATATGAGGAGAGAGGGCTATGAGCTGGCTGTCTCCAAGCCGGAGGTCGTAGTCAAGAGGGGAGAAAACGGCGAGAAACTCGAACCGGTTGAGGAAGTAGTAGTCAGCGTTCCTGATGAATATACAGGTCCGGTCATCAGCAAGCTCAACCTCCGCAAAGGTCTTATGAAGCAGATGTATTCAGAGGGCAACGGGTATTCAAGAATAGTTTATACTGCTCCTACAAGGGGGCTTATGGGGTACAGGACAGAGTTCATCAACGATACTCATGGTGAAGGAACGATGGTCCGCAGGTTCGAGGGGTTTGAACCGTGGAAGGGTGATATCCCTGACAGGATCAACGGTGTTGCAGTAGCTCAGGAAGAAGGACATTGCACTGCTTATGCCATCTTCACCATCCAGGAGAGGGTTCAGATGTTCGTTAAGCCGCAGGATCATGTCTATGAGGGACAGATCGTGGGCATGAATGCCAGACAGGACGACATGGTAGTCAACCCATGCAGAGCCAAAAAGGCGACGAACATGAGAGCGGCAGGCAGCGACGATACCATCAAGCTGACGCCGCCGAGAGTATTCTCTCTGGAAGAAGCCCTCGAATTCATCAGTGATGACGAGCTTGTCGAGGTGACACCGACAGACATCAGGCTTCGCAAGAAGCTCCTGACAGAACTCGAGAGACGCAAATACAACAACCGCAACAGATAATTAGAACATGCAGATACATATTGCATGAAGTATAATTATTGAGGTATGGGTAATGTGACAGGAGAACCGTCCCTATTGTCATGTACTGAAAGGAGCAATTAATCAAATGAAAAAGATTCTTGTTATCAACCCGGGCGCTACTTCGACCAAGATCTGTGTTTTTGAAGATGACAAAGAGGTCATGCGTGTAGGCATAGATCATGATGCAGCTGAGATCGCTAAGTATCCTCATGTAGTCGATCAGGCTCCGTTCAGGAGGGAAGCGATCCTCAGAACAATAGAAGAGAAGGGCTACAAGCTCGAGGATTTCGATGCAGTATGCGGCAGAGGCGGTCTTTTCAAGCATATTCCGTCCGGGACATACAAAGTCAATGACGCTGTCATCCGTGATATCAAGAATCCTCCTTACGGCGAGCATGCTGCCAATCTCGGAGCGTACATCTCCAAAGAACTTGCTGATACCGTCGGTATCCCTGCTTTCTTCGTAGACCCGGTCTGCGTGGATGAGCTCGAGCCACTTGCAAGGTATTCCGGACTCGGACTTCCGGGTTTTGAGAGACAGTCATTCTTCCATCCGCTCAACCACAAGTCCGTTGCGCGCAAAGCAGCAAAGCAGCTCGGAAGGGCATATGAAGATCTGAATCTGGTAATCTGCCACCTCGGCGGCGGTGTATCCGTGGCAGCTCACAAGAAGGGCAAGGTAGTGGACGTCAACAATGTCAAGGATGACGGTGCTATGGGAATGGACAGAGGCGGCGCTCTTCCTGCCAATGCTCTTGTCAACCTCTGCTTCCAGGAGGGCATGACCAAGGCCGACGTCAAGAGAATCATCGGACAGGAAGCCGGAATCTATTCATACACAGGCACCAAAGACTTCAGAGTAGTTGAGAACGCTGCTTTTGAGGACGGTGACGAGAAGATGCTGATGGCATTCAAGGCGATCGCATATCAGCTTGCCAAGGATATCGGAGCTATGTCTGCAGTTCTCAGATTCAATGTTGACGCTATCATTTTCACCGGCGGCATGGCATATTCAGACAGATTCTGTGAAGAGATCAGCTCCTATGTCAGCAAGATCGCTCCTATCCTGAGATTCCCGGGCGAGGAAGAGATGAAGGCTCTCGCAGAGGGAGCTCTGAGGGCGCTCGAGACAGACAAATGGGAGATCTACGAATAATCAGCGCGCAGATAGTTACAATTTGACTGTATACGTGAAGAGACACATAAGAAGTGAAAAAATTGCGGATGACGTGCAGGTTGTCCGCATATTTTTCTAAGGAGAAATGATGCTCAGATCACTGTTTCAATTTTTTAAACCGCATAAAAAGCTGTTTATGATCGATATGTTCTGTGCTGTTATGGTAGCAGCCATAGACCTCGCATTTCCTCTCGTATCAAGGCATGCGATGTATGATATGCTGCCTGACAAGGCATACGGCCCGTTTTTCGCGCTGATGCTGTGCGTGGCATGCTTTTACGTGCTGCGTTCTATAGGCCAGTATCTGATGACATATATCGGGCATCTGTTCGGCGTATATGTAGAGGCGGATATAAGGGCGGCATTGTTCAGGCATCTGCAGGAACTGGACTTTGAATTCTATGACAAGAACCGTACAGGCAAGCTTATGAGCAGACTGACAGGCGATCTGTTTGAGATCACTGAACTCGCTCACCATGGTCCGGAAGATCTGCTGATATCCGTTCTGACCATAACCGGCTCTCTCTGCTTCATGTTTTATATGGAGTGGAGACTCGCGCTCGTCGTTGCAGTCCTCATACCGGTATTCGTTCTTGTTGTAATGAAGAGGCGCAGGAGCATGTCTTCCGCATCGACAGAGGTCAAGAGAAAACTCGCGGGCATCAACGCGGATATCGAGACGAGTCTCAGCGGAATGAAGACCTCCAAGGCTTTTGCCAATGAAGAGGTCGAGCAGGACAGATTCACACATTCCAATGACTCCTATATTGAAGCCAGAAGGGTCTATTTCAAGGCAATGGGCACTTTCTTCGCCACCCAGGAATTCTTCATGTGTATCATGCCTGTCGTAGTGATTGCGTTCGGCGGATACCTGATCATGAAGGGGACACTCAACTATATTGATCTGATCACTTTTATGCTGTTCGTCAACGCGTTCGTATCGCCGGTCCGCAAACTTGCACAGTTCGCAGAGATCTTTACGAACGGTATGGCGGGACTGCGAAGGTTCAACGAGATTATGGACATGGATCCTGTTGTCGTTGAAGATCCGGATGCAAAACCGATACAGGTGACACGCGGAGACATAGATGTCAATGATATATCTTTTTCATATGATGAGAGTGCAGAGGTCATCGATCATCTGGATCTTCACATAGCGGCTGGCGAGACTGTGGCGATCGTCGGCCCGTCCGGAGGGGGCAAAAGCACCCTGTGTCAGCTGATTCCGAGATTTTATGATGTGACTGACGGCAGCATCCTTATAGACGGACAGGATATCAGGCACGTGACCAAGACATCCATCAGGGAAAACATCGGCATTGTCCAGCAGGATGTATTCATTTTCGCCGACTCCATACTTGAGAATATACGCTATGGCAGACCGGGCGCGACATATGATGATGTAGTTGAAGCAGCCAGAAAGGCAGAGATCTATGACGATATCATGGCGCTGCCGGATCAGTTCAGCACTTATGTAGGCGAGCGCGGTGCCAAGCTGTCGGGAGGGCAGAAGCAGCGCCTCTCCATAGCAAGAATATTCCTCAAAGATCCTAAGATCCTGATACTCGATGAAGCGACTTCGGCTCTCGATACGGTCACGGAACAGCGAATACAGAGCAGTTTTGACGAACTGGCACGGGGCAGGACATCTCTGGTCATCGCTCACAGGCTGGCCACAGTCAGGAATGCCGACAGGATAATAGTGATCGAAGACGGAAGGATAACCGAGTCGGGTACACACGAAGAACTGCTCGCAAAAGGCGGTGAGTACGCGAAACTATATAAAACACAGAAGCTCAGCGGCGAATAACTGAAAAAGGACGATCCCTTCGAAAACATCTGAAAGGATCGTCCATCGTTTTTAAGTTATATTATCAGCTGCAGATGAGGTATATCACGACTGCTGCCAGCCAGGCTATCAGGCATTGCCATATAACGACCAGAACAGCCCATCTTGCCCCCATCTCTCTGCGGATAGAGGCAATAGCGGCCACACATGGCGTATACAGCAGTGAGAACACAAGCAATGCCGCGGCGCTTGCTGCCGATATCGCTGTACTGACGCTTCGCCCGAACAGAATACCGAGTGTAGAGACGACACTTTCCTTGGCCATGAAGCCGGATATGAGAGCCGTGCATATACGCCAGTCACCAAGACCGGCCGGTTTCATAAGAGGAGCAAGCACGCCTGCGATCGTAGCCAGAATGCTGTCCTGCTGATCCGCTACCAGACTGAATCTGAAATCAAAGCTCTGCAGGATCCAGACAACTACAGTCGCGATCAGAATGACTGAGAATGCCCGCTGCAGGAAGTCCTTGGCTTTTTCCCAGAGGAGCTGGCATACATTTCTGGCACCCGGCAGACGGTAATTCGGCAGTTCCATTACGAACGGTACAGCTTCGCCCTTGAAGAGAATGCCTCTGTACAGAATGGCTACAAGTATACCAATGAGTATGCCCAGCACATACAGACCGACCATTATGAGGCCGCCCCGTCCCGGGAAGAATGCGTTCACGAAGAAAGCATATATCGGCAGTTTAGCAGAGCAGCTCATGAAAGGTGTCAGGAGGATCGTCATCCTGCGGTCTCTCTCGCTCGGGAGCGTACGCGTAGCCATAACAGCAGGTACCGTGCAGCCGAATCCGATCAGCATCGGCACAATACTGCGGCCGGAAAGACCGATACGTCTCAGCAGTCTGTCCATTACGAAAGCGACTCTGGCGATATATCCTGAATCCTCAAGTAACGACAGGAAGAAGAACATCGTCACAATGATAGGCAGAAAACTCAGAACGCTGCCCACTCCTTCAAATATACCGTTGATGATCAATCCGTGTACTGCTTCATTGACATTGCCTGCAGTGAGGGCAGCGTCAACAGCCCCGGAGAGAGCACCGATCCCTGTTTCAAGGAGTCCCTGGAGCCATGCGCCGATCACATTGAACGTGAGGTAGAAGACTATTCCCATGATCACGATGAAGGCCGGGATGGCAGTATACTTGCCCGTAAGGAACCGGTCAATCTTCTCGCTGCGGACGCGTTCCTTGCTTTCGTGAGGCTTACGGACAGTCTCGTCACAAAGCTTCTGGATAAATGCAAAACGCATATCCGCTATCGCTGCGCTCCGGTCAAGTCCGCGCTCATCTTCCATCTGGAGAACGATATGTTCTATGGTCTCTTTCTCATTCTGGTCGAGATCAAGACTTACCGTGACAAGAGGGTCGCCCTCGATCACTTTGGTCGCTGCAAACCTCAGCGGCAGGCCGGAATTGGCAGCATGATCCTCGATCAGATGCGACGCGGCATGTATACACCGGTGAACGGCACCTCCATGATCATTCTGATCACAGAAATCATTGCGCGCAGGCTTCTCCTGATATTTTGCTATATGTATCGCGTGGTCGACCAGCTCGTCGATACCCTGATTCTTGGCGGCAGAGATAGGTACGACAGGTGTTCCGAGGATACTTTCCATATTGTTGACATCTATCGTTCCGCCATTGGCAGTCATCTCATCCATCATGTTGAGCGCGACAACGACCGGTACGTCCATTTCAAGCAGCTGCATGGTCAGATACATATTGCGCTCGATGTTGGTTGCGTCAACGATGTTGATGATGGCATGCGGCTTGTCGTTCAGGACGAAATTCCGGGAAACGATCTCCTCACTGCTGTATGGAGACATGGAGTATATGCCCGGAAGGTCCGTAACAAGTGTGTCCGGATGGCCCTTGATCGGACCATCTTTGCGGTCAACGGTGACTCCCGGGAAATTGCCCACATGCTGGTTGGAACCGGTGAGCTGGTTGAAGAGGGTGGTCTTGCCGCTGTTCTGATTGCCCACAAGAGCAAAAGTCAGGACCGTGCCATCAGGAAGAGGATCTCCTGTCCCCTTGGGATGGAATTTGCCGCCCTCACCGAGACCGGGATGTTCAGATCTGACTTTCCTTTCTTCAGATTCCTCGGATTCAGAAGTGCTTGGAGATGTTTTTTGTATTTCTATTTTTGCGGCGTCATCGAGTCTCAGTGTCAGTTCATAGCCATGGATCTTGATCTCGACAGGATCGCCCATCGGGGCGAACTTGATAACCATGACTTCAGCACCGGGAATGACGCCCATATCAAGAAAATGCTGCCGCAGGGCACCAGTGCCACCGACAGACTGTATTGTACCGGATTCACCGACCTTAAGTTCTCTTAGTGTCATAATAAAAGCCGCCTTGATTGTTATTTATGAGTTAACTATTGTTAACTCGTTAATAATAACACATCCGCGGCTGTAAAACTATATCTGAAACCATAGAGGACAGATTATTCAGGTGAATTCATTATGTTTCAAGATGGTTGGTGAGAAGGTAGTGAACATAGCCCGCGCTGTTGAAAGCGGCGAATTTCTGAAACCGGTCATCTTTTTCTGCGTTGGCATAGTCACATATGCTCTTGACAACAATTGAAAGAGGTCTCGGCTCGGAAGCATTTTCTGCTGCAAAGCACAGACTGTATGACTCCATGTCGAGTCCTATCGTTTGCGGGAACAGAGCCTTTATCTGCCTCTCGACTACTTCCTCATTCGCGACAACACAGCTGCCGCATGCCATCGGACCTATGTGGATATGAAATTCGTTGTCAGGCGCGCCTATTGTGCTGCGAACCTTATCCATGATCCGGCTGTCTATCCTGATCGATACCGGCCTTGGAAGGAATCCAATATCCCCGAATCTGATCTCGGACTCGTCCGGACCCACATATTTACCTGTAGTATAGTCCCAGATTATGTCGGGTACTATTACATCCCCGTACATATGACTCGTAGTATCACTTGTTCCTGCAGCGATCCCGCTCATAATCAGGTATTTAGGACGGAAAAGGTGTATAGCTTTGGCTGCCAGCATAGTGCATGCGGTCATGCCCATTACTTTCTGCTGCGCGGTTATTATACGCATTTCTTCTCCATGATTGCTGGTCAGAGTGGTTTCATAATAATCCTGGGAATCTCCCGTGGCTGCAATGTGCTTCCAGTCTCCGAACTGAGACTTGATACTCGACGTTTCAACCTCTACCGCCGTAAGAATAACAGCCGTACTCTTATAACCATTATCCATAATGCCTCCGAAAAAGCTGCTCTGAAGATATCCGGACATTTACTTTGTTACTCATAATGATACCACAAGATGCGGGACACACGAAGATGTCAGCTGAGAGAGCGGGACAGGGATGCTGGTGATACTGCCGGGAGAAGGGTGAAGAATGGTCAAGCCTTGAAGAACTGATCACGATCATGCAGCGGAAAAGAATCCGCTGTTTTTTGTTTCAGGAACGGTTTTGTTGAAAGGTTATAAATGGCGAGATGGTAAAATTCAATCAGCTTATAGCATAAAGAGGGGAGAAAACAATGGCCTTGATTGAATGTCCGGAGTGCGGAGCAGCTGTATCAGATGCTGCGAGAGCTTGCCCCTATTGCGGGTATCCTATCAAAAAAATAAATATACCTGAAATTTCTGCAGCAAAAGAAGGAGCAAAAGAGGCTGCCGGCTATATTCAGAAAAAACTAAGTGTAGCTTCTGATGAAGCAAATAAAAAGCTGGAAACTATTACTTCTGCTGATATTAGCGGCAAAGTGAAGAAAATGGGCAAAGAAAATAAGCAGGTGGTAATCTGGATCCTCTGCGTTGCCATGTTTTTTGGATGTATAGCGGGATACTGTCTGTTTCAGGACAGCAAGGCTTCAACCGGAAAAGAATCAACAAAATCAGCAGAAAATTCTGATGAAGATTATATTGCTTCAGAAGCTGAAATAAAAACATTGGCGGAGGCATATGTAATAAAAGAAATTGAAAATCAGCAATCATCCTATTCAACATGGAACGCGGATATAGATCCATACAAGTGCAGAGTTGAAGTCTCAACAATAGATTTTGAAAGAGACAAGTACCATGTCTATGGAAATGGATGGTTTTATAGTAAATACGGAAAAATTACAACAAAGTATTCTACAAGTGGCAGTTATACTTTTGAATTTACGGCAGTTTTTTCTAAATATGGTCTATTGGAATCAATAAAAATTGACTAAAGGAGAATAATCATGGAAGAAATCAAAACGAACAATCCTGAACCGATAATTGAAAATGAAGCCCCAAACGTTACCGATTTTAATCCTGACAATCAGGTAACTCCGGGAACCGAAGCGGAAGAATCCGAGGAAAAGCTGACAGCTGAGAGCGACAGTAAAGTAATCATAAACCGTAAATTCTGTACAAACTGTGGTGAAGCTTTAAAACCCGGACAGAAGTTTTGCGGAAACTGCGGAATGAAATTTGATAATCCATCCGTACCGCCTAGTGCTTCGGCGCCGGCAGCCGCAGTGGCTATTGACACTAAAACAATAAAATCTAAAAAACCCCCACTTATCATCGGAGCGGCTGCGGTTGTACTCATTATTGCTATTATTGCATTGTTAGGTAATACCGGGAAAAGCTTTAAAGGGAAATATACAGAATACGAAGGTCAGGACTGGTTTATTGTCGCTGAGGATGGGTCGTACATGGAAGTAGATACCAACCCTATGGATCTTGATGATACTTTTGTTACTGAAGCATTTGATGCTATCAAAGCAATAAACAAGGATCTGGGATTCAGTTCATCAGTTGAGAATAAAATGCTCCATACGAGTTCTATGGATGGAAGACAGACGGAAGAATCCAAGAATGCTACTGTATCCTGGACATATCATCCGAATCGTGGACTCGAAGTAATCTACGAAGTTAAAGAATAACAGTATAATAGAAGTACGTGCAGCAGCAATAAAATCGTACGTTCCTCTGCTTTTGGCTGTTGCATTCGGCAATGTAATGTGTTAATATAATCGAGCTGAGCAAAAGCCCGGCTGATTTTAAATCGAATAATTAGCATTAATTACTTGCCGTGGAGGATTGACCGAGTGGCTAAGGAGCCTGATTGGAAATCAGGTAAGGCGTAACAGC
>JBGUJM010000027.1:0-2889 GCA_045113935.1 Anaerovoracaceae bacterium
GAGCAGCAGTGATGAAACAGTAGCTACAGTCAGCAACGGAACAGTGACCGGCGTTTCCGAAGGAACAGCGACGATCACAGTAACGACTGATGATGGCAGCTTCACAGCGACCTGCGAGGTCACAGTCACTCCAAGCACTGAATCCAGATATGAACTGGTCAGCAGTCTTGAGGATGGCGGAGAGTATCTGATCGTTAACGCTAATTCCGGCTCAGCTTACGCCCTGAAGAATCCGGGCGGAACTGCTGATGGTGTCAGTATTGCAAATGCCAACTATAAAACAGCAGTTGCTGTTCAGAGCGGAAGTTACATTCTGACCAGTGACACGGATATCGTCTGGAAGGCTTCAACTAATGGAAGTGGATTCAATCTGACCAATAATGGGGATTACCTTGAAGGCAGGAGCAATTCTATAAGATCAAATAATCCTCAGGCATATCCTGACAGATACTGGACATATAATTCCAGTAATCAGCTGCAGCATCATGGCGGACAAAACACATATCAGCTTAGATATAGCAGTAGCAGTAACTATTTCACCAGTGCAACAAGCGGCACATATGCAGTCTACTTATTCAAAAAGGTTACCGAAGAGCACACTCACACCTACGGTGAACCGGTCTATGAATGGGCAGAAGACAACAGCACATGCACAGCTATAGCGACATGCTCCGGCTGCGATGAAGGTACGGATGGTCACACAGTGACAGAGACAGTCAGTGCTTCTCATGCAGTGACAGCAGAGGCTACCTGTACTGAAGCCGGATCTGAAACCTATACGGCAACCTTTACCAATGAATTGTTCGAAGAGCAGACTAAGGATGTTGAGACCCCAGCGACAGGTCACGACTGGGATGCAGCCACATACATCTGGGCGGATGACAACAGCAGTGTGACAGCAACACGCATCTGCAACAATGATGCGACTCATGTGGAGACAGAGACCGTCAATACGACCAGTGAAGTGACAAAGGAAGCGACCTGCGAAGAGAAGGGCGAGACGACCTACACTGCAACATTCGAGAACAGTGCATTCGAGACACAGACCAAAGTCCTTGAGAACATCGATGCACTCGGACATGATTGGGGTGAAGCCACATACATCTGGGCGGACGACAACAGCACCGTGACAGCTACACGCACATGCAAGAACGACCCAAGCCACGCGGAGACAGAGACCGTCAATACGACCAGTGAGGTAACGAAAGAAGCTACCTGCGAGGCAAAGGGCGAGACGACTTACACTGCGACGTTCGAGAATGCTGTATTCGAGACACAGACTAAAGCTGTAGAAGACATCGATGCGACAGGTCATGCCTGGGGCGAAGCCACATATGAATGGGCGGATGACAACAGCACCGTGACAGCAACGCGCACATGCAGTAATGATGCGACTCATACTGAAACAGAAACAGTATCCGCAACGTATGCTGTAACAAAAGAACCGACCGAGACTGAAGCGGGAACCGGCACATGGACATCAGATGCCTTTGAGAACGAAGCATTTGCAGTCCAGACAAAAGAAGTTGAGATCCCGCCTACAGGATACGAAGTCACATATGAGTGGTCAGAGGACAACAAGACAGTTTCAGCAACAGCAGTCCCACATGCTCAGGGGGCAGAGACGATTACAGAGACTGCCAATGTGACCAGCGAGGTGACGAAGGAAGCTACCTGCGAAGAAAAGGGTGAGACGACCTACACGGCAACGTTCGAAAATGCAGTATTCTCGACACAGACCAAAGTCCTTGAGAACATCGACGCGCTCGGCCATGACTGGGGAACTCCGACCTACGAATGGGCGGAAAACAACGGCACTGTGACAGCAACACGCGTATGCGCAAACGACGCGACCCATGTCGAGACCGAGACAGCAGAAGCGGCAAGTGAAGTCACAGCACCGACCTGCACCGAAGCAGGAAGTGTGACCTACACAGCAACCTTCGAAAATGCTGCATTCGAGGCGCAGAGCAAGACAGTAGCGGGCGAGCCTGCAACAGGACATAAGTATGGTGAATGGGAAGTTATCAGATACCCAAGTTACAGGTCAGAGGGTCTGGAGAGACGTATCTGTGAGGTCTGCGGAGATGTACAGGAAGTCCAGATGCCGATGCTCGAGCGTATCCCGATCAATGATGCAACCGTCACGGGAATAACCGATCAGACCTACACCGGCAAGGCAATAACACCGAAACCGGTCGTGAAGCTTCCTGACGGCACGACGCTCGTGGAAGGAACAGACTACAAGGTCACTTACACGAACAACACGAATGCCGGAACAGCTACAGTGACCATCGAGGGAATCGGAGACTACACCGGTACGATCACGAAGACCTTTGAGATCAAGAAAGCAGATGATCCAATCGGCATCAAGAACCTGTGGGCATCGCAGCACGATGTAGGCAAAGTCCTGTTCAAATGGAGCAAGAAGGACGGCGCGGTATCGACCGGCTGGGAAGTCAAGTACAGGAGCCGCAAGATCGGTGGCGACAATCCATGGTCCGGCTGGACGACGAAGACCTACGGCAAGGATGTATACGAGGCGTGGATCCCTGTCCAGACAGACTACTGCATCGAAGTGCACGCAAGAGCGATCGGCGAGGCGAGCTGGTCATCAGGCATCATCACCTGTCCTGCAGGCGGTAAGTATCAGGCGATGAAGACGACGCACGTGATCAATGCATCGACCGGAAAGAGACTTGCTGAGACGACAGTAGCAGGCAGCGCGATCGCGCACACGAAGATCACGCTGAAGGTTGGACAGACGCTGAAAGTGAAGCCTGACTATGAGTATCCTGTAGCGGATTACACCAAGAGGCCGAGACTGTATCCGACCCATATGCTGTATGACATCGGCGACAAGACGATGATCACGATCACGAAGCCGGA
>JBGUJM010000028.1:0-104449 GCA_045113935.1 Anaerovoracaceae bacterium
GGAGTCTCGAATAATGTACCATGCCAGTCAAGGAATTCCTGTCTGAGCTGGTTGAAGAATGCACGGATCTCTCTCTTATCCTCAAGATCATACTTCTTCATCATTGCATCGTAGAGTCTGTCGAATTCTCTGCGCTGTCTTGCAGGTACGCAGGCCTCATCGATAGGGTCGAAGGAGTTCTGCTGCAGATATACAGCGTCCAGAAGTTCGCCCTTCTGATATGTGATGTAGTCCTCGCTGGAAGTACCTTCCTCACCGACTACCTTCATCATCTGGTTGACTTCTGTACTTCTGATGAGAACTGCACGAGCCTTATTGACACGATCCATATCTACAACGCCCTTGTACTTGGACCAGGAATCTACCGGGTGGATAGCCGGGTACTTACGAGCATCGGAACGCTCTCTTGCAAGACCGTGGAAAGCACCTACTACCTTCAGGGTAGCCTGTGTTACAGGCTCTTCGAAGTTACCGCCGGCAGGTGATACTGTTCCGCCGATAGTGATGGAAGCGATGCTTCCGTCTGCAAGACGGACCTTTCCTGCTCTCTCGTAGAAGTTAGCGATGGTCGACTCAAGGTAAGCCGGGAAAGCTTCCTCGCCCGGGATCTCCTCCAGACGTCCTGACATCTCACGCATCGCCTGAGCCCAACGGCTTGTGGAGTCCGCGAGAAGCAGTACATCGAGTCCCATCTGTCTGTAATACTCAGCCAGTGTTACCGCTGTGTAGCAGGAAGCCTCTCTGGCGGCTACCGGCATGGACGATGTGTTACAGATGATGATAGTTCTCTCCATCAGTGAACGTCCTGTCTTCGGGTCGGTCAGTTCAGGGAATTCCTTAAGAACTTCTACTACCTCGCCGGCACGCTCTCCGCAGGCTGCTACGATTACGATGTCAGCCTCTGAGTTCTTGGCCTGCATGTGCTGAAGTACCGTTTTGCCCGCTCCGAACGGTCCAGGGGTACAGAATGTTCCGCCCTTTGCGACCGGCAGGAAGGAGTCGATACAACGGATTTTGGTTACGAGCGGTTCGCTCGGACGCAGTCTCTCTTCGTAGCAGGTTACTGCCTGCTTTACAGGCTGCGTGAAGATCATTGTGAGATCTTTCTCTTCACCCTTGCTGTTGGCAATGGTGGCAATCGTGGAGTGGACATTGTATGTGCCGGCTCCCTTGACTGATTTCACTGTCCAGTCATTGCCCTTCAGTGTGAAAGGAACCATGATGCGGTGTGTGAACAGACCTTCCGGTACGGTACCGATGGTGCTGCCCGCCTTGACCTTGTCACCGATCTTGGCAACTGGTGTGAATTCCCAGTCTCTATCCGGAATTGCATCCAGATATACTCCTCTGTCCAGGAAGAAACCGCACTGCTCTGCCAGTTTTGGCAGCGGGTTCTGCAGGCCGTCGAAAACCTGTGTAAGCAGTCCCGGACCCAGATCTACGCTCATGAGCTCGCCGGTGAACTCTACCTCGTCACCTACCTTGATGCCGTTTGTCATCTCGTAGATCTGCATACTTACTTCCCCGTTGTTGATACGGATAACCTCACCTTTCAGGCGCTTATCATCAACGAGGATGTAACCGACTTCATTCTTGCGAACGGAGCCATCGAAATCAACCTTGATAAGGTTTCCGTTGACTCCGGCTACATATCCTGTTTGTGTTTTCATATAACTCTCCTGTTACAAACTGTATACGCGCTGCTGTATCCCGTTGAAAAGGGAATTGAATTCAGCCTTGCCTTTCGTCTGCTCGAAACAGTTCAGGCGCTCCAGCAGTTTCAGCTTGATCGCATATCCGAACAGCACATAATCATCAAACATATGCAGTCCAACCAGTGAATCAAGATTCTCAAATTCATATTCCAGCAGGACCTTCTCTGCTTCAAGCGGATTCTTCGCAGACAATGCAGAAGCCACAACAGTAGCTATCTGACCATCCTTATCGAATACTGCTGAATAGCTCTTGCCGAGATTCATGCTTCTCTGATAATTCAATTCTTTGGTCAGCATTCCGTAGAACCGGGCCCATTCGTCTACGAGAGGTCCCTCTGTAGAAGAAAGGGTGAGATCCTTGAGGAGCTGATAATCAGAATCGCTCACATTTGACTGGCAGCAGTTCAGGAATTCGCTGTATGTAATCGGCATCTCCCCGTCTGCTCTTAGTTCAGGCAGGCTAGCTATCAGATAATAATATGAAGCCATGCTGCGCCTCCTTCTTTACTGGAAGTCCAGATTTCTGAAGTATGGCATCAGCATCTCCATGATTCCATCATCTGAACAGTCAAAATAGCCGGATCCGTCTTTGGCAGCAAGACGGAACCCATTCTGGACGTTCTTGCCAGGTTTGATCTCAAGTCCGTTTTTGATTTCAGCAGCAAGCTCAGCTTTGAGAGCATCGCTGACCTCGGATACTTCAGCAACATAATCAGCGATATTCTCGCCTGCTACTGCAGCGCGGATCAATTTGCCGAGTGAAGCTCCGGACATCTCTTTGCGGATATCAGCGGAGAGAATCTTCTCGAACTCTTCCTGGATCTCTGTCTTGAACGCAAGAACAGCATCCCTCTTCGCCTGCTCAGCACTTACTTCGGCACTCTCTCTGAGAATGGAAATCTCTTTCTCAGACGCGTCTTTGAACTGCTGTGCCTCAGTCTTTGCGCTGGCGATAAGTGATTCGGCCTTCTTTTTTGCTTCGGCGATGATAGATTCCGCCTCAGCATTTGCCACCTCTATCCCTTCTTTACGGATAGAGGAAACAAGGTCTTGAATCTGTAATTCCATAGGCACCTCCTATTCCTGAATAGCAACCTTCTACATCGAAAACTTAGTTTTTACGCAAAGTTCTAGATATACTAATTATAATATCTGTTTCAGTGTGCATCAAATAAAACATTTCCTTAACAAAAAAAGCACGGGGTATAGATTGTAAATCCGTGCTTTTATCGTTTGTTAATTAATTATCAATATCCAAAAATACAATCGAACCGCAGTCTATACCGCGTATTCCGCCTGTTCCCTATACGTTCCCAACGTGTATTTTTCAATACTTTTGCTATCTGCGACATATGCCCTGCACTGCGCCGGAACCTCGAATGTTTCCATTGACGTACAAGATATTGTCTGACCAAAGGGATGTTGTTCCCCGCTTTACGTTAATTAATTGACACTTTTTTCGGTTTTTTCTTTTTTTCTAATCGAAGAAAAATACCCCTGATGCAAGGAAGGTTGTCACCACCATCGCAACGGCCACAATTATGGCCATTACCTTGGCTGTATTGTTGAGTTTTTTCCTCTGTTCGTCGTACTTCTGCATGGACTTGTTTTCTGCCTGTCTGGATGAATTATTGCTCTTGCTGTACTTATTGGCCATAAGTATCTCCTTTTCTATATATTCTGCAGGTGACGTTATGGATCCCGGCATCATTTATGATACGCCTCACCCGCGTTGATCTTGAATGCCCTGTATATCTGTTCGAGCAGCACCACTCTCGCCAGCTGGTGCGGCAGAGTGATCTTTCCGAAACTCAGCCTGAAGTCTGCCCGTTTCTTCACCTCATCTGACAGCCCGAGGCTGCCTCCTATTATAAAGCAGATCCTGGAATTATCAAATGATATCTCCGCGATCCTGCGCGCGATCTCGGGAGAATCTATTTCCCTGCCCTGTATATCCAGTGCTATGACATAGTCTCCGCTGCCCACTCTGTTAAGGATGTCTCTTCCCTCTGCTTCGATTACATTCCGCTCATCGGCAGCAGAAGCATTGGCTGGAAGTCTTGCCTCCTTCACCTCGATCACTTCAGGACTGCAGTATGCTCTGAGTCTCTTGAGATACTCGGCGCACGCTGCGTCCCAGTATTTTTCTTTTGATTTTCCGACACAGATCACCCTGATATTCAGCATTTTATACCTCTGTTCACTTCATTACCGTAAGCGTTTCCTTTGCTGCTATGCTGAGTTTGTAGTGGACGCCTCTCTCAAAGCCGCTTTCCCTGAGCGCGCTCTCTATTGCCTGCCTTGCATACAGCGGCAGGTTGTTATGCTCACTCAGATGCGCGAGCATGATGGAAACCTCAGCTTCTGTCACGTCTCTGTCATTCTTTTCCGCGCTATCCATCTCCAGATCGGCTTCGAGATCAACATACTCCTCGCGGGCTGACCGTGAATAGATGCCTGTCTCAGGATGAGCTTTCTCGTAGTGCGCGCTCAGAAGTCTGGCAAGAACAGCTCCCGCGTATTCATTGGACAGATGTCCCAGATCGCTTTTGATGCGCTGTTTGAGGGGATACGGGTATTCGCCGAACATCAGAAGATGCTCATCATGGTTGGACTCAAACACGAACTTATTGGCATCGCTGACAGCCTCAAAAATTTCTTCCGTAATTGTTCCGGTATCCGTGACCACAGCCAGCTTATCAGCCCCGCATCTCACTGTAAATCCTATCGGCTCCCTTGCGTCATGACTCAGAGGAAAAGTGCTTATTACCACATCTCTTTCATCAGGATCCGAAGAGCGCAGTACTGTTGATTCGCCTGCTCTGACAATCCTCAGCCTGTCTTCCGGCACATATCTGAAGTTCTCTGTACCTGCTACAGTTCCGCGGGACGCGTAGAACACAGCATTGCAGCACTTACGGCTGATAGCACGCACACTTTTCACATGGTCTGAATGCTCATGGGTGATAAGCACAGCGTCTATCGTCTCCGGGCTGATGTCAAAATGCTCCAGTGCCCCGGTGATCCGTTTTGCCGTCAGCCCGACATCGAGCAGAATTGTTCTGGTGCCCGCCATTATTATGTATGAATTGCCGGAGCTGCCGCTCCCGATTGAAATTACTTCTATTACCATGTTCCGTCCTTCCGCGGCGTTCTGCCGCGGATCACTTCTCCTTGTCCTTCTTAGGTTCTGCCTTGATCTCTCTGGCATAATTGCCCGTATACTCACGATCACGTCTGCATACCGGCTTGTAACTGCAGAAACTGCACGCCAGCCTGCCGCCCTCTTTGAGAGGATGGATGCCTATATCTCCCCGCAGTATTCCGGCAGCTGTTTTGCCTATATTATTCATGACATCATTCCGGAGTATCTCATATTCCTCCCGGCTGATTCCATTGTCCTTAACGGATCTGCCTCCTCCGATCATTTCTGCAGGCATCGCGCTGAGGACTCCCGGCTCATCTATATATTTCCCGCGCAGCTTGTATACTTCTCCCGGGTCCCTGTTCATGACCTCGCCGGCTTTTGCCGCCTTCTTGTTGTCCAGGTTCTCTATAGGGTCCTTGATATTGAAGTAAAACAGCCCTGCCGGCTCAAGGTCTCCGGAAGATGCCGAGATCATGTATATCATCAGCTGCATTTTATACCCGTTACGCATCTTCCACACATCAAGCTTGTCCGCGCCGGTCTTGTAGTCTATGATCCGTACACGCTTCTCTCCATCGACATCCAGTATATCAGATCTGTCGATCTTGCCCTCTACATAGACCTTGCGCCCGTCTACTTCAAGAGTTACGGGATCGAATCTTCCTCTGCGGCTGAAATCCTCCTCGAACACCGCGTCCACCAGACTCTCTGCCGAGAGCTGATCAGCCATTGCCTTGGCCGCTGACGCACAGATCTCGCGTATACGGTCCATCCTGAACCTCTCACTGCCAGCGGAAATGAACAAGCCGCCCTGATAACCGGAAGCGATGCGCGCAAGTTCTTCATCGACCATGTCTTCTATTATTTTATATACATCTGCAGAGCCCTCTGCAGTATTATCACTCTCAGATATTCCGCCCTCCGGCTCTGCCTTGCCCGCGGCTATCCCGGCCAGCAGCTTCCTGTCTCCGAGAAGCCTTCTCGCGACACCCATGAGGCATTCGTGATACGCGTCGCCGATAGATCTCGGGTCGCTGGTGAATTCCCTTTCTTCCCGCGGCCTGAGTCCTCTGTCCACATAATACTTGAAAGGACAGTCAAAATATCCGCTGATCGAGCTGGCGCTCAGCACCAGTGAACCGTCAGATCTGCCGAACAGCTTCTGTGCTGTATCACGGCTGAGCGGATGCTGTTCATTCTCGTCTGCCGCCGCTGAAAGCATCATGTCCAGCTCGCCTCTGCGTTTTGCTCTGTACCACGAAAGCATCGCGCGCGTCAGCTGATCCGGGCTCTCCGGCGCGTTTCTGTCCTTGATCCGTCCTATGAGATGGCGCATCGACTCTTCCGGTGTGTTGATCAGGCCGCTGTTATGTATACCCCAGCCTGTGCTGACAACATCCCGGACAATTCTGTTTCCCGCTTCCGGAAAAAGGATCCCGAGTGACTCGATCAGCTGTGACGGCAGTGTTTCCTTTCCGTCCGCGTCTGTCAGTGTATAACTGATGTACAGCTTGTCAGATGGTTTGGACATCATCCTGTACATCGCCGCGTTTTCTTCTTTTCTCTTCCGGTCGTCAAGCCCGCCGAGAGCAAAATCATGGTCCTTGAAGAATTCTTTCTCATCATATGAGAAGAGCCCTTCTGTCTTAGGATCCATCGGCATAACACCCTCGTTCGCGCCGAGGATCACCGCCGCGCGTACCGGCCGCGGCCGGGTCCTTATCATGGTTCCGACAGACAGACCGTCGGCTGTCGGAGGTATGACTCCGACCTCCACATTGGTCAGTCCCGCTACATATATATCCGTAAATTCCCTGAGGTCAAGTTCCGTATCTCCCATGATCTCAATGATCTGATCGAGCATGCTGACCGCCCTGTCGTAGCTCTCTGTCGTTCGCTGTGCCTCGTCTATGAACCCCAGAGCTTCCTCTTCGCCGGCCATAGCCTGTACCGCGGCAGAGAGATCCCACTCCTCGTCAAGATAGTTACGGAACTTTTTTACGAATTCTTCAACTTTTATTTTGCCCGAAGATATTTCCGCAAGCCGTCCGGTCTTATCCGCCAGTTCGGCGCGGACAGAGTTGAGTCTGGCGAAAAGTTCGGTACCGATGGTTTCTTCCCCATATTTGAAGTCCTTGTTCCACATACTTCCGCGGATATGATAGCTTCGCACATAGTTTTCCAGATCTTCAGCAATCTCAAAAGGGATACCTGACAGTCCGGTCTTGAGCATGGCGATCATATACTGTGAATTCCTGTTATATACCAGAAACCAGAGCAGGTCCACTATAAAACTCACCGGAGCCGTATCCGTGATGTCACGGGGCGAGTCCATGAAAACCGGAAGTCCGTACTCGGCAAACACCCTTCTTATGATCGGGTGCATTGATCCTTCATCATTGGCTATCACCTGAATATCGCTCATCCTGTAGCCGAGATCACGGATCAGATGCCAGATGTACGCGGCCGCGGTCTCTGCTTCATAATAAGGATTGGCCGCGCATACTATCATAAGGTCCTCCGGATCAGATTCAGACGGCCGGATCGGCTGCCGGAACAGACCGTTTTCAACTGCGCGAACCGTGCTGCTCTTGGAGACCTCATATTCAGAGCCGATCTCCTCACAGGAAAATCCGATGCCGTTTTCATAGCAGCTCAGCCTGAGCATCCTCTCGATATCATCGTCCAGTTCAAAATCACTTCTGTTCAGTATGAAATTGACTGATTTCGCGACGGACGCCAGCGCGAGCATGGCGCGTACGAACTTAGGAGTTACGCTGTCATACCCATAGATCCATATGGTTTTGCCGCGCACGATCCGGGACTCCGGTATCGCATCGATGTATTCATCGATATATTCTTCCGTATCCTTATACTTGCCGCTGACAGCCTCTTCATAGGCTTCCAGCACCATCATGATCTCCGAGAGTTTTGCATGAAGAAGCGGGTCGGTATCTTCGTCATCGAGCATGGACCTGACCGCTTCACGGCTGCATTCGTTCTGTCTGTACTCAGAAATGAAGTCACTGATCATGTTGGTGAATGTCTGCTTGCCCGCGGATCTCCGGAATATTTCAAAATCCTCTATGCGCTCACGGATCAGTTTTGTAAGCAGCATGAACCGCCCGTACCGGTCGAGCATCTCCGCAGACTCTCTGCCCTGCTCTGTCAGGATCCTGAGACCGAGCCTGTTCATCGACAGGATCTCAATGTCAAAAAGGCAGTCTCTGCCTGTATATTTCAGAGCCTGTTCTTCTGCCACCAATGTGTACTGATTAGGCACGATAACAAGCGTCTCACCGCCGGTACGCTTAACTGTTCCGTAGATGAAACATTCCTTATCGATATTTTCCCTGCCTGCGTATAATTTCAGCAAACTGCCGCTCCGTATCATAATGAAAGCGTTTCATCCCCGAGTATTTCCCTGTATGAAACGCTTACTGATTCTAATTGTTTCTTTCTGCCGCGTCCTGTGAAAGCTTCGCCCTGATGAAAATATCAAGGTCACCGTCCATCACCGCTTCCACATTGCCGGTCTCGGCACCTGTCCTTGTATCCTTGACCATCGTATATGGCTGGAACACATAGTTTCTGATCTGCGAACCCCATGTCGCCATAGACTGATCACCCTTGATCTCGTTCAGATTCTCCTTGTGAGCCTCTTCGGCGATCCTGGTCAGCTTGGACACCAGGATCTTCATGGCGACTTCACGGTTCATGATCTGAGAGCGTTCATTCTGACAGGTTACAACGATGCCGGTCGGGATGTGTGTGATTCTGACCGCGGAATCTGTTGTGTTGACATGCTGTCCGCCGGCGCCTCCGGACCTGTATGTATCGATCTTTAGGTCCTGTGGATTGATATTGACCTCTATGTCATCACCGATATCAGGCACTGCCTCAACGGCGGCGAAAGAGGTCTGACGCTTGCCCATCGCGTTGAACGGCGAGATCCTGACCAGTCTGTGTACTCCGGTCTCGGACTTGAGCATCCCGTACGCATTGTCACCCTGCACAAGGATAGTCGAGCTCTTGATACCGTAGTCTACATCATCCTGTCTGTCCAGGATCCTGGTTTTGAACCCTTTCTTCTCACAATATCTCAGATACATTCTCTCGAGCATCATCGCCCAGTCATTGGCATCCACGCCGCCGGTCCCTGAATGTATGCTGAGTATAGCATCTTTGCCGTCGTATTTTCCGGACAGCAGCATACGGGTCCTGAGGTCTTCAAGTTCGTCCGCGATGCGCTCAAAACTGCTGATCACCGTTTTCGCTTCTTCCTCATCCTCGAGTTCTTCCGCGATCTCGATCAGCTCCGGGATCTCGTCAAGTTCTTCCGACAGCCTGTTATACAGTCCGAGCCTGTCCTCAAGGACCTTTTTCTCTTTAAGAACTTTCTGGGCATTCTTCTGGTCATCCCAGAATCCGGCTTTCAGACTTTCATCCTCCAGTTCCTGTATCCTTTTTGCCAGACCCGCCGGGTCAAAGATAACCTCCCACTTCCTCTATCTGCTGCTGCATAGCAGGAAGTTGACTTTTTATTTCGTCCAGCTGTAACATTACGCCTCCGATCTCTTATATTATTTCCAGCAGCTCTTCCGGTCTGTCTATCCTGTAAGTCGGGACAAAACCGCATGCCGCCATATCTTCTTCGTCTATATAATGACTCCATCCGACCAGAACGCTGTCGATGCCCGCGTTGTTGGCACAGCCGACATCATACTTGGTATCGCCTACCATTACAGCCGTCTGCAGAACAGCATCCGGGATGTGCATGTCGCCTTCTTCTCCGCCTCTCTGCTCCTCTGCCTGGGTCCATGCATCTTTGTCATGCGCCATCAGCTTGATCAGCACCGCGTAGATCGTCTCAGGATCCGGTTTGTGACTGGATACATCATTCACTGTCACGACTTCATCGACAGTATCTTCCATTCCGAATGCCTTCATGTATTTCCAGAAACTGTTTGCAGTCCTGGATGTTCCCACTCCTATAAGACATCCCCGGGTCCTCAGCTCCCGGAGGAGCTCTTTGACACCTTCAAAGACATGGACTTTTCCATCCTGATTGGCGTACTGATATGCGCGGTAATAGTCAACGACATCGTTTACCGGAGCATCGGGAATCTTCTCCTCGACCGTGTGATAGAGGACTTCCCCGAAAGTCGCTTCCACCTCTCGTACCGGCAGCCTGCAGCCGAGAAAACGCTCAAACGTCGCCTGCCACGATTCGATGATGATGTCGTTGGTATTACACAGTGTTCCGTCAAAATCGAAAATAAAGTATTTTTTCATTTCAGAAAATCTCTCCTGGGTCCGATGGTACTGAAGCCCTTTCCCGGGACTTTACCATCCGCCGCCTCCGCCGCCGCCGGAGCCGCCACCGGAGAAACCGCCGCCGCTGAAGCCTCCTCCGCCGCTCCAGCTGCTGCCGCCTCCGCTCCAGCCACCGCCGGAACTGCCGCCGGAGTGAGATGGTGCCTGCGGAATAACTATGTGACTGCTGACGCTTGAGGAGCAGTCATGCATCATCCTGCCCATCATATAAGCATCGAAGCGGTCAAATCTGTCAAATCCGTTGTGATACCATACCGGCGTAATGATCGGGATATCCTCGAAGTTCTTGATCCACTTGTCTGAAAGTCCGAATACATACGCGTACGGCGTGATGTGATAGAAG
Organism: Anaerovoracaceae bacterium; assembly: GCA_045113935.1. Classification (GTDB taxonomy): domain Bacteria; phylum Bacillota; class Clostridia; order Peptostreptococcales; family Anaerovoracaceae; genus Crickella. Next base: position 10,544 of record JBGUJM010000028.1, read on the forward strand.
TATTCCGGATCACTTTCAACCAGTTCCTTGAGCTGGTCGAGTTCCGCAGTTTTGATAAAGTCCCTGAAGCCGAGTACTCTTCCGAGCAGTCTTGTATACTCTCTTCTCTTCGCAATGGATATAACTGCAAAGAAAATGCTTACCAGTGTGCCGATAACCAGTATTCCGGAAATGATCCCGGCTTTGGTCTTGTTCACATTGACCAGAGTATAGGACAGCAGCGGGAGCACTCCGACTCCGGCAGTGAAGAACCAGATTGCAAGGAGTGTCATCAGCACAGTCTTGACCTTGGAATTGCTGCGTATATTATCATATACCGCGCACATGATGCATGCAGTGAGCACGATATGTACCGCCGCCCAGATCACTCCGAACAGACCGAAATCATCGCCGGAAGCCATGGTCCATGTGCAGAACGCCACGGCCGGCATGATTGCGGCAACAATGCATACCGAACGGGCCATAAGCGACTCCGGTGTGTTGAGTGACTTGGATCCCTGGAACATTCTGCCCAGCTGATCTCTTGCGCTTTCGTACTTGCGCCCGAAAGTCACCCCGAGCTTCTGGCTCGATGCTGTAGTCTTATCACCCGGGAACAGCCCGCTGTAGATCGTACGAATGTACTGAGGGACTTCAGCGCCCGGCTTTTCCACTGCATGGAAGATGAAAGAGCTCTTGCTCTCCTGTTCGATGGTGATGTATCCCTGATCGGCAAGCCAGACGATATTAGCGACAAGATCTCTCTTATCGACTCTGCCGTCCACGATATATCCGATCTCTCCCGGTGTCAGACCATCCGGAGGGTAAAACTCAACTGTTTTAACAAGCGGCTCGTCTCTACCGAAGAGGAACCACATGATCGCGGCGCCGATCGGTCCGAGAAGGAACATGAGCCATGTGAAAGGTGTTGTCGTACCGTACTCCTTGGCCCCTACCCAGTAACCCTGAGGAAGAGGAAGAGCCAGTGTGATGCCGTGATATACCGGCAGGTCGTCAGCCGTTATCACGATGGTCCTGCCGTCATCCGATACCTCCGCGACGGCGCCGTCTTCGTTTCCTTCCGTGCCGTATGTCCCGGAATAGATCTCAACTTTGCTGAGATCAGCTTCTTTGGGAAGATTGACGGTTGCCCTGACACTGCCGATATCTGTCTCCCATCCTGTCGGGATCAGATTGAGCAGCAGCATATCCATCTCTTTATTCCCGTCTTCGTACATCGTGATCCTGTACCTGATGTCATACTCATTGAGACCGGTCAGAGTATAGTTTCCGCTTCCGATCTTGAGAACCATATTGCCGTTCTCTCTGTATGTCTCATAGTTGTAACCCGGAACACGGATATTGGATATCTCGCTGCCGTTGATCGGAATGTACCTGTATATGCCGTGATGAGGCGTGACAAAATTGATCATCAGCGTCTCTTCGATATCATATGAATTGTCCTCCGAGACATCGACCGTGATATCGTACTGCGGAGTCTCCATTGTATTGTCTGACGCGTATGACACATTCTGAGGCAGCTGCGTCATCATAAGGATGAGCGCGGTGATAGCCAGAATGGCTGCCAGCCTTCCGGCATTGTGTTTTCTGATAAGTCTGTTATTCATCTCAGCCTCCTGAAACTACTGTGGTGAATTATTACAGTCCTTCGTCAAAATCGTCAGTATGCATCTTAGGGAAATTGAACATATTGGCGATGATGCTGGTCGGAAAACTCTCGACCTTGTTGTTGTAGTCTCTGAGCACCGCGGTCAGATATTTCTTCGCATTATCGATATCCTCTTCCGTGCCGGACTCCTCGTATTTCATCAGCTCCTGCTCAGCTGTCTCGATGCGGTTCTTGTCCCTGGTCAGGGAGTTGTAAGAAACGATGGCAACAACCGCAAGGATCACTACGATGATCAATATCGCTATACCCATTTTCTCTCTCCTTTATATATACCTCTGATACCTCTGATTTTCACAGTGGGCCCCTTCTTAGGACCGTCCTTTTGTCCTAAGACATCTTCCCGCCAGTGCTGACGCACAGGCAGGCCCCTTCTTAGGACCGTCCGCAGCAATTTTTGTATTTTTTGCCGGAGCCGCATGGGCATGGATCGTTTCTTCCTACTTTTGGCATATCCCGTCTGACAGTCTCCTGTTTGCCGGTCTTCTCTGCCTTAGGCGCAGCGCCCGGCATGTTGCCTCTTCCTGATCCTGACCCTCTTGCGCTGTCATCTTTGTAGTCTTCTTTTGCAGCTGAAGTCCTGCCGGTGACAACGTTTCTTCTCTCAGTTCTGGTCGTTACGGTTACGTTGTAGCAGAATTTTACAGTCTCTTCACGGATATCCGCAACCAGCTCCTCGAACATCGCGAAACCTTCCTGCGCATAGGCAACGGCAGGATCCTGCTGGCCTATACCTCTGAGGCCGATACCGTCCTTGAGCTGATCCATGGCATCGATGTGATCCATCCAGCGGTTGTCAACGACTCTGAGCAAGATCATTCTCTCTACATCACGCATCTGTTCGGTACCGATCTCGGCTTCCTTTTCGGCATACATCTCATCGAAGACGGCTTTGACATCGTCTCTGAGCTGCTGTTCATCGAGGCCGTTAACATATTCCGGATCATCGAATCTGAGTCTGCCTCTGACATTAGGAGTGATCTGCACCAGTCCGTCTTCGATCCTCTTCAGATCCCATTCTTCAGGATATCTTGACTCGAGGACGACAGGATCTATGATGCCGTCGATCAGCTCATATGTCATGTTCTGTATGTAGCCGCTGACATCCTCTCCGTCGAGCACCATGCGCCTCTGTCCGTAGATGATCTCACGCTGTTTGTTCATGACATTGTCGTACTGGAGTACGTATTTACGGATGCTGAAGTTCTTGCCCTCGACCTTTTTCTGGGCTCCTTCGATGGATCTTGAAAGCATGCCCGCCTCAAGAGGCTCATCCTCATCCAGTCCGACCCTCTCCATGATGCTCTGCATCCTCTCTCCGCCGAAGAGTCTCATCAGATCATCCTCCAGAGAAATGAAAAACTGTGTCGTACCAGGGTCTCCCTGACGTCCGGAACGTCCTCTCAGCTGATTGTCGATACGCCTCGACTCATGTCTCTCAGTACCGACGATGCAGAGTCCGCCGAGCTCTCTTACTTTCTGCTGCTCCGCTGCTCTCTCGGCTTTCATCTCCTCGTGGAGTTCATTGTATCTCTGTCTGGCTACGATCATATCCGGATCGTCGGATTTCTCAAATCCTGTGGCAAAAGCGATCTGCTCAGGAGTGTACTCTTCCTTTCTCATGATACGCCTTGCTTCGAAGTCCGGGTTTCCTCCCAGGATGATATCGGTACCACGGCCGGCCATGTTGGTCGCGATAGTGACCGCTCCCAGACGTCCTGCTTCAGCGACGATCTCGGCTTCCTGCTCATGGTGCTTGGCGTTGAGTACGTTGTGTTTGACGCCGCGCTTCCTGAGCATATTGCTGATGAGCTCGGATATCTCGATCGAGATGGTACCGACCAGCACCGGCTGACCGGTCTCGTGTGCCGCAACGACCTTATTGACGATCGCTTTGTATTTGCCCTTCTGATGGGCATATACAGAATCCTGCATATCCTCTCTGACCACCGGCCTGTTGGTCGGGATGACGACTACATCCATATTGTAGATATCTCTGAACTCGTCTTCCTCGGTCTTGGCGGTACCTGTCATACCTGACAGTTTCTGATACATCCTGAAGTAATTCTGCAGTGTGATCGTCGCCAGGGTCTTGGATTCGGATCTGACTTTGACACCTTCCTTGGCCTCGATAGCCTGATGCAGACCATTGGAGAACCGGCGGCCGTACATCAGACGTCCGGTGAACTCGTCTACGATCAGGATCTCACCGTCCTTGACGATGTAGTCAACATCCCTCTTCATGAGGTAATTGGCACGCAGTGCCTGGTGGACGTAATGGTTGAGCTCCATATTGTCCGGATCGGAGAAATTATCAATGCCGAAATACTGCTCGCAGACCTTGACACCTTCGTCCGTGAGAGCGATCTGGTTGTCCTTCTCCTCGATCTTGTAGTCCTGCTCCTCTACGAGGGTCTTGACGAACATATTGGCGTTCCTGTACATCGAGCTGGAGTCAACACCTCTGCCGGAAATAATGAGAGGTGTTCTCGCTTCATCGATGAGGATCGAGTCGACCTCGTCGACGATGGCAAAATTGAGTTCTCTCTGCGTCAGCTGTTCCTTATAGGTGACCATGTTGTCACGCAGATAGTCAAAACCGAATTCATTGTTCGTTCCGTAAGTGATGTCTGCCATATACTGCTCGTGACGGGCCGGTCCTTCGACAGCATGGATGACACAGCCGACCTTGAGTCCGAGGAATGTATAGAGTTTCCCCATCCATTCCGCGTCACGCTTGGCCAGATAGTCGTTGACTGTGACTACATGCACGCCCTTGCCCTCAAGCGCGTTAAGATAGGCGGCGAGCGTAGCTACGAGTGTTTTACCTTCACCTGTCTTCATCTCGGCTATGCGGCCCTGATGCAGGACCACGCCGCCGATAAGCTGGACTCTGAAGTGTTTCATGCCGAGGCTTCTCCACGCGCCTTCGCGGCATACCGCGAATGCTTCAGGCAGAATGTCGTCGAGAGTCTCCCCCTCTGCAAGTCTGCTCCTGAATTCGTCAGTCTTGGCTCTGAGTTCCTCGTCCGTCAGAGCCTGCATCGCTTCATCATAGGCCTCGACGCGGTCTACTATCTTTTCTATTTTCCTGACTTCCTTAGCATTAAGATCTCCGAAGATCTTTTCCATCAAACCCATTGTTATGTATATCCTTTCCTAAGATTATTGTCTAATCATCCTCTTCCGGCTTGTCTTCTACTTTGATACGTGTCATCAGCGCGCGCCTTGAATCTGCTTTGATGACTCTGACGTGGAAGATCTTGTGCCGTGATTCGTAGTCGAATTCGTCGCCTTCCTTAGGCAGTCTGTCAAGCTCGATCATCGCCCAGCCATTGACCGTATTGCAGTCAGACTCGATCTCTTCACCGAACAGGTCGAAGAAGTCCTCGAGGTCAGCGCCGCCCGAGACAAGATACTCGTTTTCGCCGGCAGGTCTTACATCCTTGGTCGCCGCCGCGTCATGCTCATCGTAGATATCACCGACGATTTCCTCGATGATGTCTTCAAGCGTGACGAGCCCGGTAGTGCCGCCATATTCATCGATGACAATGGCGATGTGCGTCTTTTTGGCCTGCATCTTCTTGAGCAGTACAGATGCCTTGATCGACTCGGCCACATAAGCTACCGGCTTGATTATCTTTTCGACGTCCCTGATCGTCCTGACATTCTTGTTGTAAAAATCCTTCTGGTTGATAACTCCGATGATGTTGTCGAGATCATCTTCATATACAGGCAGCCTTGACAGGCCGGATTCCCTGAAGACTTCCTTGATCTCGGCGACAGGAGTTCCCTTCTCTATCGCCACGATATCCACCCTCGGAGTAAGGACGTCTATCGCTTCTGTCTCATTGAATTCTATGGCATTGGCAATAAGCTCGCTCTGTTCTTCGCCTATGGCTCCTCCGGCCTCTGCCTCCTCTACAATGGTCAGGAGCTCGTCCTCGGAGAACTCCGGAGCTTCGTTCTTGCCTATCATCTTCTTGAGCAGGACTTTGAGCCCCATGAAGATGAATGTGAGCGGAGTCAGGACAACGATCAGGCCCTTGACAAAAGGCGCGAGAAACAGTGCCGTTTCCTCTGCGTATTCTCTGGCTATGATCTTAGGCGAGATCTCGCCCAGCACCAGTACCAGAATGGTCACCATGACTGTAGCTATTGTCGGACCGATCTTCTGGCCCCAGGTAAGGATCCCGTAGACCGTAGCTACGGTAGTCATGACAATATTGGAAATGGTATTGCCCACCAGAATAGTGGTGATGAGCTTGTCAAAATTCTCTGTCAGCTCAAGCACCAGCTCCGCTCTTTTATTGTCGTCAGCAGCAAGATTCTTCATCTTGATCTTGCTGACGGATGAGAACGCGGTCTCTGTGCCCGAAAAGAAAGTCGAGCACAGGACCAGCCCTATGATTGCTATCAGATAGCCATTCATTATTATTCCCTGTCTCCTGAAACGATAGCCCAGTCTATAGTCGTATCGATCTCAGGCGCGTTGTAGTTATCGCTGTCGTATGTCAGATAAGCCTTGGCCGTATATGTTCCGACAGCACTTGCTTTGTTGTCCCTGTACCTCACGTCTATTGATTTCGGTACGTTGCGGAGCACGATACTCTTCTCATACGCGTCATACGTGAAAGGCTTGTCATAGCTCCAGTGGACATACTCTGTATCGTAATTTGCTTTCTCGATCTTCCATTTGAGATCTGCGATCTCTTCAGCCTCGCAGTTCCTTGTATCATATGTGAGTCTCGCTCTTGCGGTATATGTACCTGCATTGATCTTGACATTGTCCACATAGACGACTTCCGCGTCCTTAGGAAGCCCGATCAGAGAGACTTTCTTAGGCTTCTCGTCATATACGAAGAGCGTGCTCTCATCATAATCCCATCTGACCGCGGATGTGTTGATCTTCTTCTTCTGGATCCTCCACTTGAGGTTGGCAATGGAAGGCTCTTCGTAATTTTCCTTATTGCTGTACTCGAGGATAGCCTCAGCCATGTACGTTCCTGCATCGATAGCTGTGTTTCCTCTGTAAGCATCGACTTTAACTCCTTCAGGAAGGCCTATGACCTTGACACTTTTTTCCTCGCCGCTGTAGATGATGTCGTCCTGATATGCCCATTCGGCTCCGGACATATCGTAGGAAGCCTTTCCGATCTTCCACCAGCATCCTCTTACAGGATCAGGCGTCTCGAAATTAACAGGATCGGCCGCCTCGATCTCAGCCATAGCCTCATACTCTCCGGCATTCACTGCTGTATTGCCGGTATATGTGACAGTCACTCCCTCAGGAAGTCCTGCCAGTTCCACAGTCTTCTCTTCACCGTCATAAGTGAACGGGCCTTCATAGTCCCAGTGTACATCTGACATGTCTATGCCGGCCTTGGTGATCTCCCATCTGCATTCCGGAACGGTGACCTCTCTGTAGTTGGTATCCTGCGGATTGACGAGTTTTGCCTTGGCATAGTAAACACCGGCATCTGTCTTGACGTTATCTTCGTATATTACGTCGAACCCTTCAGGTACACCTTCAAGCTCCATAACAGGTTTTCTTCCGCGCAGTCTGTCAAGGAATCCCTGTTCAACAGCCTTTTCGGCAAGCGCTACGCTCTTAGGTGTTCCATCGTACAGGAACGGACCTGTGTAGTTCCACCGGATGTTTCCGGTATCAACAGGAGCATCTGCCATGCCTATACGCCATCTTACCGGACCGAATTCAGGCTTGAAGTAGTTCTTTTCATCATAGCTGAGCTCAGCAGAAGCTTCGTATTCTCCCGCATCGACTCCGGTATTTCCGGCATAGACAGCGGTGACTCCGGCAGGAAGTCCGGTAAGCTCGACTTTTTTCTCTCCGCCGCCGTATACAAAGCTGTCATTGTAGTCCCAGGCGACACCTGTCATATCATAGACGGCTTTGTCTATCGTCCATTCCACGCTGCCGACTGACGGCTGTCTGTAATTGTGCTCATCATATGTGAGGCTGGCGCTTGCGGTATATGTGCCGGCATCAACAGCAGTATTGCCGCTGTATACAGGTTCTACTCCCTCAGGCAGACCTGTCAGCCAGACTGACTTCTCGGTGCCGTCGTACACATATCTCATCTCACCGGTCCACCTTGCATCGGACATATCGTACTCCGCCTTGACAATATTCCACGGGCAGTCTGCGATGGACGGGTAGTTGTAGTTATCAGGATTGACCGGCCTCAGTTCCGCGTGGGCGTTGTATGTTCCCACGGTTACAGCAGTATTGCCTGTGTATGAAACCTCGATCGTCTCAGGTATTCCGGCAAGTTCTACGACTCTGTCCGTTCCGTCATAGATGAACGGCTGCGAATAATCCCATCTGAGCCTGCGGATATCCGGATCAGCTTTGTTGATAGTCCAGCTGCAGGTCATAGGCTCAGGAACATTGAAATTGCCCGTATTGCTTCTGAATCTGGCGACCGCTTCATATACGCCTGCATCTGTTTCTGTATTGCCTTCATAGTCTACGCTGATACCTTCCGGGAGTCCGGTCACCTCAATCCTCTTAGGGGTGCCGTCATAGACGAACTCCCCGGAGTAATCCCATCTGGCTCCGGACATATCGTAATCTGCCTTGCCAATGCTCCAAGGAACAGTGACTGATTCCGGCGCGTTGAAGTTGGCGTCTGATGTTCTGAATGAAGCGGTTGCTACATAGTCTCCCGCAAGGATTCCGGTATTGCCTTCATACGAAGCGCTGACGCTGTCAGGAAGGTTGAACAGTTCGATCTTCTTCCTGTCTCCGTCATATGTGAAAGCGCCCGGCTGGTAATCCCATTCTGCTCCACCCATGTCGTAGTCAGCCTTGATGATCTCCCAGTCGCAGTCCTGTACGGAAGGTACATTGTAATTGGCCTCGTCAGAGACTTTGAGGATGGCCCTTGCGGTATACTTGCCTGCATTGACAGCTTCGTTGTTCCTGTAGTCAGCGCTGACTCCGTTAGGGAGCTGCTCGAGCATGACGCTCTGTACTCTGCCGTTGTATACCTTGGCATCGCTGTAGTCCCATCTGACTGCGGACATCTCATAGTCCGCCTTGACGATCTGCCATCTGCAGCTGTCTACATGAGGCTTGTTGTAATTGCTCTGATCGAACGGGATCAGGTCTGCCGTTGCCTCATATACACCGGTCTCTGCCGCGGCATTGCCCGAGTATACTGCTCTGACTCCTTCAGGCAGGCCTCTCAGCTCTACTTCATGCATCCTTCCCGTGTAGCTGAATTCTCCGCTGTAGTTCCACTGAACGGATGACATGTCATAGTCTGCCTTGGATATGGTCCATTCACAGCTGCCCGCTTCCGGAACATTGTAGTTCCTCTCATCCGCGGCTCTGAACGCAACGCTCGCCTCATATGTTCCGGCATCTGAAGCCGTATTGTTTCTGTAGTAAGGTGTAACTCCTTCAGGCAGGCCTTTCAGTACTACAGAATGCTCTGTCCCGTCATAAGTGAACGGTCTGTCATAATCCCAGTATGCGTGGGACATGTCATAATCGCCCTTCTCTATCCTCCAGGTTATGTTGTCGATCCTGACAGGTGTGTAATTGTCTGTATCTTCCGGCCTGATGTCTGCAGTTCCGACATAGGTGCCTGCGTTGCTGGCTCTTGTATTGCTGTAGACAGCATAGCATCCTTCCGGAATGTCTCTCGCGGAGATCACCTTCTCTGTCCCGTCATAGACAAACGGTTTCTCATATGACCATGTAACACCGGAGACATCAATAGGAGCTTTGTCAATGATCCAGCTGCACTCACGGAATTCCGGTCTCTCATAATTCTTCTCATCGAATTCGAACGATGCCTGTGCCATGTACACACCCGCTGCCGCCGCGCGGTTGCCGCTGTATACAGGCTCCAGTCCATCCGGAAGTCCGGTAATGACGACTTCTTTTTCCAGGCCGTCATAGGTGAATCTTCTCTCTTCCTGCCACTTCGCGTTCCTGAGGTCATACTCGGCCTTCTCGATGCTCCAGTCGAGAGTCATGTCCGGTATGCTGGTATTGAAGTTGGCTGTGTCCGCGACGCTGAATCTGGCGATCGCTGTATAGTCGCCCGCTTCAGAAGCGCTCGCGTTGGTATATGACACCTGCACGCCTTCCGGCACGCCTGTGAGTTTTACACTCTTCCTGCTTCCGTCATAGGTGAAAGCGCTTGTGTAGTCCCATACTGCGCCGGCGATATCCGGATCTGCCTTGGCTATGCTCCAGGAATAGCCGAGAGGCTTCGGCGGCAGATAGTTATTCTCATCGACAGGAGTGAATATCGCCTTGGCATAATATCTGCCGGCGTTATGATACTTATTGAACGCGTACTCGACCCTGAGGTCGTCGCCTATATCACTGATGATCTCAACTTCCTTGTCTGTGCCGTCATATACGAAATCCGAGCAGTCCGTCCACTCGAGACCAGGCTTTTCTATCTGAGCCTTGTTGATGGCCCATGTGCAGCCGCTCATTTCAGGCGCCTCATAGTTCATCGGATCACTAGGTGTCAGCGTGGCAGTAGCTACATACTTACCTGCCTCTACCTTGTGATTGTCCTGATACTCTACGTTGATCCCTTCCGGGAGTCCTGCCAGGTATATACCGTGTTCCCTTCCGTCATAGGTGAACGCTTCTTCGTAATCCCAGTACACGCCGGAGATATCGAATCTCTCACGGTTGATCTTCCACTGGCAGTCAGCCGGCTGCTGCGCGTACATATTGTCCGAATCATAGTCAAGTATCGCGTGAGCGTTATATACACCTGCGTTGAATGCGCTTGCGTTCTCATAGTCGGCATGAATGCCTTCCGGCAGGCCCGTCAGCTCTACCTTCTTATTCTCTCCGTCATAGGTGAACGCTCCCGGATAGTCCCATTTTACCTGCGACATATCCAGAGTCTTCTTCCTGATGGTCCATGTGAGAGACATGTCATCCGGTGTGAAATAATTATGTGTGTCCGGATTCTGGAAGATGGCCTTCGCTTCATAATCCCCTGCCGAGATCCCTGCATTGCTGAGGTATCTGACACCGAGTTCTTCCGGGAGTCCGGTCAGCTCGACCTTGTGCGGCTCTCTGTCGAATTCAAAAGGCTTCTCATAATTCCATCTGGCTATCCCCATATCATAGGATGCCTTGGTGATCTCCCATTCGTATTCTGCAGGGCCCGACGCTTTGTAGTTGCCGAGGAAACGCGCTCTGGCAAGATACTTGCCCGCGGGCGTCTCTTCCGCTCCGTCATACTCGACCTCTGCATCTTCAGGCAGGTTGAGTATGCGAACGGATTTAGGTGTTCCGTCATATACGAATTTGTCATATTCCGACCACTCGAGTGTCAGCGGATCGATGACCGCTTTCTCTATCTCCCATACACAAGGTGTAATGTCTGCAGGTTTCTCATAGTTGACAGCATCATAGCTGAGTACAGCGGCAGCCGTATATATGCCGGCATCTGACGCGCGGTTGTTTTCATAGGATGCTGTGACGCCTTCCGGAAGTCCGGTGAGCACTACCTCTCTGTCGCTTCCGTCGTATACAAAGCTGTCAGAGTAATCCCAGCGTACTGCCGACATGTCATAGACAGCCTTTTTGACAGACCATTCATACTCTCTCTGCAGAGTAGGTTCACTGAAATTGTCCTCATCATAATCCAGTATCACTCTGGCGGTGTACGTGCCGGCCTCAACAGCAGAGTTTCCTTCATACTCGGCAGTTACACCTACCGGCAGTCCTTCAAGCCAGACGTGTTTAGCTGTTCCGTCATATGTCATGTCTGGTTCTTCGGACCAGCGCACTCCCGACATATCCTTGGCCGCCTTCTTGATATGCAGCTCAACAGGATTGGAATATGACTTGCCCACACTGTTTGCGGCGCAGAGCCTTACCAGCCATCCGTTGCATGTCACAGGCAGAACAGTATTATGATCTATCGCCTGCCATGTGCCTTCTTCACCGTCAGGGCTGACTTCAAGATATCCTGTTACATTAGGATCTCCGGCAGAAACGATCTCCGGCAGCTCGAACGGTATCGGCTGTCCGAAAGCGAACTCGTCCACCGGGCGGACCTCACCGATCTCCGGCGCGCTTGCCCAGATCGCATAGAGATCTATGTCCTCATCTATGCTGTTCAGTTCCTGCTCAGGTCTGAACATCCTCCCGCTTCCGTCCGGCTCTGTATTCCACCCAATGAACACGAGTCTCTCGCCGGGAACATCGTACATGAGGTTCTCGATGACGTATCTGAAGTCCGGAACGCTCTTGCGCTCAACGAAAATGTCTCTGCCTGCATTCTCATGATATCTGATCAGGCAGCCTTCCGCAGAGATAACTCTGGCGCGTCTGTACTTTCCGGCTTCCTTGACGGCAAGCCTGTCGCACGAAGTCGTGCCGTCTCCCGTGAGGGAGAAGTTCTCGCCGAGGAGTATGTCGGTCAGTCTGGCGCACTTGGCGAACATCCTGCTCATGTCATGACACGAGGACGTGTCAAAAGACGAGATGTCAAGTTCTTTGAGTCTTGTGCATCCCTCGAACATCGAATGCATATCCGTGACGCCTGCAGTATCAAGGCCGCTGAGGTCAGCCGCCTCAAGTCCTTTGCAGCCCTTGAAAAGTTCGGCAAGTGAAGCTCCTTCCGGAAGCGTTACTTTTCCGATGACGGCGGCTTCGGTGATGAGCCCGCGGTAGCTCTCCCATGGGATGCTTCTGCCTTCAAGGCTCTCTGCCTGTCCTCCGTTGATGAACAGTCTGCCTGTCTCATCAATGCCCCACAGGCACTCTCCCCATTTGTCTACTTTGATGAAGTTCTTGTCCATATTCTGTTCCCTTATCTATTGATCAAACTGCAGTTGTTATTGACTTCTGTTGTCGTACTGATCACATAATCATACATAGTAGATTATATAATAACAGCATCAAGAATTGAAGAGTCGTGAACTGAAATGTTTCGTCCGTTTTCCGGGAACACAAAACGGGGCCGCTGCGACCCCGCTGTGAAACGCGCTATATTGTAACTTTTGATTATTTGTAACGTCTAGAACTTCGGAAGCACTGCGCCGTTATATGTATCAGTGATGAACTGCTTTACTTCATCTGTCTGAAGCGCTGCGACAAGAGCCTTGGTCTTCTCACTGTCCTTGTTCTCCTCGTTGACAACGATGACATTTACATATGTGTCAGCGGACAGCGAGTCCTCAGCCTCATATGCGAGGGATTCCTGAAGCTTGAGTCCGGCGCCGATAGCGTAATTGGCATTGATGACTCCGAGTGCGAGATCCGGAAGTGACGCAGGGATGGTGGCCGCTTCGAGCTCTACTATCTCTAAGTTCTTAGGATTCTCTTCGATGTCAGTCTTGGTAGCTTCAACACCAACGCCCTCCTTGAGCTTGATAACTCCGTTGGCCTCGAGGAGCAGCAGAGCTCTTGCCTCGTTGGTTACATCGTTAGGAACTCCGATCTTGTCTCCGTCTGCAAGTTCATCGAAACTTTTCTTCGTTCCGGCATATACGCCCATCGGTTCATAGTGCATGTCGGCTACCGCAACCATATTAGTTCCGTTTTCCGCATTATACTGGTCGAGGTATGGAACGTGCTGGAAGTAGTTAGCATCTACATCTCCGTCAGTTGTTGCTACATTAGGCTGTACATAGTCGTCGAATTCTACGACCTCGAGAGTCCAGCCCTCTTCTGCCAGCTTGTCAGCTGCTGATTTCAGGATCTCCGCATGAGGTGTAGGCGAAGCTGCGACCTTGATGGCCTTATCTTCTGCGCTGCCTTCATCTCCGCCTGATCCGCCGCATGCCGTGAACGCAAATACGAGTGCGAGTACGAGTGCAAGTACGCTCAGTTTTCTAAGGTTCTTCATGTTGTGTTCTCCTTTCTTTTCCCTTTATACCTTACGACAATTTATACCTTTATGAAAAATAGTATTAATACCCTTTTTATTTTTATGCCTCTCCCGGCGCCCTGACAGAGTGAGAATCAATTGATACGGTTGTCCATCTTTGCCGCGATCTTAATACCGACTTCCTGCAGGATCTGGACCATGATTATGAGGATGACTATCGTGATCCACATGATCGCGGGCTGGAATCTGTAGAGTCCGTACCGGATCGCCACATCTCCGAGTCCGCCGCCGCCGACAGTGCCCGCCATCGCGGAATACCCGAGGATATTGATCGTCGCTACCGCGGCACCGTTGAGAAGCGAAGGTCTTCCTTCAAGAAGCAGTACCTTCCGGATGATCTGGAAAGTGCTTGCCCCCATCGCCTGAGCTGCCTCGATCACTCCCGGATCGACTTCCAGCAGTGATTGTTCTACCAGTCTTGCCACGAATGGAGCCGCTGCTACTATCAATGCTGCCGTTATGGCTTTCGGGCCTATACCCGTACCGATGACCACGCGTATATACGGCATCAGAGCTATCATAAGAATCAGGAACGGAACCGACCTGATCACGTTCACGATGAAGCCCATGACTTTGTTATATAATCCCATTGGCTTGATGCCGTTCGGCGCGGTAACTATCAGTGACACTCCTATAGGAAGACCGATCAGATAAGAGACCAATGTGCCTATGAATGTCATATATAAAGTTTTGACTGTCTCCTCTCCCAGAAGGCTGAATAAAGTATGCGCATCCATCTATTCTGTCACCCCCGTATCCGGTCCATGCAGAGGATAATCGTAGTAGTCCGAATCCTCCGGTATCTCAGTAAATTCCACACCTTCCTTGATGAGGAATGCCTTCTGACGCTCTGCCGCTTCCTTATTGTCCGAAAGACAGATTACCATCTGCCCTCTTTGCTCATCGAGAAGAGCATCCATATTGGCATACAGCAGATTGACAGGCTCTCCGGTAGCCAGAATCATACTGGAAATAATCGGTTTGTATGCTGTCTTCTCGTCGAACACCAGCCTGAGTCTGTTTCTGGTCGCAGTTCTTCCCTCAGGCGTCTCACGGTCTTCATCATCAGGGAAGAACAGTTTTCTCGCAGCTCTTGTCTTCGGCTTAGCGAAGATATCCTGCACATCTCCCCGCTCCACGATCTCGCCGTTTTCAATGACAGCGACTTTGTTGCAAAGCTGCTTGATGACGCCCATCTCATGAGTGATGACTACAAGCGTGATCCCGCGTTCTTCATTGATCTTCCTCAGGAGCTGCAGGATAGATCTTGTTGTTTTGGGATCGAGAGCTGATGTCGCCTCATCGCAGAGGATGACTTCCGGATCAGACGCGAGAGCTCTTGCGATGGCGACTCTTTGTTTCTGTCCTCCTGAGAGCTGTGACGGATAGGAATGCGCCCGGTCTTCAAGATCGACTACTTTGAGAAGCTCCTTTGCCTTTTCTATGGCCTGCTGTTTCGGCACGCCGGCAATTTCCATCGGAAAGCATATGTTTCCGATCGCGTCCCTCTGCATCAGCAGGTTGAACTGCTGGAAGATCATCGAGATCTTGCGTCGCTGAAGATTGAGTTCCCTTCCGCTGAGTCCTGTCAGCACGTTGCCGTCGAAGAGGACTTTACCTTCGGTAGGCTGCTCAAGGAGATTGATCGTCCTGACGAGCGTGGATTTGCCTGCGCCCGAAAGGCCTATTATCCCGTAGGAATCGCCTCTGTCTATGTCCAGATTGATATCTCTGAGCGCCACCACTTTTCCGTTCTTGGTATCGAACTCCTTAGTGACTCCCTGGAGACTTATGATATATTCACTCAATGTTGCTCCTTTCTACTATTGAAGAATTCTATGCGACTGCCTGAAAAAAGAGGGCCAGGCCCTAACGACCTGCCCCTTATATCCTGCATGAGAAATCTCATAGTATCGGCTGCGTTATGACCTTATCCTATGTTTATTCCGGTGTGCACATGCACATGCCCATCATTCTCATGTCCATCATCATGTTTCTGTTCGTCATGCGAATGTGCTCCTTTCATAGAACAGGTCTGCTCTGCAGATATCCCTGCTACAGCTTATGCGTAAATATATTCTCTTTTATGAAATATGTCAACCAACTGCTGTAAATTTTGTTGTTTTTAACAAGAAACACGGCCCGTTACTTCGCGCTGCCACCGTTTTCCTCAATCCTCGCCCTGAGCCACTTGTTGAATTCCTTCATCTCCGACATATTGCGGAAAGCATGAGCAGGGATCGGCATGATCATCGTATCGCTCATCCAGACATATATCGCCGGTTCTGTAAAATCCGCCAGTTTGACATCTTTGTACTCAAAATGCTGTTCGTCACCTGCCGCATAGGTCGTGAAGCCCGTCTCATCAAATCTGATCCTGTTCTGTGCCGCGTGGACTCTCTCCGCGCTGTTTTCTGTCATCGCGATAGCCTTGTCCTGCTGTCTCAGCACCAGAGTCTCCGCAAAGAAAAGCCCTGCGATCGCCAGACCCGCAGCGATAATGTACATGAGTATCGTAAATTTACTGTCCACCTTAAACACCGTGAAGAGACCGGCAATGGCAACTGCCGATATGAGATAAGTCAGTCTCTGCCTCCTTACCAGCTTGTGTCCCTGTTCGGTATACAGCACCCTGTAATGCCCGAACATCTTGAAATCATCATCCTTGAGTGTGAACTGTACTTCTCTGGTCTTGTTGTTAGCAGCCATTATCTGTCTCTCCTTTCAGATAGTCTCTGAATTCCTGTGTTATGCTGTCTTCGAACACCGTGCGCGATGCCGTGTCCGCAAGCAGTCTCGGCACAACTGTTTCAATACATATACCGAGCATTTCCTCATTGCCTTCCCGCCACATGTTCTCCGTAAATCCGCAGAATCTGCGTACCATTTTTGCCGACTGGCTATCGCCGGCCCTGGTGATGAAGTAGTCAGCAGCACGGGCAAAATACCCGGCAGCATCAAATGCCTCATCTCCTCCGTATTCCCGGTACTCTTCATAAGCAGGAGAATATATCGTACTGAGCGACCTGACGAATCCTTTTGCGCCTTTGGTACCGGTACCGGTACGCTTTGCCGGAGCGGGGCGCAGGCCGTCAAACTCGAACTTCTCTATCCATGGATATCTCTCGTACCTGATCCTGACAGGCGGTGTTACAAGCAGCCCGTCCTTCGGTATCCATACCCGGCCGATCTGCGATTCATCTACATCATACCTGCAGCCGTCCGCGTTCAGATCCCTGCTCCCGTCAGTAAAACTTACCGACACCTCCATCCTCGGAGGGTCGCATCAGGTCGTGAACCTCTCGGTACCGAGCACGGCGTCGCGGAACCCGAGTCTCTCCATATATTCAATTGCGCTCTGATTGAGTTCTGTCATGGAGATATTTTACCATAACATCACAGAGGGTTTCATCCTCTGCCCTGACCATATCCGCGCAGCAGTTCACAGTACATCTCATCTGCCGGATCTATCAGCGGAATACGGCAGATGTCCCTGATCGTCTCCTTGAGATACGGGAAATGCGTGCAGCCCAGTATCAGCGCCTCGCACCCGCAGGCTTCTATGTAACGCACCATATGTTCGATGCCGCAGTCTCTGACGATGTCCTCCGGAGGCAGACCTGCTTCAATGGCGCTTACTATCGCCATATTGCCCGTTCCGATCACATATATCTCACTGTTGGAAGCGATCATTGTCTGTTCTATCTTGTGAGCGGATATATTGTTGGCAGCCACGACGCCCACGCGTCTGTAATTCCCGGCGATCCTGCTGTAGGTCTGCAGCGGGGTGTATATCCTCACACCTCTTTCGGCTGCATATGACTCGAAGTCGAAGGCTCCTGACAGAGAGTTGCAGTATATGAAGTAATCTTCTATCCCCTGAGAAGCGGCGCAGTCAAAAATCTCATCCATGCGGGCGTGCTTTGCCTCATAGTCCATGTACTGGAATCTCGTCTGATCGTCGCAGTTCTCAGAGACAGGCAGATAAAACGCAGAGACAGGGTCTCCTTCTCTGCTGCTCTTCTCTTCTATGAACTCGACTCCCATCTGCGTATCGACAGGCGTCCCGGCGATCACTGCCACATTGATGATATCTGTCATTCTGCGATCCTCTCGTCTCTGCCCCTATGTTCTTTTCAGTGATAGTTATACCACATCCGCCGCCATTGTCACAGACCCGAATAAAAGGTATAATGAACAGCAGCATCATATGATGCCAGACAACGGAAGGAGAATACAGCATGTCAACTGTAACTTTTATCGGAGCGGGCAGTTTCGGTACCGCTCTCTCGACGATCGTTGCGGCCAAGGGCTGCAGAGTCAACATTTTTGATATAGATAAAGCACATCTCGACCGCATGGAAGAGGCAATGGAGAACGTGGACTATCTGCCGGGCGTAAAACTCAGCGGAGACTATCACTTCTACACGGACAACGAAGCCGCTCTCAAGAACGCGGATGTTATCGTTTTCTCGATCCCGGCCCAGCACTTCCGCAGCGCTCTCAAGTCCGCTATGCCTTTTATCAAGAAGGACGCTCTTGCGATGAACATCGCCAAGGGCATCGAGCAGAAGACTCTGATGCGCATGTCCGAAGTTGCTGAGGAAGTCGGATTCGATATGGACAGATATGCATGCATATCAGGACCTTCTCACGCAGAAGAAGTCGGCATCGGAGTCCCGACAGCAGTATCGATCTCATCAAGTGATCCGCGCACCGCAAGATCCCTTTCAGATCTCTTCTCGACTCACAGATTCAGGATCTACACCAATGACGATATGCTCGGAATGGAGCTTGCCGGCTCCGTCAAGAACGTTATGGCGGTCGGTTCAGGCATTATTGACGGCATGGGGTTCGGTGACAATACGAGAGCCGCTATGATGACGAGAGGTATCGCGGAGATGACCAGACTCGGTCTGGCTCTCGGCGCAAAATTTGAGACATTCGCGGGTCTCTCCGGAGTAGGCGATATGATCGTAACCTGCACCAGCATGCACTCAAGGAATTTCCGCTGCGGACGCCTTATCGGTCAGGGCATCGATCCTGAAGAAGCTCGTAAGTCCATCGGAATGGTGGTTGAAGGAATGTTCACCGCTGAGGCAGCATACGAACTCTCCAAGAGAGCCGGCGTGGAAATGCCGATCACCGAAGCGATCTACAATGTCATTCAGGGCAAGACCAAGGTCGAGGATGCGCTGGAGACCCTCATGGGACGTCCTCGCAAGGACGAATACAGGAAATAGACTTCCGCTTATCCGGAAACAGACTGTACAATGATAAAAAGGGGCTGCCGCAATGGCAGTCCCTTTTCCGTTACAGAAACAAGGGTCTGATTCTTCAGCTATGAATGGCCTGCTTATCAGGCAGTGCTTTTTTCATTATAACTTTTGGTATGGCACATAGCATCCCATGCCTTCCAGATCCGGGACCAGCAGAGTCAGGCTTCCTCCCTGACCGATTACTACATAATATGGATCATCAAACGTCGTTATTCCCCACAGATCTTCCGGAAGATCTCCATAATCTCCGAGTGAAAACTTTATTTCTGTGTTTACCAGAGCAGTTTTTTTGCCCGTGCTTTCCATTACCTGAACTTCTTTGGTATCAACCGTATCAAACTCATAGTCAGGCGAAATTTCAAATCCGTATATGCCTACTTTCAGCTTCGGATGTGCGTCCGATGCTTCCTCTTCTTCAACATTAAACCAGTCCGGCAGTTCCGAAGATGAATACTCCCCGGGCGCAAAATCAAAATGGCTCATGATCTCATCCTCAGGAACTGCAAATGGATATTCCTTTGTCAGATCAGATGAGGTCCTTTTGTTGTAGTAATTCTTTGCTTCTTTATCAAATGCTTGTCTGGCCGATTCATTCTGACTTGTTAATTCCGCAAGAACGTCTTTGTATGAGTCTTCGTCAGATTCATTCAAAGCTTTCTCAGCCGCTTCCTTTGCGGTCTTAAGATCCTCAAGATCAACAAACTGCGCAAAGTAATAATTCTCAATTGCGTTCGCAGTCTCGATCTCCTTCTGAATACCGGCAGCCAGTTCTTCCGGTTCCGGACTGCAGGCAGACAGCGCTGCCGCAATAACCAAAACCGATACAAGCAATATCCATCTGCAGCACTTCTTCATGTTTACTCCTGTCGTCGTCAGAAATCATTTAGCGGTCAACACTAATTATATGCTTCATGTTTTCACAATGTCAAAAGCTATGAGACGTTCTTCCACGCTCCTCGACCAGAGAAAACTATTACGGAATAACTCGGAATGGAAGTATGTAGATGTCCTTTTAAAGAATTGATATGCCATATAGTAGGGTCAGCAACGCAAAATTGACGAGTTTTTATGATATCCGGATAATTACGTCAATGTTTTACACAAGCAGCGGGTTATGGGTTCAGTAATTGACGTAGATAGATCCCTCACTAAAAGAAATACGTCAACTCAATCAAAGCAGTTCAACCAGGATTACTTATTGACTTAAGAAATGTGCAAGTGTAAAGTAATAAAAGCGTCTTACAGAAATAAGAATGAGACGCTCTATTATTAACAAAATGAGACACGCAGTTACTATTTAGAAATACAAAACTCAGTAATTGCAACGACTTTAAGACTTCTGATATGCGCTCGTAGCTCAGTGGATAGAGTGTCTCACTCCGAATGAGAAGGCCGCGAGTTCGATCCTCGCCGGGCGCACCATAGCAAACCGGACACCCTTGCGATGTCCGGTTTTGTTATGCGTAAATTCCGGTGTGGTGAGAACTCGCGGGCGAGTTCGTTTTCGGGTATATGCTGAAAGCAACACCCGAAAAGCGTCAGTCAAGGACGTGTCCTTATCATCTAGTTCTCGTATTTTCTATGCAGTTCGTCCCATGACGGCATCATGTCTCGCAATCTGTTCCATGTCTCGAGTTTTTCCTCAGGATAATCCTTGAGAAGTTCTTCATAGAAAGCATCGATCTGTTCCATTTCCGATACGGCATTCCGGCAATGCTCACAGGCAATAAGGTCTCCTATCCTGGACTTGGACATGATGAGATAGAGCAATTGCATCAGCTTCCCCCTTGCTCCGTTTTCGTAGAACTTATCATCCCCTTCAGGATAGATCATAATCCCTTTTGCCTTCAGCGCTTCGAATGCTTCATGAGACGCATCCACCATCATCCTGCGCTGTTCTTTTGTGGAACTACGGAGGTCCCCATTACAGATGTAGGAGAGATATCCAATCGGCAGTATGGCGGCTGGATGGCATATCAGATATGCTTCCATATCGTCCTGCCAGTTCAGCTTATATGAAGTGCTTTCAAACAGCTTCTCCGTCCACGCCTTCAATTCCGGGTCGGTCTTGCCATGAAGCTGGCCAATATCCATGTAGCTTCCGCCAAAACGCTCGCATACGTAATGATCTGTTTCCTTTTTGCCTCCCGATACCTGGAAACCAAACAGGATCTTTTCGATTCCGGGAGCTTTTCTCAGATCCTCTTCGATCTCTGCCGGAGCAAGATCGTTCCCTACCAGCACCAGCAGTTTTGTATTAAGCTGCCGAATCTGGGGAATAGCCTGCCGAATCTTATGGAAAGGCATGACCACAAAAGCTGCATCAAAGGAACGCCCCGATACATCCGTGACAGCTTCCACAGGGTCTTTCGTTGTTTTTCGCTGCAGATGGTGTTCGATGACGAGTCCGTTTTGCCTGAGCGATTTCGCTCTTTCTTCCCTTGCAAGGATCGTAACTTCATTTCCTGCCCGGATCAGTACATGCGCCAGATAAGCTCCGATCACGCCTGCGCCAAACAGCAGAACCTTGCGCTTTTCTGCATCATTCACGGAAACCAGCGGATTATTTCTTGCACTTTCTTCCGTATCGTCGCTCTCATCGTATCCATCATATGGCGCTGACGGATCATGAGGCGTCTGCCTTCTCAGACTATTGCACACCTGATCACGATGTGCAAAAGAAAAATCCAGATCCTGCGACCACCCTGTATGCCCTGTGATTATTTTAGGGGACAGGTTGCGTTCCCTCAGCAGTTTTTCCAGCTTCGCCAGAGACTGCTTTGCAAGGTCGTTATCCTCCGCAAGAGAATTGATGAAACTGTATCCCCCATCAGGACCAAACCAGATCGTATCACCGGTAAACAAATAAGCATCATCGATCAGATAGACCATATGTCCCCAGGTATGTCCGGGAACCATGATCGCTTCTACGCGGATGTCCCCGATCTGAAAGACCTCCCCGTCCTGCAGAAGTACCTTCTTATTATCAGTCTCCACCATCGGCAGCTTGTAAGTCCCGAATCCAACTTTGCGGCGGACCTCTCCGGTCATATATCTGTTCTCGACTTCACTCAGGTAAAGTGTCGCATGCCTGAAAAGCCCGTCTGAGTCGCGTTCTACCGCTCCGACATGGTCTGTATCCTGATGAGTAATGAGTATATGCTGAATAGAGGACGAATCGATATCGATCCAGCGCATCTTTTCTGCGAGCCGGTCATAGTTGTATCCGGCATCTATCATGATCGTAGTCCCGTTTTTCGTGTAAAAGAAAATGTTGGCGATCCACTCGCGGATACATGCCGTGTGCTCGTCTATCCATCCGGTATTCAGCGGCTTGAATATCTCCTTGCCACGGTATCCGAGGCTCATTACCTTCTTTTGAAACTGTGATGCTTTTTTTGACATATTTTTCCTCCAGTTACAGAATCACTGCCATGATTTCTGCCAGCACAGCAGAAATGACTGGCATGCCCGCAGTTCCCATGATCCATGCATCAGCCGGCACCTTCATAACAGCTATATAATATGTTAGTCTTGTCTAACTCAAATGTCAAAAGAAATGCTCCCCATTTGGGGAGCGATCTCTCACAGCATCTATACTCTTACAGGCCACACTATTCCATATATAACTATTATGCTATAATTTCTATCGAAGGAAGGTATACATAAGTATGTTTCAGAATGGCTGGACAGACTGCACCAAGAGGCATCTGAAGCTGCCGCAGAGTAAGCCAGTCACGTGGCGCACCAGCAAAAGCCCCTTCCTTTTTTATGCCCGGCAACCATCGCCAGCTCGTCTTCAGAAAGTTCGATCTCTCCGCTGCCCATGAAAGCTCCTAAGCATTCAATAATTCGCGGAATTTTTCATATCTGTTTTTGCCATGAGAACTTCTTTCTTACATTATCATTACTGCTCATTTAAGCGAGAAGTGTCATAGCAGTCCGGAAAGATCAAGCCATTCAGGACCCGGACATCCGAAAGATCCGGTGATATCTTGTAAATTCCAGCACCTGAAAGCACGTATTTCTGTAATTTGAGCTAATTATTACCGGCGGCTCTGTTAAACAGCTGATGGGACATTCTGACCTGCAGACTCTGACCGGGTCAGCGGGCATCTTGTGCGTCATACAATACTTCTTTTCTCTGGATGCGTAATACGGGCAATGTCTGCGTATGTCTCCCGGGGTGTCCAGATACTGAATTACTTCGTTGGTCGGCATAAACGCCGGCATGACTTCATTTATTGTAAGTTCCTCTTCTCCTCCACTGAAATAATAATAAGGAAACATCTCCCCGGTATCTGACTCGACCATATCTTTACAGAAGTATTTTTCTGTTCCGCCCGGTGCTGCGGAATACCTCTTGCTGCAAGAGTATCCCTGGGAAACAAGCGCATCAATAATCTTTTGCGTCTTGTTCCACTCAGGCTCAGACATTCCCTTTGTGAAGGTATTTTTGTTCCTGTAGGATACGCACAGAATGATTCTGTCCTGCGTCAGTCTGATTCCCGCAAGCCCGTGGGCGAATGATCCCGCCTCATCGTTTTCCTCACTGAGCTCACACAGGATCTTAGGAAATAACAGGATATTCCCGCTGAAGTTGTCTTTGCCGTCCCAGAAATCACAGATGTCAGCGGTTATCAGCTCATCAGCATTTTCACGGACAAATTCTCCCGGAATTGGAAATATCACCGGCCATCTGACAGCATCTACACCAGTATAGTCAGCGTTCATGATGCCGGAAAACTCACTATTGATCGCGTACTCAAGGCTTAATGCATCAATACATGCGCCACAGCCAAAGCTGTACACATCAGCGGATTTTGTCCCGTACTCTCTGAGCATTCTCAGCGCAATACGATACATCAGGTAGTACTCAAAGCTGTATTGCCAGCTGTTCCTGAGCAGATATAACAATGCCTGACCTCTGTCATTGTAATCAGGTCCCATACCGTAGGAAAAGCGGGAATACCGCACCAGACTCCTGTATTTTTCCGGCTTCTCAGCAAGATACCAATCAAGTTCCTGCATGAATTCCCCGAGAATATTTCTCATATTCTTAACATCAATGGTATTCATATGCTCTGTAATGATGAAATTCTATTGTTATGCTATACTATACACAGGAAGGTACATCTATCTAAAATGTGTTCCAGAAAAGTCAGACAATCTGCGTCAAACCGATGTCAGGGCTCCATGTAAGGAATTCTCCCTTCGGGCAATCCTTACAGGTAATCCGCCACTGCGCGGCACCTCACATCAGGCATGCATCTGGAGCTGCAGCAGACCAAGCTGATTTCGTGAACCCTCAAAATTCCCTTCCTAAAAATATCAGGGCAATTGGTTAAGCATCCAATTGCCCTTATTTTACATTGTCATGCGTGTATAAAACAATTAGCGCATTACCGGATACACGAGTTCCGTGAGCCTCCTGCGTACTTTTTCCAGTTCTTCCGGTGACCCGAACCTGAACGTGGCGTGGGCGATCGGTCTTACAGCATTGATTATGTCTCCTACTCTGTCTCCTTCTTTCTGCCCGTGCAGGAAACGGAGAGAAATGAGACCATCCTGTATGGATGGATCTATATGTATATGATCAAATATCCCGCCTTCGATGCTGAACACAGAGTAAGCGAGAATATCGAAGTGTGTTCGTTTCAGGTCCTTCAGTTCTTCATAATAGCTCCTGTCGCCTACTGCAGTGGTCAGCAGCAGCTTCGTGAGATCCACACCGCAATATGCCTGTATGTCAAGCGGATTATATATCCCGGCCTGCCGCGGATTGATCTCGACTATGAAGAACTTTCCTTCAGTCGTGAAGAACCCTTCAACGTTGTACTCTCCTATGCGGGCTCCCGATGTCCTGAGGACAGCGGCAACGGCATCCTTAAATTCGGCTGTTTCCTCATCCGTCATTTCAGCCGGATACACATCATAAGCCGGTCTCAGCGGTGCACTCTCGAGTCTGTAAGACCAGCGCACTCCGTCCCAGATGATGTCATCTTCAAACAGGAACACATCTGCCTCGATTATCCTGAGCGTGTCATTTCTGATATATTCCTCGGCGCACACAAGTCCGTTTCTTGAATATTCTGCAGCTTCCGGAAAAGCTGCCTCTATACCGTCAGCACTCCCGGCCACCGTCATGCCGTGAGAAGAAGAGCATAACATTGGCTTTATAATGACCGGAAAGTTCAGCCCGGCGCTTTTTGACGCGAGCTCAGCCGCGGTCCCCGCAACCTCGCTGCGCGGACAGAATACTCCCGCCCTTTTCTGCAGCGCGCGGAATCCGTCCTTGGATATGAAGCTTTCCATGCATTCAGGTGTGTTTCCGGCCAGACCGAGCGCTTCGGTGATCTGCGAAACCGGTATCATCGCCGGATCGCAGAATCCCACTGCCCCGTCGATCTGTTCTTCGCGGGCGATCTTCAGAAGCTCTTCAGTGTCGCTCCAGTCTGCCACATAGTAAACATCAGCTGCACCGGCGAGACCCTCGTCATATTCCTCTGCGCACATTACGGTCCTGAGACCGAGCTCCCCGGCAGTCTGCAAAGCTACCTCAGGACGCTCGTCCGGGACGGTGCTCATCATCAATATCGTCTTCATTCTTATATTGCTATCTTAATTGTACTTAGCGCTGAACTCACGCGCAGCATCCATGAACCACTCAACTTTGACAGGGTCAGTAGACTCAGGTATATCACAGCCTGTCGCAAGTGTAAAACCTTTTTCGGAACGCTTACCCTCTTCAATGCATCTATGTACTTCGGCACGTATCTCATCTCTGCTGCCGTTCATGACAACGTTTACAGGATCAACGTTACCCGCAATATGCACATGATCTCCGAGCTCTGCTGCCGCACGCCTGAGGTCAATTACATTATCGATGCTGAGTTCCCCTATCGGATACTGTATCAGGTATTTCCATATAGCATAGGTCTTACCGCACATATGCAGAGAAACACCTTTGCCCGTTACTACTTTCGCATATTCGGTCAGTTCCTGTGTATATGGCATTACAAAATCCCTGTACATCCCGGGGCCGATAAGTTCGGGGCTGGCGACCGGATCGGCCATTGCTATTCCCGCACCATATCCGGCAGCTATGTCTATGCACTTTTTCTGCAAATCGCATATCACTCTGAGCAGTGCATGTATCTCCCTGCCTCTCCTGCGGCAGTCACGCAGCAGTTCTTCTGTTCCCCGCAGAAAAGACGCAATGGTAAAAGGTCCTCCTATACTCATCTCAAGAGGGACGATCCCATCCAGTCTGGGCGCAAGGATAACTGCCGCTTCTTCAAATACTTTGATCACTGACAGATCAGCATCCTCTGCATCAGCAGGTGCGTCTGCATACTCCGGATTCTTTATGGTTTGCTCTGACGGATAAGGAACTCCGGCATCCGGATAAATAAATTCCGCGCCAAACGCTTCTGATATACCTCTGCTGTTGGGTCCGATAACGACACGGTCATATCCGAACCTTTCGAAGTTACAGATCTCAGTATCTGCCATGATCAGTGAATCACGGGAATACTTCAAAGGAGTGACTTTATTATTCAGACACTTCAGTTCCTCCATGAACGGCATACACGGCACTCTGTCAACGGGCCTGCCCGCACGCAGGGATGCCATCCTTTCGCAAGGAGTCATACTATCTTTCACTTCTTACTACCCTTTCACTGATCCGCTGACCATACCGGACACAAGATACTTCCTGAATATTATAGCAGTAACAGCAGGAGGTATCAGCGCAATGATTCCTGCGGCAGCGATCAGACCGTACTGAACACTGTCCTTGGTCACGAACTCGGATATAACAATTGCCATCGGTTTTGTCTTCATCGAAGAAGCCAGTATCAATGGTATCTGGAACTGGCTCCATGTGTTGAGAAACATTATAAGCGCCACCGACAGAAGTATTGGGTATGATATCGGCAGGATGACCCTGAGGAACGCCTGCACCTTACTGCATCCGTCTATCATGGCAGCCTCTTCTACTTCCAGAGGTATCGTTGACAGATAGTTAGTCATCATCCAGGTTGCCATAGGCAGATATGAGCTGACGTATATAACGCTAAGCCAGAACATGTTATCAAGCATGCCTCCCAGCGCAAACATGCGATAGAGAGGTATAATGGTCGCCATCACCGGGATGACTATTGTGATGAGCAGGGCGTTCTTTATGAGCTTCCTTCCTTTGAAATCCCACCTGCTGAGCGCATATCCGCTCATTACCGTGATAGGTATGCCTATGAGGAGCGTTATAATTACCGCGCTGAGCGAGTTTCCCATGCCTCTGAAAAACGCAGAGCTCCTTTTGCTTCCGGAGAAAAGATCCGCAAAGTTGTCCCATGTTATGGACTCTGGCAGAAGATGCGCGTCCGGAGTAAACATGGCCGTCTTCGGAGATATTGCGATAATAAATGTGTAAATAAACGGTCCCAGGATAAATATGAGGAAGAGGAAACTAGCCAGTACAAATCCTGCTTTTTTAAGCGCTTTCATCAGTATTCCACCTCCTTATTCAGATTCTTAAGGTAGAATATTCCGAGAAGCATCGCAAAAAACAGTACTATATACGTCACTGCACTTCCCTTTCCGAAATCCAGAAAAGTAAATGTTGTCAGATAACTCTCCATTAGTATGTTTTTGCCAAGGTCACTGTATCCGGACAGCGACACTATCTCGTCGAACACATTGATAGCAGTAACAGAGGTAGATGTTATTCCCAGCGCAATAAACGGTTTCATCAGTGGCAGGGTTACATATCTGAAATTGCTGAATGTCGATCCTCCATCTATTTTTGCAGCCTCATACAGTTCACCCGGAATCGACTGCCTGCCCGCAAGACAGACGAGCGACATGAACGGAACACTTCTCCACACAACAACAACCGACACCACAGTAAGAAGTGTCCATCTGGTAGTCAGAAACTCAATCGGTTTGCTGATCAGATGAAAAGCGATCAGCAGTTTGTTCATCAGACCATAACCCGAAAAGAACACGAATTTCCACAGTACTCCATTCACAAACGGCGGAAGAGCCCACGGGAGAATGGCCAGAGCCAGAAGAATCCCTGCGCATTTAACATCAGCATTGAGATATATCGAGATCAGATAACCTATCAATGCCGTAAACACAACAACAAATATCAGAATATAAATGGTGTTGCCCATACTGTACCTGAATGAGTCGGAAGTCAGTATGTTTATGTAGTTCTTCAACCCTACATAATGGATGTCTCCCGGAGCAGTCAGCTTCCACTTCTTAAGGCTGTATGAAAAAGTGGTGATTATCGGGTAAAATACTAATACACCCATGATAAGCATCATGGGTGTTAGTATAAGATATGGCAATATCTTATTTTTCATGGATTATTTTCCTTTTTTTAATGCAAATCACTCTTTGAGCAATCCATCAAGAGCTGCCGCCATTTCGTCATATGCCTGCTCAGCGCTGTACTCTCCTAGAGCCATTTTGTTGATTGCATTATACATTGCGCTGCTCATTTCCGCATAGTATGCAGGTACTCCGCCAGGGAACGGTGAAGCGATAAGGGCTGCCTGATCAGCAAGCGCGCCGGCATTTGCAATAGTACCATCCTCTACAAGACCTGTAAGCACTGTCTGGCGTGTAGGGAGGTTTCCGAGAGAATCATAGAATGCTTTCTGCATATCGGCAGAAGTATACCACTCAACGAACTTCTGCGCAGCCTCTTTGTGCTCAGAATTGGAGAGGATACCGATAGCTTCAGGAAGTGCCATTGTCTTGGCTGCGACATCATCCTTGCCAGGAGCCAGGATAGTTTCAACCTGACCTACTACCTGCGAAGTTTCTTCATTCTGTGTCTTTCCTACAAAGCTTGTAGGGCCAACGAGGAAGCTTGCGCTTCCGCTGCACAGACGCATGTACGCTTCCATTCCCGATGCAGTCTTATCTTCCGGTGCTACAAGTTCCGCGTCCACTGCTTCTTTGAAATAGTTCAGAGCATCCATTACATTGTCTTTATTGAATGTCCCGTCATCATTCCATACCGAACCATCCATCTGGAACGCAGTCCACATGAGTCCTGTTGATGCCTTTTCCTCTGCGTTCATGGAAATAGCAAGAGGATAATCTGCGATACCTGCCGCCTTAATGGCTTTTGCAGCTTCAAGGACCTCTGCATAGGTCTTAGGTGCTTCCGTGATGCCTGCCTGTTCGAACTGTGCCTTGTTGTAGTAAGCTATGCGGTAATCATTGGCATAAGGAACTGCAAGCACTTCACCATCTACAGTAAAAGTATCAATTGTCAGGAATTCATCCTTATCCGCAAGCTCGATAGGCTCAAGCCAGCCTGCAGCCTTGAACTCTCCGACCCAGGACCAGTCGACTTCCACTACGTCAGCAGCAGCCTGTCCTGCTGTCGATGCTGTTGCAATCTTCTCGCGGATATCGTCCCAGCCGACTTCAGACACTTCTACATTGATTCCTGTTTCTTCTGTAAAGGCAGCCAGCTGCTCATCTGAAGGGATCGCCCAGTCAGGCGCCATGAAAGTGATAGTCTCGCCTTCGGCTGGTGCTTCACCGGAATCATCGGAACCGCCGGATCCGCATGCTGTCATCATCAGACAGGACGACAGTATCATGACGAATGCCAACAGGAATGCCAGTTTCTTCTTCATATTTTTCCTCCTATTAACTATATCGGACAAAAGCACTTAATAATCAGACACCTTTGTCCGGATCTGCATTTAGCGAAACAATATGGTTTCACTATGAAACCATATTATCATTGACCAACCGAATTACAAACATCGAAAAGATGCCTTGATATTGATTATTTTTATTGCCCAAGCATGCATTATCCGCATTCCTTATATCTTCACAAAACATGTAGTTCGGCGGCAGTTTTCGAAAGATTATTGGGGCTAAAAGCTGCCTGTGCTGAGTAAAAAAGAGCCTGTATAGACAGACTCTTTTACCCTTGCTCTTCTTAACGGATCTCTCCGTATATTTTTACTGTAATCCTCGCGACTTGTGTCCTATTGGAGACTAGATCAAATTCATTCTATTCGGCATTATCACCCTTTGTTCCTGTATCAGCGCAGTTTCATCACGATTGTGCTACCTTCTGCTTCGTCGTATGAATAGCTGGCCGACTCCAGATTGGCCATAAGAATTCTGTAAGACAGCTCTTCACCGGAATCTTCAGGTCTGAATTTGCCCGGATACTTCACGATGATACAGGTAGAAGCTTCTTCTTCAGAATATTCCACGCAGACATTGATAGCTTCATCTTTGATCACAGGAAGCAGCATCTGTACGCAGAGTTCTTCTATGACAGATCTGATTCTGTTCGTTGTTCTGACAGGTATATGATTTTTGAAGCAGTAGCTGTCTATCTCGGCGCTTGCTTGCACAAAATCGGCGTCACTTCCGTCTATCTTTAGGTCAAGCACTTTGAGCATTCTGACAAATCTGCTGGTTTTTTCCTTTTGCGGATGATTGAAGATCTGATCAGGTGTCCCTTCTTCATAAATGATCCCCTCGTCCAGATAGAAGACACGGTTGGCGACCTTTTTCGCGAAGCTCATCTCGTGTGTGACGATCATCATAGTTTTGCCGGCGCGGGCAAGGCTTTCAATAACTGCCTCAACTTCGCCCACCATTGCAGGATCCAGGGCGCTCGTAGGCTCATCAAAAAGAATGATCTCCGGATCCATAGCGAGAGTTCTGGCTATGGCAACTCTCTGCTTCTGTCCGCCCGAAAGTGAACTCGGATACTTCAGAGTCCTGTCCGCGAGACCCACTTTTTTGAGCAGCCCGACACCTCTGTCATAGGCATCCTGACGGCTCATTCCCAGAAGCCTGACCGGCGCGTACATGATATTTTCTATTACAGTCATGTGGTCAAATAGGTTATATGACTGGAATACCATGCCCATTTTCTTTCTCACATTGTTTATATTGCAGCCCGGCGCCGTTATGTCCTCACCGTCCACGAATATCTGCCCGCCTGTAGGCGGATCGAGAAAGTTGAGGCATCTCAGCAAAGTGGACTTGCCGGAACCGGAATGACCGATGAGCGCTATCGAGTCCCCCTCATTGACAGTCGCATTTATATCCTTCAATATTACAGAAGATCCGAACGCCTTCTGAACGTGCCTGAATTCTATCATTTTGTTTTTATTCCCTTCAGAATCTCCGCTTCACTTCTCTTTTCCGGATCAACAGACGCAGTCAGTCTGTCCGTGACCACTTTTAACAGACCTGCAAGCACGAAATAGATGACCGCCACTGCTATCAGCGGGAAAAAGGCCTCATATGTGCTGCTCCTGACGATATCTCCCATCTTGGTGAGGTCCTGCACGGCTATATAGCCGACAACAGCTGTCGCCTTGATCAGAGTCACTATCTCGGCTTTGTAAGCAGGCATGAAATGTCTTGCCGCCTGCGGCAGAATAATGCCGAAGAAAGTCTGCAGATCGGTGAATCCGAGCGCGTATGACGCTTCAGTCTGTCCGTAGTCTACGGCGTTGACGCCCGAAAGTATCATGCTGTAGACGGAGGCCGCGAATGTCAGCGTAAAACCTATGATTGCCACACTAATACCGCTGATATTTGTCTTGCCGAACACTACATAATAGAGCAGCATCAGAAGCACGATCACCGGCATGCCCTGAACGAGCCATACACATAAGCGTGTGATCGTATTCGCCGGCTTTCCTCCCTTTCTGCACCACATGTACAGGATAAACCCGAGCACAGTCCCGAAGAGGATCGACAATATGGTTATGACAAGAGTCACCCAGATGCCTTTCAGGAAAAGCCTGTATCTGTGTTCTTTGATGAATGTCCTGTAAAAACTTTCTCTGAGTGATGAGAAAAATGATCCTCCGCCCTTGTCGGCTGCCAGCACCGCGACATACGCGTTCTGGTAATAATCCGGTTCGGAAAAATATACTTTTTCGGCGCGTTCCTCGGTGATAGCAATGCCTGAGGCTCCGAAATCGCACTTTCCCGACTGTATCGCGGGCATCAGCGCATCAAAGTTCATGTCTGTCAGTTTGATCCCGTAACCGTACTCTTTGCAGAAGCGGATCGCCATGTCGACATCATAGCCGACGAGTTCGCCGTCTCTGTAATAATCGAACGGAGGAAAGGTTCCTTCCGTCACAAATGTCAGCGTTCCGTTTTCCGCGGAAAGCGTCCTGTAATCTTCAATGACCTTGAGGGATTCATCGGTTCCGTTCCAGAGAGCTTTGAGCCTGTCCATTTCGCCGTTTTCATGCATCCTTGTCAGGAATTCACTCATCTGACCGGCGAGCTTTTTGCCTTGTTCATTCTTAGGAAAAACGAAGCCGAGCGGTACAGTGCCTATCGGCTCGTCTATGTACGCTACCTCCTCGTCCTGGGCCTGCACCTGTATGATAACTGATTCCAGACACGCGACTCCGTCGATCTTGGATGCTTTGAGCGCATTGATCTCGTCCGGAAAAGTGTTGAAGTATTCGATCCTGGCTCCGGGAACGGATTCGTTCAGGAATACGTCAAACACAGTTCCGACCTGCATCCCTATACGCTTGCCGTCCATTTCCTCAAGGCTCTTATATACCGGCGTCCTTGTCTCTCCGGCGTCACTTACAGCAGACACCAGAATACTGCTCATCCCTATAAATGAAATGAGCACCGCCAGAATAATTGAGAGTCTTGTCTTCATCAGATTGTTTTTCATATGAATGTATGAGAAGTATCTATATTGACCGCTGAGCGGGAACCGTTCAGCGCCATTGTGTGCTATAATGTTTTTATGTAAAGGAAGGTATGGATATACATGTTTCAGGAGGGCCGGACACTCTGCATCAAACGATGTCAGGGCTCTGCCACTGCGCGGTACCTCACATCAGACACGCATCTGAAACTGCAGCAGAGCAAGCCGGTTCCGTTGACGCAATGAAAAGACCCTTCCTTTTTTTCATGCTCTGAAGCTGATAGATATTGGGAGACAGGGGACGGTTCTCTGTCTCCTTTGGCTAAGCAAAAAGGGGACAGAGAACCGTCCCCTGTCTCCTTCTTAAAAAACCCACCAAAAGGCATCGCTCAATACGCACAAAATTCCGCCCAATATAGCCGCAACCAAAAAGATAATAGCTGTTCTGTCAATTTTTTTCTGCTCCTCAGTAATCTCTCCCGGGTCCTGACTTTCGTCTTTGAGTGATGTCAGGTCATCTGTTTTTATTCCACCGGCAGTAACAACGAATTTGTCATCACCTGTCTCTGTGGCGTCCTGAGCATGTGCCGCTATCACTTCATTCAGAACATTAGTAAGCCTGGTTTCACCAGGCACTTCAGCAATGGTTTGTTTAGGTTTATTGATTATTGTTGGCTCAGTTGACCAGTCAATGTCTTCATCTGCTACCGGTTCTGTCCTCTCCTCAGTGTCGCTCTCAGGTTCCTTGCTTTTGCATGTCTGGATCCCATAGGCGTTGAACAGCTTCTCGTAGAAATCCTCCGGATAAGCATACCTGTACTTGAAGATCGCCTGAAGACGGTTCATGCGCATCTGCATGCCGATCGGAAGTTCAACTTCTTCGCCGTATACCATAAGCCGGTCCTTATCCAGATCCCTCGCGAAATTGAGTTCATCGCGGCAGTTCTGTGAATCGATATAGTTCTTAGTGATATAACCGATGAAATAAGAACACTCCTGAATATGACGTGCTATCATTTCATCCCATTCAGTTCCCGGATCGATGCCCTCATCGAACCAGACATTATATCCATGCTTCTGCAGCTGATCGACCAGCTCAAACACTTCCTTCATATCCTTGTGCGAATAGCTCAGGAATATGAAATTATCATTACCTTTATACGGTCTTACCCTCATTTACGATATCTCCACATTTAAGAAGTCCCATCACTGCGTCTCCGTGATGCACTTCATCGTTCATTACTTCCGATACTTCCGGGAAGTCCGGAACTACATCTTTGTATTTTTCTGCCGCGTCATATTCACCCTTAGCGATCACCGGATACAGTTTCTCCCTGCCGATCGTTTTATACAGAAGAGGTATCAGTATCGCCTTTGAAGGGTTAGCCTTCAGAGTTTTACCGGTATAAGCGCGGAATACACTCTCATGTCTGGCTTCATCATCGGCAAGTCTCAGGAAAGCCTCCCTGTCGTTCTCATCTGTGACCCGGGCAGCCAGCCTTTTGTACATGAGCACGGCATCGGCTTCTCCTTGCTGTGCTTTGAGAAGTGTCTGCATCTGACCCGGGGTAATGACGCGGGAGGATGCCTCATCAGTTATTCCGGTTTCCTCCAGGATAAGGTCCGCGAGGCGTGTTCCCGGAACGACGTAGCTGCTATGAGTATCGCCCTCAAGGATCCTGAGCTTTGCTCCCGGGATCGAAGCGGCTATAGTGCGGGTTTCTTTCTCATCGATGATGTCCTTGCTGCCGGCGATCACTACAGTCGGCGTCTTGATAGCGCTGAGCTGCTCAGCAGTGATGTCCGGTTCTTTCAGCATTAGAAGCATCTTAGGGCTTTTGGTAACCGCGCATACTGCCTTCAGTGCCTGCCTGAGCCAGAACGGTGCCCCCTGCGGAGTCATGTTTCCGCTGCCTGCAAGCAGCAGTCCGATCCTGTCCGTCTTCATGGCAGTCAGAAGACCGATGATAGCACCATCGCTGTGACCGAAGTACACCACGTCTTTGAGATCGAGCTGCTCGAGGAAGGCCACCATGTCATCTGCCATATCTGTATAATGCAGCTCATCGACCTTTGAGCTGAGGCCATGATCCCTTGAGTCTACTGCGTATACAGTAAAGTGTTTGCGAAGCAGCCAGATGGAATTTTTGAATTCATTGTGGTCTACACTGTTTCCGTGCACCAGCACAAGAGGTCTGCCCGTGCCGCACTTCTCATAGTACATATCTATTCCGTTAACATTGATTCTCATAGTCCCGCTCCCCTTTCAGTCGTAGATGGTATAGTCGCGTTCGAAAAGTTCTTCGCTGATCTGTTCGTGCAGAGTTTCCTCCGGCACTTTTGCCAGCAGCTTCTCGGTGATGAATTTCTTGCTCTTCTGCGCGTATTTCGGCATTTTGTTCTCGGCAAGAATATGCGAGAATTCTGATTTCCACAGAAGGCTCATCTTGTTCTTCAGCTTCGCCTTAGGATTATGCTCCGCTTCTCTGACTCTGTAAAAATCGACTTTGCCTTTGATCAGTTCTACGGATATGATCCCCCAGTATGAAGGGACGTGTTCCGCCGCATGGAGTGCGTGTGTTGAACCGACTACCAGATAGTTCTCATCGTAGTACTTATCATAATTCTTGATCTGGGAAGCCAGCCGTGTGTAGCTGTCCGCATCGCTCTTGATCTCTATTCCGCAGATCCTGTCGGGAAGGACCATGACAACATCGGCTCTGGCTTTACCGGTCACCTTCTCCTCCAGAAACCGGACCTTGCCATGGCGCCGCTCCAGATAATCGAAAAGAGGTTCCCTTATATCAGCATCAAGAAGTACTCTGTCATCCATATCAGTTGTCCGGGCCCTTGTATTCCATTCCCAGCATCGTAAGGTCGTCGAATTTCTCGGCATCCTTGACAAATGCTCTGACTGCCTTGCTCACATTCTTCAGCATCTGCTCAGGGGAAGCATTCCTGTCTGCGTTCAGTGCTTCAAGCATGCGGTCTGTACCGAACATCTCTTTATCAGCACGAGTCGCCTCAGGCACTCCGTCCGTATATACAAACAGTTTATCTCCCGGCTCCAGCTGCAGTTCATAGTCTTTGTATTTCATTCCTTCCATTCCGCCTATGACTAAGCCGTGTCTGTCTTTGACCAGTTCAAAGAATCCGTCTGCATGACGGAGAACAGGATATTCGTGTCCGGCATTAGCAGCTGTCAGCCTTCCTGTCGAGAGCTCAAGGATACCGATCCATACTGTTACGAACATCTCCATCTGGTTGTTCTCACAGATCTCCTTATTTGCCTTCTCCAGAACTTCAGCCGGCGGTATGTTTTCAGACGCGAGAGTCTTGATCAGGACCTTCGAATTCATCATGAACAATGCAGCCGGAACGCCCTTGCCGCTGACATCGGCGATCACGAGGCACAGATGATCATCATCGATCAGGAAGAAATCATAGAAGTCACCTCCGACCTCCTTCGCGGGATCCATCGACGCGTACAGATCGAAGTCCTTGCGGTCAGGAAATGCAGGGAATACATGAGGGAGAATTCCGGTCTGTATGCTGTTTGCCATCGACAGCTCGTTGATGACACGTTCCCGTTCGCGCTCGGCGCGATGCTTTTCTTCCATTTTTTTCATCTTGCGGGTAAAAAACTGCCTTATCCCCAGAGCCAGCAGGGCCACGCCAAGGGCGATCGCGCTGCCGATAAACGCCGGCTGCTCATACAGAGCCTTTTCTTTGATGATCGTGGTGAGCAGGGTCTTGCTGCCTCTGCCCATCGCGTCTTTCAGTTCCATAATGAAGGTGTATTTTCCGCCATGCAGGTTCGTATAGTAGACAGGATCGAAGTCGCTGCGTTTGGTGGTCATCATTTCCTTGTCGAATCCCTTCAGCATAAATGACACCATCGGGTCGGTCAGAGAATAATTATAGACAAACCCGCAGACCGCGATCTTTCTTGCGTTTGCAGGGATCCTGAAGACCCCGTTCGCGTCAGGATATACTATCTCATCGTTTACCTCGATGTAAGGAACAGCCATTTTGAGATTGTCGACCTGTTCGTGCGACGCCTCGATGTTTACCCTCGCTACGCCTGATCTGCCGGCAAAATACAGATCGCCGTCTTTCGTCACCTCGTTGTATGAGTTGCTGGTAGCTATACACGGGATACCGTTAGCCATACCGTAATGAACAGGGTTAATGTCTTTGTTATTCAGCAGTTCTCTTGCTTTCACAACATAGATGCCATCGCTGCTCAGGATCCACATATCACCCTTGCTGTTTTTGAACAGATCAAGATTGTCCGGATAAGGGAAGTTGTGTATCGTAATCACTTCGTAGTCTTCGTTCATGTAAGCCAGCGAGTTGCCCGTCACGAGCCAGAAGACACGGCTTCCCTCATCATATTTGACACGCATCACAACGCCTGAAGTCAGACCTTCCTTCTTGCCGACGTTGCGGACGCCTTTATCGTTCAGAATATATATGCCATCGCCGTTTGAGCCCAGGACTATATCGCCATTAGGCGCTTCGCAGGCAATAAGGGTCTCGACATTGGAGATGCCGTCCTTATCTGTGTATGACGCGGTGACCTCATCGCCTTCTATGATGTTGAGGCCGCCGGTGATTGCCACAAGGAGTCTCCCGTCCTCCGTCTCACTTACCATGCGGATACGGTCACTCAGCAGACCATCATCTTCGGTGAATACTGTAATCCCGCCGTGATCATAACGGATCAGGCCATATTTCTTCCAGGTAGAGATCCACAGCCTGTCCTTGCTGTCTCTGATAATTGACCGTATACGGGTATCGTCCAGCAGCTGAATGAGGTCTGTTGCTTCGAAAGGCGCGCCTGAAGCAGTCCTGGCGGATGTGACCGGCAGGGAGTCCACCACACCTTTTTCATCTATTACAATAAGGCCGGTGTCAGTACCGATGAACATCTTTCCGTCAAACAGGCAGGTGGTGTCTACCACGGCCTCTTCCAGACCATACTCCATAAAAACATCTGAAAAACGGTTCTTCACCAGCTTCATCACGCCCTGGCGCGAAGATGTGAACCACAAGTTCCCCTCATAGTCCACCATCATATCGTCCACGGAATTGTTAAGCGGCAGGCTTGTCAGGTCGTGGAAGCCTTCATCGTCTATCATTCCGATGCCGCCCCGCGAGCACACCCACAGTTTGCCGTCCACCTCCATGATCTTGTTCACGCTGAAGAGCGGATCGATGTCAATATGCTCCGCGGTATCCAGTCCGGACTTGATGTCTACATGATATATTCCCTGATCTTCAGTGCCGTAGTATACCTTGCCCGGAACTTTCGGATCAGGATATATAGCCGTGATACCTTCTATAATGGCTTCGTCGTTTTCATAGAAGTTGACCAGATTGCCGTCGCGGAGGATGAACATCTGGTTCTCGGTCGTTGTGCAGTAGATCAGCTCGTCAGCACCCGGAACCATACGGTCGATGTACAGGCCTTCTATTCTTTTATCCGTCAGCGGGATCAGTTCAAGGTCATCAAGAGTCTTTGCCTTGTCTGTGGACTTGAACATCGCGACGCCGGAGGTGGTGCCTACATAAATGTTTCCGTTTCCGTCTTCTTCTATCTCCCGCACCTTGGACGCGCCGAGACCGTCATCTTCATCCCAGAAGCGGGTCTCTCCGTTTTTCATGACCGCCACGCCATTGTCGTTAGTGCCCATCCAGAGCCGGTCCTGGCTGTCTACATGCAGAACAGATATACTGCTCAACCCCTCAGTGGAATCAAGGCGTACGAATGTGTTGCCGTCATAACGGATCAGTCCGGCATAGCAGCCTATCCAGATGAAGCCCTCGCTCGTCTGGGCGATATCGTTGGCTTCTGTCGTAGGAAGACCATTCATGTTGTCATATACGACAGGATAGAATTCCTCATCACTTCCTGCAGGGGTAAAAGACTCAGGGCTTACAGCGTTGACCGTAAAGGCAGCCTGCAGAACCAGCAGCAACGCCAAAATCAGGCTCACGCTGAGCCCGGCGCATCTTCCCATCACCGGAATCATGATGGATCTATTCCTCATACGTTCTTTTATGTTCATATGATTCCCTGCCTTTTGTCCGGTTCTGTACCCATACACCCTGTAAAGTGCAAAATTCTGAAATTATTATACCCAAAAAGGGAGGTCTCTGTCTTGTTATTAATGCAGAAACCTCTCTTTTTTCTGAAACTCTTTATCATCCGGAAAAGCCGGTATCAGGATTATTTGTACAGCCCCGGAATCTGCGTCCCGGGGCTGTTATTTAACATTCTTTTCTTATCATTTCCGCAAGCATGTCTACTACTTCGATGTCTGAAGGCAGCCAGTTTACCGACTTCAGGTTCTCAGCGTCCAGCCATCCGGCTGCTTCATGTTCGATCAGCACGACATCCCTGCTCAGCAGTTCGCAGCGGAAGCACTTCATCGACAGATGGAATTTCGGATAATCATACTCGACAACTGCCAGCAATTCGCCCACTCTGATCTCGGCATCCAGTTCTTCTCTGATTTCGCGTTTCAGAGCCTCCTCAGGAGTCTCTCCCGGTTCAGTCTTGCCGCCGGGAAATTCCCACCAGTCCTTGTAGTCACCGTAACCTCTCTGAGTAGCGAACACTTTATTATCTTTTATTATTACAGCCGCAACAACTTCTACCGTTCTCATTACCGTATTCCCGGAGTCCGTCAGGCCCCGTCTTTATCATCTTCTACAGAAAATTCAAATTCTATCTCTTCAGGTTCTTCTTTCACGGATCCGACTGTTTCCGGTTCCTCTCCGGCGTCAGGCTCAGCCTCTGCGTCTTCTTCATACTGCGCGTAATCCGGATAGTCCCCGACCCCGAATTCCTCAGCGGCTTCATCTATCTCATACTTGTTTCTCCTGTAGAAGGCATAAAAACAGCCGCACACGATGGCCAGTACTATCAGTATCGTGGAGAGATCGTCTTTGTCAAAAGGATGGCCCCTGAACGTCTCCGCCAGAGTTTCCATCGTTGTTTCCACAAGAAAAGCAGTCATTATCCCGCCGGCTATGAACCAGCCTTTTCCCTTGGGCTCAAAGCTCTGCTTCATAAGATAGACCACAACAAACACAAGTCCCAGCAGAAAACTCCCGATAGTCCCTGCAAGGTCATCCGGCTGAGTCGCGGAATAACATATTATGAGACCGGCTATAAGCCAGCCGATTCCTTTTCTGGTTAATTTCATAAGCAGATCCGTCCCCAATCCTGCAAGGACATCAGAATCCCGGCACTACTCCCTCAAGAATGAACTTGCCGAATTCGTAGACCTCTTCATATGTATCGAATATCGCTACATACATCTCATTACCCATGGCGCCCGCCAGCACATCCGGCATCCGCCCGTGCATGACGATATGATCGAAAAACCTGCCAAGGATCTCGCTCTCACCGATGGTGTGATAATGTGAGTCTTTTCTGCCTACGAATACACAGTAATGATCTCTGTTTCTGTCAGGAACCAGACGCGCGTCGGAAGTAACCATATCCGCGTAGATCTGATACACATCCGTCTCATGAGCAAAATTGATGAGGTCAGGCGTGAATCCGCCCGCAGGACGCATGTTGACCTCAAGGCCGACAAAATCACCCACAGCGCCGAGACCTTTTCTCGCTTTGGTCAGGCGGAAGAATTCAAAGTGGATAAAGCGGCTCTTAACTTTGAATGCTTTGATAGCCCGGCGTCCGTAATCTCTCAGCTGATCAGGGATTCCCGGCGCGACAAAATACATCATTTCCTGATCTTCATTGACAGTCTCTGCCACGTTAGGGCACATGAAAGACGATTCGAAGAGCGGATTGCCGTCAGAATCGACAACCGCATCATAAGAGTAGATGTCTCCGAATATATACTCCTCCATGATGTACTGGCCATCAGGCTTTTTCTCAAAGAATCTTACCAGATCCTTGTAACTCTCTATCTTAAAGGTATCTGCAGCTCCGACGCCGGTATCCGGCTTGGCGAAAACAGGATAACCGCCGACCTGTTTGACAAAAGCATACGCTGAGTCCAGATCCGTCACCAGATGCTCGCGCGCCGACGGAATGCCGGCAGATTTGTACACCGGTTTCATTGCGGACTTGCTCTGCCACAGCGCGAGTTCCTCAGGCATAACTCCCGTTGTGATATGAAAGTCCTTGCGCAGTCTGGCATCCTGCCTGAGCCAGTACTCATTATTCGATTCGAGCCAGTCTATCCTGCCGTATTTGAAGGCAAAAAACGCTACCGCGCGGTAAACCTGATCGTAGTCTTCCAGAGAATCCACTCTGTAATATTCTGTCAGGGCAGACTTGAGCATGTCATCAAGGCCGTCATAAGGCGCGTCCCCTATGCCCAACACATTGACACCGTTCCGGTTGAGACGGTCACAGAAATACTTGTATCCGTCAGGAAAATTAGGTGATATAAAAACAAAATTCATAAGCACCCCCATATATCTTTATCAGTTTGCTGTTCTTCTATATATACTATACCATCAGATTGTGCAATAAATCCACTTTTGAGGTTGACAATCAGTTTCTGCCGCAGCAGTTTTTGTATTTTTTGCCGCTACCGCACGGGCACGGATCATTTCTGCCGACCTTGACACGTTTCATCTGCTGCCTGCCGGAATCTCTGCGGTTCCTGTCTGCCATCATGGCAACCATCTCATAGTAATCATGTCCCCGGTTGTCCCGTATGCGGCATTCACGGCTCATCTCTATGTACAGCTCGATGAATTTCATCTGTATCTCGTCTGACTGGAAGGCAAAATCAATTCCGCCTTCATTGCCGCCGGCGAAGGCATCTGCCGCGTCGTTCATTCTCACCCGGTCATTTACCGCGTCATACATCTGATGTACCTTGAGAACCGCGATGTTCTCACCGCAGTGATATGTTTCAGCGATGAAGTCTCTCAGTCTGCTGTGCGACTCAAGGCTGATCAGGCTGCCCTGGTCATAGAGTTCCTCTACTTCTTCCTTCGATGGGATATAGTACGGGACGTCACGCTGTATCTGCCGCTCGAGATATTCATAATAGCCGTCCTTTTCGAATCCGTTGAGTACCAGCCTGCCGCCGCGCGCCGTGAACCACTGCATGCTCGACGGAGTCGCGCCGTAGAGATCTCTGATCTCATCCATCTCTGCGCCCGGATACCTGAGAGCGAACAGCTTCTTCAGGATCTCCCACGTCATGACGCCATACAGATCCTTGCACGCGCTGAGGCATTTGTACATCCAGTTCTGCTTGCGCCATCTGAGGATCAGTTCATCGGACCACAGACTCCTGTACATCTCCAGGATGTCTTCCGGAATGAACGCTCTGTCATCCGGCGTCAGCTCCGCAAGCTTTTCCGCGGCAAGCAGCCTCGCAAGCATGATATCTGTCTCAGCTGTCAGTATCACTCCCGCAGGTCTGTCTGCCAGGAAGCGGAACATCTGCATTTCGCTTTCTTCGAGCGCCGTCAGCCTGTTTTCAAGCTGTTTTTCATCCATAATTCTCTGCCGCCATTCTGTCAGTATCTGTTATGCACTTTCTCCGCGAAGCACATGACATCTTTGATTTTAACTTCCGTGCTGTCATCCAGGACCGCGGTACCGCTCATCCTTCCGAACACCTGATGCTGGTCTGACACAATCACCTTGTAGTCAAGACATGCCGCCCTGTCCAGAACCGGTTCGAATGTCATCTCGAATCTGCCGTCCGAGGAACTGAACGTCCAGGTATCCATATATCCGCTTTCCGGAATATTGAACACGACATCATCGAGCTTGTGCGCGGTCCCGTTCCAGAAGAGGATGTTCTCGGAAGCCGCGCTCGTATCGCCGAATCCGTATCCTATATTCCATCCGAAACTGTTCCCGTCAACATCCGCGTTGCCCGAGCCCCAGAACCAGGTGTTGTCATAAGTCCAGACGCCTCTGCCCCAGTCCAGAGTTCCGAAGTCCGTTTCAGGGTCGAACTCATATTTCACTCCGTCAAACGATACATATCCCGAAGCTCTCATGCAGTTGATCTTCTGGTTGTAGTAAAAAGCATGTTTCTCCGGCCACGGTGTCGCGATGACCATCGAATCCATCGGCGGCTGATCCAGAACGATATCCGCGTCCAGAGGTTTGCCGTCCATAAAATTCTCAAAATGGCACCGGATCTGCCGCTTGTGATATTTCGCCTCGAACCTCATCTGCAGCCTGCCGTCTTCATACTTTGTTGTCCCGTATGATGAATCCTCCGGAAGGCGGAGTCTGCCCATCGGGAAAGCATTCAGGACAGTCTCGGTATGTTCATGCGGCTGATCGCCGAACACCAGCAGGGATACTGACTGGAGTCCGATATAGCCATCATCGGAAATGGTGAAGGCCGCAGCGAACTTATCCGCAGTTACCAGATAATAATCCCACTCCTTGATTCGGAATTTAGGCGCCTTGATCATAGCTCTGCGGTATTTCTGCACGAGACTTCTCGACCATCCCGGTTCTCTGAGTTCGCCTCT
This sequence comes from Anaerovoracaceae bacterium, assembly GCA_045113935.1. Classification (GTDB taxonomy): domain Bacteria; phylum Bacillota; class Clostridia; order Peptostreptococcales; family Anaerovoracaceae; genus Crickella. Next base: position 53,597 of record JBGUJM010000028.1, read on the forward strand.
GTCATCCAGCAGCAGCTGCGCTGCTGTCACCTCATGATTTCTCATGGCACATCCTCCCTGTTATCTCGATAACACCTTCCTTGCGATCTTCATACCTGCCCTGTACGGCAGAGGTCTCAGTTCGCGGTCTGCTTTCCTGAGCATTTCCCTGATCTGTATATGCTGCGGACAGTGCAGTTCACACTTGCCGCATCCTATGCACTGGCTGGCGAATCCCGGTTTGCCCTGCAGACCTACATTGCGCAGGAATTCAAACCTCACCGGAGTCTTTTTGCCCTCTATGTACATCAGATTATAGTAGTGGAAATTGGCCGGGATATCCACGCCCCGCGGGCAAGGCATACAGTATCTGCAGCCGGTGCACCCGACTTTCTCTTTCTCTCTGATGAGCCTGCGGATGCTGTCAATAAGGGCAAAATCGCTGCTTTCAAAACTTCCCGGTTCTGCGTCCGATGCGACCCTGATGTTTTCAGAAACCATATCAAGTGAATTCATGCCCGACAGGACAACAGTCACTTCACTCTGATCCCAGAGCCACCTCAGCCCGAGCTCCGCAGCGGAATACCCGCGGCCGCTTTCTCTGAGTTCACGCGCAGCCTTGACCGGCAGATTGACAAGCTTGCCCCCGCGAAGAGGTTCCATGATAACCACGGGTATGCCTTTTTCCGCAGCCGCTTTGACGCCCCGTCTTCCCGCCTGGCTTGTCTCATCCAGATAGTTGTACTGCACCTGACAGAAATCCCAGTCGTAGGCATCCAGGATCTGAAGGAACATTTCCGTATCTCCATGATAGGAGAACCCAATCTGTCTGATGCTGCCCTCAGCCTTGCGCGTGGCGATCCACTTCTCAATGCCGAATGATTTCAGACGATTCCACTCGGAAATATCCGTAAACATATGCATGAGATAATAATCTACATGGTCGGTCCTGAGTCTGGTGAGTTCTTCATTGAATGTCTTATCGACGGCTTTGATTGACCGGATCAGGTACTGCGGGAGTTTGGTTGCGATGTTTACCTTATCTCTGCAGTTGTTCTCCTCGAGTATCCTGCCGAGGCATTCCTCGCTGCCCGGATATGCATAGGCGGTATCGAAATAGTTGACGCCCCGCTCTATGGCATACAGCACCTCGCGCGCGGCCTTTTCATAGTCTATCTGTGCCCCTTTTCTGGTGAATCTCATACAACCGTATCCCAGCTGTGACAATTTATTCCCATATCTGTCCTGTCTGTAATTCATATCCGTCCATACCTCCCTTTCCGGTCCTTCTATTCCTGCCACAGGAAAGGCATAAAAATCCCCAGCTGCTTCTCCCAGTCAGCTTCACAGTGTCTGCCGCCGATCTGGCAGTACATCATAGCCGCTCCTCCCGCAGCTATGATCTTGTTGGCAGTTCCCTTGCATGTTTTGTAGATCCAGCTCGACCTGTCTTCTCTGTCCGGATCCTTGATCTTGCCGTAACCTTCCATAGTTCCCCATGACAGATACATCCTCGTGTCAGGGCTGATCTCTGTATTATTCATATCATGCCAGAATTTGCCGCTGACAGTTCCGAGGGATGGTGAGAGGCATGCCGCCTTGGAGATGTACTGATTGTATTTTACCAGAGCATAGGCTGCCATGAGACCTCCCATGCTCGAACCGCCGATAGCCGTGCATTCCCGGAACGGTATCGTCGGGAAAGCGGAATCGATATATGGTTTGAGCTCGTATATGATTCCCTGCATCGTCGCCTCGCCGCGCGGCTCGTACTTGCTCAGCCAGCCGTACCCTGTTCTGTACGGAAGGTATTCGCTCATCCGCTGATCCTGGCCGTGTCCGCATTCGATACCGACGATGATCATCTGTTTGTCCCATGAGCTGCAGTATTCGTCCAGCCCCCAGGACTTGCCGTAAGTCGCGTCCTCATCTCTGAAGAGATTGTGACCGTCAAAGAAATAGAAAACCGGGAACGGAGGCTCGCCATGATCCGGTATACGGATATGGAGCGGCCTGTTTTCCCCTATTGAGTGAAAGTAAAAATCCTGTTTCAGAAGCATATGACCCCCAGTTATTATTATGTTTGCTATATTTCAAATACCAGCCCTGTCCTGAATGGATGGACCATGTCTCCGAGCCCGGACTTCAGTATATCGAAAGCCTCCTGCCCGGTGCAGTGACCTGTATAGATGCAGTCTGCCCCGGTCTCCCGGACGCGGCGGGCAAATTCTCTGATGTATTCTTCGTCCTTGTTGAACAGGTGGAAGCCTCCGATCATCGCCCGGATCCTGCGGCCCGGATATGCCTCCATTGCTTCCCTGATGATGACATCTGCCCCGGCGTGCGAGCAGCTGTTGAACACTGCGACCCCCTCGTCTGTCTCGAAGATCAGGCTCTGTTCATGTCTGAAATCATCAGGGATGAAACTGTGATCCTCCTGTTCCAGAAACATATTCTCCATCAAGCCTTTTTCCGCCAGACCCGGAGTCGTATGCCCGAGCAGACGGATCCCGTCTGTTATCATCATGTCGTTTTCCGCCCGGATGATCCTGCCTGCATGCCTCTCAAGAATGCCGCGCGGGATGCCCGCGTATTTATACTGCCCGTCCTCCAGATCGTAACAGTTCTCGGCACATTCACCTGCGACATACAACGGAGCATGACCGTTCAGTTCGAAAAAAGTATCGAACCCGTTGGCATGGTCATCATGAGCATGTGACAGAACAGCATAGTCAACTCTGTTCAGATCCAGCCCCATTTTGTCCGCGTTTTCCGCGAACAGCCCGGAAAGCCCCGCGTCCAGAAGAACAACTTTATCCTTGTATTCAATATAGAACGAAAGGCCCCATTCGCCTTTGAGTTCTGTTCCGTCAGTGTTGTCCGCGAGGACCGTTATCTTCATGTTGCTCTCCCTTTCTGTTCCTGTTCTAACAGTTCCCGGTATATACGTATCTGAGCTGCGTCCGCGCGACCTCTGCCAGCCTGTATACGTGTCTTACATCCGTAGCCTGCCGGTCTGTCATATGGAATCTCGGGAAAAACCTGGAAATGTGAAGGGGTATCTCCGCGCCGCTCTTTCCGTCATGCACACCGGTCAGACCCGCGACCCATCCCGCTAATTCGCGCATCTCTTCCTCACTGTCGTTTTCTCCCGGGATCACGAGCGTCGTCAGTTCAACATGGCAGTGTTTTACCGCTTCCGCGATGAAATCCATCACCATCTTCCGGTCGCCTCCGAGCACTTCACTGTAATACCTGTCAGTGAAACCCTTGAAGTCTATATTCATAGCATCGATGTACGGCAACAGCTCTTGCAGCACTGACAGTTCAGCGGTGCCGTTCGTCACCAGAGCGTTGACCATGCCCATCTCATGCGCCAGTTTCGCGGTATCCCTGATATACTCATATCCTATCAGAGGTTCATTGTATGTGAAAGCTACTCCTATATTGCCCCTGTTCCTGCAGGATGCCGCGATACCCGCGAGTTCTTCAGGAGAAATATACTCAGCGCGCTCGCTCAGCCTGAGCGCCTCGTCTGACCAGGAGATCTGATAGTTCTGGCAGAACGGGCATCTGAGATTGCAGCCGTAACTGCCGGCCGACAGGATCATGGAGCCCGGATGGAACCTGGCAAGAGGTTTCTTTTCGACCGGGTCCAGAGCAAGAGAAGTGACCCTGCCGTAATTATCAGCCGTCACCTGTCCGTCTCTGCATGTCCTGGCTCCGCAGAACCCGAGTCCCCCTTCCGGGATATTGCAATGTCTGAAACACACCCCGCAAACCGCCATGTATATCTCCTTTACTGCTGTATCATCAATGATGTCTGATAACTTCGAACCTCTGCAGCCTGTACTTCTCGAATCTGTGGATGCCGCCTTTCCTCATGGCGATATCCACCTGCTGACTGACAGTATCCACGCCATCAAGATCCGGGAGGAGAAGCCCCCTCTTTCTTCCCGATGACACAATGACTCCGTACCTCCTGACATCCAGCTCGTCTTCTGAATCTATATCTTCCGGTTCACCAAGCACATCTACACTGATCTCGAGCCACGGAAGTTCTTCCGGCCTGACCGCCGGGAATCTCGGATCTCTGGTGGACGCGCTGATCGCGTTTCCTATTATCTCCTCTGCAAGGCAGTCTCTCGTCGGCCCTATCGTCCCAATGCAGCCCCTGAGTTCTCCATGTTCATGGATCGAAACGAAAGCTCCCGCCTGCCTGCTCAGCATCTCCTCCGGAAGTCCGTCCGGGACAGGTATCGTCTCCCGTCTGCCTACATAGGCTTCAACAGCCATGCGCGCCAGTCTGACATACGCGTCTGACTGTTCGCGTCTTGCCATCAGTTCCTCTTCGATCTTCCGCATCCTGATATCCAGGAATTTCCTGCTGCTGTCCTCCTCTCCCGGATAGAATGTGCATATGCCGTATCCGACACCCGTCACATCCTGATGCGACAGCTTCTCAGAACTCACCGCCCGGCCGTCGAAAGCACCAGCCATGATCACAAACGATCTGTGCCCGCATTCAGCTGCCCGGTCACAGAACGAACTGTCAAAATCAAAGAGCTCGCCGAATGCCGCTCTGCCCATGACGTCCATAATGCGTTCGTCATACTCCGGGCCCTCCGGGACATAGCCGTAAGGACCGTATTCCTGCAGCTTGTGTGACAGGTCACCACTGGCAACTATCACAGCGTTCCTTCCGGTATTGTTTACCGCGTCGCGTATGATCATGCCGAGCCTGTAATGATCGGTCAGAGGAAGACCGGACAGACCGATCCTGACTGTTTTGCCTTCCTGATATTTGTTCCTGATGAACCACAGCGGCACCATCGTGCCGTGATCCAGCCCGGGATCCCTTTCCCCCATAGTGCCGGCCGGGAAATCCTCCGCTTCCGCGAGTCTGCATATTTCAGAGACAAGAGCCTCGTCATATTCTTCATTGAACCTGACCTGAGGCGCCCGGAATCCCGCGAAACTCCCCTTTGCGCTGCTGCCCGGGGATATGTGGAAATAATCAGCGTACATTATGGAATGCGGGCTGGTTATTATGACTGTATCCGGCTTCAGTGCAGCGATCTCATCAGCTGCCCTCTCATATGCTTTTATCGTTTCCTCTATCTGTGATTCACTGCCTCTGCCTATGTCCGGAACGATCATAGGCGGATGCGGAACCATGAACCCTGCAAGTACTGACATGACTTTCTCCTTTCCTGCCGCGTCTGACCGTCTAATGATATCCTATTGCAAGTCCGAGAAGCAGCAGACATGATGTAAGTATCAGATTGAGTATCTGGAATCTCCATGAATACCGGAACCATTCTCCGTAGCTGACATCCGACAGGCCGAGTGTTATGAGGAGCCCGGCGTTGGTCGGGTATATCACATTGCTGAATCCGTCGCCGAAGGCAAAAGCAACGATAGCCAGCTGTACGCTGATCCCGAAGAGCTGCGCCAGCGGCGCGATGATCGGTATCAGAAGAAATGCCTTGGCCGATCCTGATGAGATGAAGAAATTCATCACAAGGCAGATGCCGTATATAAAGAGTATCACACCCGCCTTGGGCATGTTGCCCGCCATTACAGCAGCTGAGTGCAGAATAGTATCGATGATCCGGCTCTCTACCATCGTATACTTGATAGACGATGCCATCAGTATCATCAGTATCGATGGCGAAATGGCAACAACTCCATTGATGAAGTGTTTGCCGAGATCCCCGGCACTCATTCCCGCTGTAAGGACCGACGCGATCCCCGCCGCCAGGAACATCAGTGCCACGATGATCATCGTGTAATCCTGCAGTGCCCTGATGAATCCTGAACTGAGAACCAGAAGGATCCCGATCCCGAGTATGATGCCGAATACTCTGAGCCCCCTGTCCATCGCCGCGTCCCTGGTATAGTCTGGCGCGCCGGTGCCGGCCGCAGCATCTCCGTCAGTGTTTTTCTCTATGCTGAGGGCATGCCTTCTTATGAACCACAGCAGCAGAGCGTATATGAGCACGAATGACACTGCCCTCATCGACATCCCGCTGAACATCGGCAGCCCCGCAAGGCTCTGGGCTACGCCTATCGTGAACGGATTGGCTATGCCCGCGGCAAAACCGCATCCCGCCGCAAGAAGTGACATCGCCACACCTGTGACAGTATCCCATCCGAGCGAAACAGCGAGGGCTACGACGATCGGCGCCATCGGTATCACTTCCTCGAACGATCCGACCAGTGATCCCATCGCCATGAAGAAGAATACCAGCATGGCCATGAGCTTATATTTTACCCCGCCGAACTTTTCCACGATCCTGCCGAGCATATAATTCATCAGGCCGCACGCGGTCAGCGCGTTGAATACTCCGCCGATGACAAGGAGAAATATCAGGATAGCAATGATCGTACCTGAGCCCTCTGCTCCGAGGACGAGCACCGGGGAGAGCAGCCACTTCCAGAACGGGATCCCTCCTTCCACATACCGGAATCCGGCGCCGGTGTCGATGACCGTATTGCCGCTGCTGTCCGTGATCCTCGCGTATTCTCCTCCGGGAACTACGAGAGTGAGTATGTATGTCGCGATCATAAGCAGAAAAATGATGCCAATGGCCATGATGAATGACCTGACTCCTACATTGATCCCCTGCTTCTGATCTTTTTTCTTATTATCTCTGTCCGGCATCCCTGCCTCCTCCTATACATGCCGCAGCATGTATCTGTAATAATCGACAGCGGGTACAAGTGTATCAATGTCCAGACATTCATTGATGCCGTGAATCGTGTCCATCTGTTCATTATCTATAGTAAACGGTAAGAACCGGATGCACTGATCGCAGACTCTGCCGAAATACCTCGAGTCCGAGCCGCCTGTCATGATATACGGCGCGCACGCGTCAACACCCGGGATCGTTGCTTTAACAGCATCTTCCACAAGCCGGAAAGCCTTTCCTGTATGATCTGTCAGCCCTGACTCGACTCCCTGCTCGGTGATCTCTACATCAAGACCGAACTTTTTCGCAATCCTGGTTATCTTCGCGATCGACGATGCCTGCCCCTGATGATGGGAACACCTCATATCACCATTGATCCAGACCTCTCTCGGAATGACATTCGGAGCTTCGCCGCCGCCCGCCATCGTAAAAGCGATCGTCGTCGTAACAAGCGCATTCGCCGCGGGGCCGAGTTTCGGCAGGACTGCAGCCAGCGGTTTTCTGAGCTTGTCTGCATGAAGTACCACTTTACCTGCTTTGCCCATATACGGAGCGAACCGGCTGAGCATCTCGGCTGTCGCAGGTGATATCTTCACATCGAAAACACGGTGATTCTCTACATATGTCATGAATTTTCCGAGTCGGACCAGAGGAGTGTCCTTGCCGGGCGTCGAGCCGTGACCGCCTTCGGATCTTGCTATGAATCTGAGATTGACAACGCTTTTCTCGCCAACTCCGACCATAGCGAAAGTACCCTTTACTCCGCCGATAGGCTCGCGCACGATATCTCCGCCCTCGTCGAATATCATCTCAAACCGGATCCCGTTATCCAGAAGCCATGTAGAGATCTCATCGGCCCCCCGGCCGTAGGCTTCTTCGTCACAGCCTGATTCAAAATAGATGTCTCTGACCGGAACAAAGCCTTCGGCAGCAAGCTCGTCAGCCGCCTGAAGCATCGCAAACAGACCACCCTTGTCGTCAAGAGTGCCTCTGCCCCAGATCTTTCCTTCCGCGATCTCTCCGCTGAACGGCGGGTACTTCCACCCCTCAGGATCTGCCGGCACCACATCGTGATGGTTCATGAACATCACAGGCAGCAATGTATCATCGCTGCCCTTCCATTTCAGCAGAAGCGACCCGTGAAAATCTTTCAGTTCGCAGGCCTCGCGGATATGCGGAAAAAGCTCCCACATCAGTTCATGAAACGCAGTGAAAACACCCGGGTCGCTGCCGTTATCCGGTCCGGAAACTGTTTCAAGTCTTATCATCTGCCGGAGTCTGTCCGCGTATCTATCCTGTCTGTCTTTGTCCATCTGAACGTTCCCCCTTTGCTACCGTAAGAATCGCGATCCCTCCGAGGATACATGCTATCCCCAGTATTTCTGTTATATGAAAATTCTGTCTGAGCAGCAGTGCTGAAGCCGTTACAGCTGTGACAGGCTCAAACAGATTGTATACGCCGCCCCTGACAGACCCGACTATGCTCGTTCCGTACAGGAAGAGCCCGAACGCCATCGCGGCTCCCGGTATTATGATGAATATCAGACCTGCAATGATGGCGCCATCCAGCGTTTCTGCCCCGGGAAAATTCCATATCCTGCAGAAAGGTGACAGAAAACATCCTCCGAGCGTCAGTCCCCATCCTACCGTCGACAGTGTTCCGTATCTGCGGATCAGCGGACCGGGCAATATCATATACAGCGCGGACATCATCGCGGAGATCAGCCCCGCGGCCAGCGCGGCCGGATGTATCGCCAGCGCATGGATATCGCCGTGAGTCGCGATAAGGAACGATCCGAACACTACCAGCGGGATAGTAACGGCTTCCGCAGCCGCCGGCAGCCTGTGTTCTCCCGTCATTACATACACCAGCACAAAGACCGGAGCGGTCTGCTGCAGCGCGGATGCTATGCCGGCATTGCTGTAGCTGATCGAAAGATAGTAGGTCAGCTGGCAGACTCCGAAAGCAAACACCGCGATCGCCAGAAGCCTGATGACAGAACGGCGGTCCCTCCAGATATCGAAAAGCTTTCCTTTTTCCCTGAAAGCGCCGGCCAGAAGCAGCACGACCCCGGATGAGAACATGCGGAAGTTCACCATCCACATCGTGTCTATCCCCCGTGCCATGAGATATTTGCTCACGACTGCGTTCAGGCCCCAGAGCCCCGCGCCTGCAAGCGCTATGAACGTGCCGACGACCATGCTCCTATTGATACTGCCGTGTCCTTCGTTGTTCTGCATGCTGTTTTGCTCTATTCGTCAAGATAGGATACAAGAAAATACTCCGCCAGGCTGTCCGGCCGGACATTCCTCCTCGCTTCTTCACGCGGGAACCACGCATAGGAATCGATCTCATAGTTAGGCGCAAACTCACTCGTGTCACTGACGAAGGCTGTAAAATTGCACATGAGAACATCAGACTTCTCGTAAAACTGCGTGCGGTTGAACTTCATACGCGAAACGGTCATACCCGTCTCTTCCCGCACCTCACGCGCGACCGTCTCCTCCAGAGCCTCGCCTCTCGTGACATAGCCTGCAACAAGGATATACCAAGGCTTGCCGTACTGCCTGATCAGAAGGATCTCATCCTTTTCTTCATTGACTACGATCATGCTGACCGCCACATTAAACTGAGGGAATCTGTACTGTCCGCACTTCGGGCAGTAAGGTATGATGCCCTCATTTTCGAGTTCTCTCGGCACCAGCGCAGTGCCGCACTCTCTGCAATAATTACTGCTCATATCCTGATTCTCTCCCCGGTCTGTCCCCGGATCCGCTCAGATAATAGTTATGTTTTATTATACAATGCATTCGGAAGATTGTGTATAATGTGTCACAAGGACAGTCATTTTTGAATCACTATCGGAAAACGGGTTTTAATATGTATACATACGACATAGTTTGCATAGGTATGGCAATCATGGATTCCATCATCAGGGGATTCGATCCCCAGCCAATCTCAAAGGCAGGATTCCGGGCGGAAAGCGGTTCCCTCAATGTCGGAGGCGATGCTGTCAATGAGTCGATCGCGGCTTCCAAGCTCGGGCTGAAGACAGCGATCCTCTGTTCGCTCGGCAGCGATCCTGCGGGTGACATCATTAAGGAAGAGCTGGAGAAATACGGGGTTCACACAGATCTGATCATCCGATCGGACGAGCATCCTACTCCGATCACCACGATATTCGTAACAGAAGACGGCAACCGCCGGTCTATCACCAACAGCGCGCACAGTTACAATTTCCACCCCGAGCAGTATACTTCCGCGTTCACAGGCTCGAAAGCGGTGATCCTCGGCTCTCTGTTCAGAGCCCCTTTCAATGATCCTGACGTGATCCGGGATGTCGTCACAGCGGCGCGAAACAGCGGCGCGGTCATTCTGGCGGACACCAAGCTTCCGAATTTCAGAAAGCTCAGTCTGGATGATATCTCAGGCGTACTTCCGATGATCGACTACATAACACCGAATGAAGATGAAGCCCGCTACTATACAGGCAAGGATGACCCTGAAGAAATGGGCGCGGTGTTCCTTGAGAAGGGCGCGCGCAATGTGATCATCAAGCTCGGAAGCAAAGGCTGTTTCTTCAGGAACAGTGAGATGTCAGTTCACATCCCGGCTTACAGTATAGATGCTGTTGACGCGACAGGTGCCGGTGATAACTTCATCGCGGGGTTCGCGTCTGAGATAATAAGAGGAAGTGATGTAGTCGGAGCGCTGAAATTCGCGACCGCATGCGGCGCGATATGCAGTACGGCGGTAGGCGCAGGCACAGCCCTGCAAGGCAGGGATCAGGTGCTGCGTTTCAGATCTGACACTTGATAAAGAGGTCTGCACTTGTATCAGGAAACAGCTGAAAAGGAAGAAAAATACATTCTGGTCGCTGTGGCAGCCGGAGATGAAGAAGCCGCCTGGGACTCACTCGATGAACTCGCGGATCTTCTCGATACGGCCGGCGGCATAACTGCCTGTCAGGTGGTGCAGAATCTCGCGCACCCTGACAGGTCTACTTATATTGGAAAAGGCAAAGCGGAGGAGATCCGGGAGATGCTGGAGATTCAGGACGCGGACGGGATCATCTGTGATGATGAGCTGACAGCATCCCAGATGCGTAATCTCTCGGAACTGACCGGAGCCAAAATAATAGACCGGACGACCCTCATCCTCGATATTTTTGCTTCCCATGCCAGAACACGGGAAGGCAAGCTCCAGGTTGAGATCGCCCAGCAGAAATACAGATACGCAAGATTGCGCGGAATGGGAGAAGCCCTGTCGCGGCTCGGTGCCGGCATCGGCACCAGAGGCCCCGGCGAGACCCGGCTCGAGACTGACCGTCGTATCATACAGAAACGCATCAAGATCCTCTCCGATGATATCGAGGCTATGAAGCGGTCGCGGGATACCGCAAGGAAAAAGCGTTCCGCAAGCTCTGTCCCCGCGGTCGCCATCGTCGGCTATACCAACGCGGGCAAGTCCACCCTGCTCAACAGGCTGACCGGATCTGAAGTTCTTTCCGAGGACAAACTCTTCGCTACTCTCGATCCTACCACAAGGACCGCGGTACTTCCGGACGGGCAGCAGGTGCTTTTTACCGATACTGTCGGGTTCATCAACAAGCTGCCGCACAATCTGATCGATGCTTTCAGGAGTACGCTCGAGGAAGCCGGGTACGCGGATATTATCCTGCACGTAACAGATGCATCCGACCCGCAGGCCGAGATGCATCGCAAAGTTGTATATGATACGCTGAGAGCGCTTGACATAAGCGGGAAACCGGTCATCGCCGTATGGAATAAGTCCGACCTGATCGGCAAAGACGCGGTATTCAGAGACTTTGAGGCGGATGCCTCCGTCAGTATCTCCGCAAAAACCGGAGCCGGACTGGATGATCTCTGCTCCGCGATCTCTCAGATCCTGAGAGACAGCAGAGTATTTATCGATACCGTCATCTCTTACAGGGATACCGCCATAATAGCAGAGATCCGGAGAGCAGGACAGCTTATCCGCGAAGAATACGAAGCCGATGGGATCCATATCAAGGCATATGCGCCCCGGGCACTCGCAAACAGAATTCACAGCCTCTAGCAGTCCGCCTGCTCTGTATTTGACCCCGGGTTCCTCCGTGATTCCTGTGTGTTCCTGTCAGTCAATGATCCTTATTGTTGTGATCACCGGCTGCTCTTCTTTTGCAATGGTGCCATTGTCGTCGAGCGGCTTTGCGTCCGCGGCGATCTTATCCGCTACGTCCTGACCTTCTGTTACATGACCGAATGCCGCGTACTGCCCGTCAAGGAAATCAGCATCGGCTACCGTGATGAAGAACTGCGAGCTTCCGCTGTCAGGATCCATCGCTCTCGCCATCGAGATGACACCTTTGACATGAGAAATATTATTCTCGATGCCGTTCATCGCGAACTCGCCTGTAATGTTCTTTTCCGATCCGCCGGTTCCGTCCCCGTTAGGGTCCCCGCCCTGTATCATGAATCCGTCCATGATGCGGTGGAATGTCAGTCCGTCATAAAAGCCCGCGTTTGCGAGATCCATGAAATTCTGAACTGTCAGCGGCGCGGTATCTCCGTCAAGTTCCAGCTTGATGGTGCCGTAGTCCGCGATCTCGATCTCCGCGTGATGTATCCCTATCGGATCCGCCTTTTCCCGGGCTACCTGTTGCTGCGCAGGCTCTTCTACTGGCTGTTCTTCCGGAACGCTTTTACTGCCGCATCCCGCGAGCAGCGCTAATCCCATGCAGAGAATTACCGCGAACGCTATTATCTTCTTCATTTTTACTGTTTCCTCCTGTTATGTATGCTGCGTGTGTCAGAAGGGCATGTTATTCCTGACACATTGCCAGTATATCTCTGGCTACGAAAACACCGCTTGCCGAGGCATGTGACAGTGAATGTGTGACTCCGCTGCCGTCGCCTATGATGTAGAGACCCGGGTATTCGGTCTCAAGATGGTCATTCAGCTTGACTTCCATGTTGTAGAACTTGACTTCCACTCCGTACAGCAGTGTATCGTCGTTAGCGGTGCCCGGAGCGATCTTGTCCAGCGCGTAGATCATCTCGATGATGCCGTCGAGGATACGCTTCGGCAGGACCAGAGACAGGTCGCCCGGCTCTGCCTTGAGTGTCGGTGTGACAAAACTGTCCTCGAGTCTCTTGTGATTGGTGCGGCGCCCTCTGATCAGATCGCCGAATCTCTGCACGATGACTCCTCCGCCCAGCATATTGGACAGGCGCGCGATGCTCTCGCCATAGCCGTTGCTGTCTTTGAACGGTACGGAGAAGTGCTTGGATACGAGGAGAGCGAAATTCGTGTATTCTGTCTGTTTTTCCGGATCCTCAAAGCTGTGTCCGTTGACCGTAATGATGCCGTTGGTATTCTCGTTGACGACACTTCCGTGCGGGTTCATGCAGAATGTGCGGACCTTGTCTTCGAACTTCTCTGTCCTGTATACGATCTTGCTCTCATAGAGCTCGTCCGTGAGATGCTCAAAAATCGGCGCAGGCAGTTCAACGCGGACGCCGAGGTCGACCCGGTTGGATTCTGTAGGAATATCCAGCCTGTTACACACCTCTTCCATCCACTTACTGCCGCTGCGGCCGACTGAAACGATGCACTTTCTGCATGTATAATCCGCGTCGGATGTCAGAATTCTGTATCCCACAGGATCAGCGTCTTCCTTGTCGCCGCCTATGATCTCGATCTGCTCTACCGGCATGTTGAAAAAGAAATCCACTTTATCTTTCAGCTGATTGTAAAGATTCTCAAGCACCACATAGTTCTTGTCTGTTCCGAGATGTCTTACCGAGGCATCCAGAAGCATGAGTTTGTTCTGCATGCAGATCGTCTTGAACTTAGTATCCGCAGTCGTGTACAGCTTTGTACCTTCCCCGCCGTTGGCCATGTTGATCTCATCAACATACTTCATGAGGCTGATCGCCTGTTCCTTGCCTATATATTCGTAGAGCGTGCCTCCGAAGTCGTTGGTAATATTGTATTTGCCGTCTGAAAAAGCTCCTGCTCCGCCGAACCCGCTCATGATAGAGCAGGTCTTGCAGTTGACGCAGCTTTTGACCTTGTCACCGTCGATCGGGCACTTCCTCTTGCTGAGTTCATTTCCTGTCTCAAATACCCCTATCTTAAGACCGGTGTTTTCTCTTGTCAGCTCATAGGCAGCGTATATTCCGCCCGGACCCGCGCCGATTATTATCACATCGTAATTCATAATTCGCTTCCCCCTTTTATTCCTGTATTACGGCAGGGCCGTATTATGCGTACAGATAATTATACTACAATTTTGTCCGCTCTGTATTTTTATTCGCTCTGTCCCGGTGTCACGGCAGACTGATCCGCCGCGTCCGCAGTCTGCGGCACACTCTGCGTCAGAGCCGCTCTCTTTTCGTAGCTCATGGTAAGCTCTCCAATACGCCCGCTCTTAATGGCCATGTAGATCACTATAGCTCCGAGGAGTCCGTCCACTAGGATGGCCGGAATAGCTGCTTCGACTCCGAATCCATAGTCGTAGATCAGATTGCTGGAGCCTGTTGCGGCATCAAGGTGGAATATGGAAGCTTCCGAGACCAGACCGCTGTTAGGCAGACCGAAGATGAAGTTCTGATTAAAATTCCACATGGTATGTATACCCATCGGGATCCAGATGCTGCCTGTGTACCAGCGGACCAGCGAATATGAGATCCCGCATACCGCGATACCGACGATTGCCATCACGCTGACACTCGGATTGAACGAATGCATCAGTCCGAACAGCAGGCCGTTGACCAGCACGGACACCCACAGCGGATAATGGATATTCAGCCTTTCATACAGATATCCTCTGCACCAGAGCTCTTCGGATGTGCTCTGTACAAATACCATCAGAAAGGCAAAAATGAACGTTGGTATCAGGTCTGCGCTGAAATCAAGATACAGCTTGATATCACCATGGATCAGCGCGCACAGGATACACGCGAAATTCGTAAGGAATCCGAGGAGCAGTCCTATCAGAAGGTTCCTCGCGGTATTCTCCTGCGTAGCTTCATAAGTATCTTCTATCACTTTGATCCTGTGATTCTTTCCCATGCCCTCAGGAAGGAATGACCTCAGGATGAAGTGGTTCTTCCTCACGATCAGGCAGATCAGCACCAGCGCGATCACCGATCCGATCGTAGGCGTATAATAGGTGTTGATGAAATAAACAGCCGGCGACAGGGTAAGTGATATGTCACGAAGGAGGTTTCCGAGCCACAGCTGAGCCATGCCCGCGAATATTTCATAAAGTATGAACCAGATGAATAATATCCATATAATATTGTTTCCTTTGAATCTCGGTTGTCTGATCTCTTCCATTGCTTTTCTCCTGTATTGATTCGCATGTACCGCGTTTTCTGTTATCAGCAACTGCCCTTCAATAATAAGACACACAGCTCGTCTCTTTCAAGAAAAACTGATGATTTTAAAGGCTTTTTGCCTCTTTTTTGCTTGACTTCACGCCCATGCGCTAATATACTATTCAAGTGTCTGCGCTGTCATCAGCATGCAGACCGTGAGGCAGGCCCGGAGCCGGAAGCCTCACAGCTAATAATTTATTACTAGTCATGCCGAAACAGTATTCGTACCGAGTAGGCGGACCGAACCAGTTTCATGATGACGCTCTTTGCCGGAGGACGCGGAGCAAGTGTTTTACGCAGCAGAGTACCTGCAGGCATGAGCGGATATGGAATCAAGTAGGTAGAAAGGAATCAAGAAATGAAGTCTTACATCGCTAAGCCATCTGATATCGACCGCAAGTGGTACGTTATCGATGCAGAAGGCAAGACTCTCGGAAAGCTCGCAGTTGAGGCAGCTATGATCCTGAGAGGCAAGAAGAAGCCGACTTACACTCCTCACATCGATACAGGTGACTACGTCATCGTTATCAACGCTGAGAAGGTAGCAGTAACAGGCAAGAAGGAATCTGATAAGGTCTACAAGAGACATTCCGGTTATCCGGGCGGACTCAAGGAGACTACTCTCGGTGAGATGAGAGCTAAGAAGCCTGAAGAGATCATCATCCACGCAGTAAGAGGAATGATGCCTAAGGGCAAGCTCGGACGTCAGATGTTCAAGAAGCTTAAAGTTTACGCAGGCCCTGAGCACCCACATGCAGCTCAGAAGCCGGAAGAATGGACATGGTAGAAAGGAGGAGTAAACAATGGCAAAGACAATGTATCAGGCAACAGGCAGAAGAAAGTCATCCGTAGCCAGAGTAAGACTTCTCCCTGGCGCAGGCAACATCATCATCAACAAGAGAGACATCGACACATATTTTGGCGAGAAGGATATCGTCAAGAACGAAGTCAAGAGACCTCTTGAGCTTACAGGAACTATGGGCAGCTTCGATGTAATCGCTACCGTTAACGGCGGCGGTTTCACAGGTCAGGCAGGCGCGCTCAGACACGGTATCGCAAGAGCACTGTGCGAAGTTGACGCTGAGGCTTACAGACCTATGCTCAAGGCAGCAGGCTTCCTCACAAGAGACCCAAGAATGAAAGAGCGTAAGAAGCCGGGTCTCAAGAAGGCAAGAAGAGCATCCCAGTTCTCCAAGAGATAATCTCTGCGGAGCGATTGCTCATTCAGCAAGAGCCAACCAAAAAGGAGTTCATCGCGAACTCCTTTTTCATTTGCCTTTTCTGTATGCAGTCAGGCTGAGCGCATATGTCTATACGTCTACATATACTGTAAGCGCTACGATCGCTATTGTGATCTCGGTCTTCGGCTGACCGTTCAGGGCGATCCCTTCCGGATTGGCTCCGCCCTGATGGACCTCGGCCTCGACATTCCACCAGCCGAGATAGTCAGTCACAACAGTAGGATCTACCTCTTCTGGATGCGGCGCATAGATATCCGCTTTGATAAACGCCTGTGTCTTGCGGTCAGTGATCCCGAATATCTCGGAAATGCCGGCCATGCAGCAATGATGGATCGCATCCTTGGCCGCTTTCAGAACAGCATTGTTCTGATCTCCTCCGTGCATATCCACACCCTGCCCGAACTCTATTATCAGTCTTTTCATTGCCATATCCTGCCGCCTCCTTTTCTGCCGGCTTATTGCCTCCGGCATCAGCTTAACTAATAAGTTCAGTTATGATCTTGATGAAAAAGATCAATATCACTATCATAATGACTGGTTTGACGATTTTCGCTCCGTCCCTGTCAAACAACTTTGTGCCGATCCATGAACCGGCCATTGCTGTCGCTCCTGCCGCCAGTCCGAGCAGGATCATCACTTTGCCGTTGATAAGATAGACAGTCAGAGAAGACAGGCAGGTGAAGAGATTGATCACTTTCGCGGTGGCGTTGGCTTCCTGTATCTTCATATGAGCCACTCCGGTCAGAAGGAGCAGCATGAACGTCCCGGAACCAGGTCCGTAGAAACCGTCGTAAGCCCCGACCACTACCGCTACAGCACACGCGCATATCACTGTTTTAGTGAAACTCAGTTCCTCCTTGTCATCCTCAAGGACACGCCCTCTCATAACGATGAACGCTGTCACAGGTAAAATAAGCAGCATGAGGATCTTGAAATAGCGTTCATTCAGCATCAGCGACAGTTTCGCGCCGATGGATCCTCCGCACAGCGCCGCCGCAACGCAGAACGCGGACAGCTTCCATCTGACATATCCGCTGCGCGCATACCGGTAGTTTGCCATGATCATGCCCATGCCGGCGCTGACCTTATTGGTCGCTATCGCGATGTGCGGCGGACACCCGGCCAGCATATATGCCGGTATCGAAATGAGTCCGCCTCCGCCTGCTATCGCATCGATGAATCCCGCAAGGCCCGTAAGCGGCAGCAATATTAAAAACGTTTGCCATGTTACTTCCATATCCCTTACCGCGGCGGATTATCCCCCGGGAATGATTCGCGATGCATGTTATAAGTTATGATATCACATGGTTTGCAGAGATTGCCACAGAGTTATATGAGGTATAGAATAGCGTCATACAGGGAAAGCAGGACAGAGAGGAAACTATTATGGCCATAAGCAGAAAACTCAGATATATGGTGATCGGCGCAGGAGGTACAGGCGGAGCTGTCGGTTCATATCTTGCCCGGGCAGGTATGGATGTCACATTTATCGTACGCGGCAGACACCTGGAAGCTATGCGGTCATCCGGACTCAGGGTCATCCGGCCGCATGATGAGTTCACTGTCAGTAATTTCAGAGCATTCAGCACAGACGAATACCTCCGGGAAGCCGGGCATCCGGCGCCGGACGTCATTTTCGTATGTGTAAAAGGCTATTCCGTCGAGGATACGATACCATTCATCAGCAAAGCCGCTTCCGCGGAAACCATAGTGATCCCGATACTCAATCTGTATGGAACGGGAGCTAAGATGCAGGCAGGCCTGCCGGGGATCATGGTTACGGATGGATGCATCTATGTTGCTTCCGAGATAAAATCCCCGGGAGTCATCCTGATGAACGGGGAGATCCTCAGAGTGGTGTTCGGACTTCGGCGGGAAGATGCAGCCCGCAGCGGTGAATTCCATGAGATATTCAGAAGGATACACGCCGATCTGACTGCTGCCGGTATCGAATGTATCGTTTCAGATAATATAGAAAGGGATGCGCTCCGCAAGTTTTCATATGTATCGCCCCAGGGCGCATGCGGCCTCTACTACGGGGTCCCGGCCGGACCGATGCAGCACCCAGGGAAAGAGCGGGACTGTTTTGCCGGACTGGTCGCGGAGATTCAGGAACTTGCAAATGCCATGGGGATCGACTTCGGCGAAGAGATCGTCTCTGTCAGTCTCAGCATACTCGACGGCCTCTCTCCTACCATGACGACCTCCCTGCAGCGCGACATCGCTGCCGGCAGATCATCTGAGATCGACGGACTTATATATGAAGTCGTCAGAATGGCTGGCAGATATGGCGTCAGCCTTCCGCTGTATGCCGAAATAACCGGCGCGCTGCGAAGCAGGTACGGAGAATAACAGCCTTGACACAAAAGCGGCCCTCACAGAAGGCCGCTTTTGTCATCACTGTATTCCGCTTCTTCATCAGGTACGTTTATCACGCCTTTCGATTCGAGCATCCTGCGGTGCTCTTCTTCCGCCCGGCGTATGGCCGCGTCCAGTCCGTCAAGAGACTTGAATGGCGCGAATTGTTTGGCCCTCTGTTCCACCGGCATTTTTGTTCTCGGTCTTTTGCCCATAGTTCCCTCTCATTCAAAATATCGATTATTCCCTGTGTCCGCCGATCTGATGATTCCGCTCGAGTGTCGTGGCGGCTTCTTCAAGATCCATGGCTCTGAACATTGCGTTCTTGCCGTATTTCTTCCTTATGGAATTGACCGCTTCCTGAAGCGCGGCATCCCGTTTTATTCTGGTCTGCGTCTCGGTAACCGGATCAGCGAAGCCTGCCTCCCGCTGCTGTCCCGCTGTCTGTCCCTCTTCATCGGCCTGCATATCCGCAAGATCGAACAGGGTCATCTGCCGGTCCTCCCCGGCTGGTACGATGTCATTGAAATTCACGAACATCCTTCTCACAGGATACTGCGGCTCCGTGATCTTCCTGTACAGATCAGCTGCAGCAGGTATAATGACCGAGGCTGCGCTGATCGGGATACTGAAAGATACAGATCCCCGGGCCATCGGCATTCTGAGCGCATTTGAATAGCCGACCAGTATTGATACATTCTTCGTGACCATGCCGGCGTCACTCAGTTCATGGCAAAGCAGTTCTGTCATCTCCTTGATGATCAGCTCTCCCTCTTCATAATTATAGTCGCGCATCAGAACCTGTCCGCGGGACAGCGAATGGCTCTTGTTCTTATAACCTTTGATATCCGAGATCCGGGCCGGCTCAATACCGTACGCGTGGTCGATCATCAGCTCCGCATCGATCCCGAAGATCCGGTAGAGCAGGTCCTCATCCGCTTCTGCGATGCCTCTCATCGTCGTGATGCCGATCTTCGCCAGCCTTTTCGCAGTAGCCGAACCGATGCGCCAGAAATCCGTCAGCGGAGTGTGATCCCACAGCAGTTCCTTATAGCTTTCCTCATCCAGCACCCCGATGAAGTCCGGCGCGTGTTTTGCCAGTATGTCCAGCGCGATCTTGCACAGATACATATTCGACCCCACGCCGGCGGTAGCTCTGACTCCTATCCTGCGGTATACCTCGCCCATCAGCATGTCAGCCATCTGTTTCGGGCTGAGCCCGTATCTCTTCAGGTAGCGTGTGACATCAATAAACACCTCGTCTATCGAATATACATGCATGTCTTCCGGCGCGATATAGTCGAGGTAGACTTTGTATATCTCGCACGCGTAGTCGATATACAACTGCATGCGCGGCATCGCCATGATGTATTCACAACTCTTAGGTATCTCGAAGACTCTCGCTCTGCTGCTGACTCCGCGCGCGCGAAGAGACGGCGAGACAGCAAGACAGATCGTCCTCTCGCCTCTCGTCGGATCCGCGACCACCAGATCCGTAGTCATCGGATCCAGCCCGCGCTCAACGCATTCCACTGACGCATAGAAAGATTTAAGGTCTATGCACAGGAAAACATTGCCGTATTCACCATTGATGCATTTTAAGTCTTCCATCCTCAGTCAGTTCCGGATGTGTCCGGGCCTTGTCTACAGAAAACTCTTACGGTATTCACCCGGTGTCATTCCCTGTGTCGCTGTAAAGTTCTTGGTAAAGTAGCTCTGTGAGCAGAACGCGAGCTTGTCAGCGATCGCTGCTGCTGTCAGATCTGTTTCGCGCAGGAGACGCTTTGCCTCCAGCATCCTCTCCCTCAGGATGAACTCGCTGATCGTGATGCCGAGCTCCTCCTTGAATATGGCGGATGCATATGTCCTGCTGACGTTGACATGCTCTGCTATATCTGCCAGCTCGATCTTCTCTCCGAGGTGGTCTTCGATGTATGAGACCATGCGCGCGAGTCTCGGGGACTTTTTCTTTTCCTTGAGTACGTATTTCATTTTGACGGCGTAATTATATGCCATTCCGTGTACCAGATCATACAGATCCGGCAGCGCTCCTGCATTATCGAATTCTTTGATGAACTCGTCCCTGATATCATAGGCTACCATATCCAGCAGCCCTGCCTCGATGGCGACCAGACACATCTCCGAAGCAGCGCATATCGCCTCATAGTACATTTTATTCATCGCCTCGCTGTAAGAGCTGCATCTGTTGTACAATGCAGTCGGATACTCGTAGTTTTCCTGTGAAAGCGATGAGATTTTTTCTGTATCGCCGGTCCTGATCGCGTCAAAATATCTCTTCTTCCTCAGATATGGCAGATAGATCTGATTTCTGCGTGTACGGCTGAGTATCATGTTGGCGCTTTTTCTGTCACTCATTGCTGAAATCCTCTTAAATTACCCGGTTGTCAGTTATTTCCACTTTATCTCGATTCGTAATTTTATTACAGTATTTATAACATAATTATAACATATCAGTCCGCATTGTATTACAATAATTTTACGTAATGTGTTGTATCTGCAGGCTGTCAGTTCAACTCGCAAGAGTATGTTTGCATACTAACACTTACAGAAAGCTCTTCAGTCTACGGGGAGAGCATTTCAGAATTCAATATGAGATAGTGCTTTGAAGAAACGGCTATGTGCAGGTCGATTGGGGTTCGGCTTGTTCACGGTCGTTTTTTCATTGCAGTCAGAAAAGGCAGCGGGGATTCCCGCTGCCTCATATCTGTCAGTGCCGCCCTTTGTATTTGGGCTCTCTTCTGCTCCTTGCCACCGCGATCAGCCTGACTGCAATTATCAGAATGATCAGGCCGCCTACCGCCGCGATCACGTATTTGATATTCTCGATGACCGTGCTTATGACCATGTCTTTGAAGCTCAGCTCATCATCATAATCCATGTCATCTTCTTCCTCCATGGACATAGAACCGGAATGAGCGTCAGCGCCATAGTCATCTTCGCCCTCTGCAAATACAGCAACGGTTGAAAACATCGTCATTATGATCGCCAGTATGAATGTGATCAAAAGTGCTTTCTTTTTCATGATCTTCTATCCTCACATTCTCGCATTCAGATATTTCTGCAGCGCCTTCATGGATTTAGCATCGAATTTTCCGGTCGCCTTGACTCCGAGTTTTCTCTGAAGCGCCTTGGAAGTGTTCTTGCCCCATTTGCCGTCAGCTGTGACTCCGAGCCATTTCTGCATGGCTTTGACAGTCGGATCACTGCTTCCGTTCTTGACTGACTTAACGGATCTGCAGTATTTTCTCAGGCTCTTCTTGACAGTGATCTTGCCGGTCTGCCTGACTCCCAGGAATTTCTGGAGTGCCTTGATGGTCAGCGGCCCGCCCTTGCCGTCTACATCCAGCGCAGCATTGGCAGATGTCGATGCCGTTGGTGCAGCTGCAGATGTTCTTACAGTTACTACGCTGCGGTTGGCCTTGGTCATATAGTTGGCACCGGTATTGTTGATGGTCTTACCGTTAACGGTGATGTCAGCTGTTCCGACAAGAGATGATCCCTTGTATACGCCTACCATCATGCCGGTAGATACGGTTGTACCGTCAGACATCTTTTTGCCCTTGGCATCGATAACCGCCAGCTTGTGGCTGCTGTTCTTGACCTTGAGTTTGCTGAGCATTGTCTTGACAGTCGTTCCTGACGGAACATTTCTGACATAGCTGCCATAGCTGTTGGTCCCGATCTTGTAGGAAGCGCCGTTATTTGAGAATGCGGAGCTTCCGATCTTGGAAAGCCCGATATGTTTGATATAACCGCTGTCGATAGTTACAGGCACCAGCGCGTATCCGGTGTATTTACCAATACCCTTGACATATGCATACGCGCCTGACTGACTCTTATTAACGTTGTTGATACCGCCTACTATATAGTCTTTGCCTTCCTTGAGCAGAGTACCGTTCTGATAGATCTCAAGCTTAGGTGTTACAGCCTTGCCTGTATAATTCAGGTTGGTGTTGCCATATATCGTGGTAAGAGGCTTCGGGTTGGCTTTTCTTTTCAGATACCAGAAGTCTGCGTCTGTTGAACCGATCTTATCGGTTGTGTAGAACAGGATACCATTGACCTTTGCGGTACTTGTGTACTGCCATTTGGTGTATGCGGATGGTGACTGGTTCATGCTGTAGTACTGAGCACACCAGAGGTCGATATCGGACGCGAGACCTTTGCCGTTAGCCAGATACTTGTTGAAGAAGCTGGTGTTGGCATACACTCCCGGATCATATCCGTTGGCTCTGATAACATCAGCAAAAGCATTGGTTGCTTCAACAGCTTTCGCTCTGGTGATCCCGTACAGTCTTCCCTTGTTCCTGCCTTTTGATGATCCCGCGAATTCATAGTCCATGTATATCGGCAGTTCGAGATCTTTAGGTCCGATCCCGAGTGCTTTGAGCCTGTTGACTGCGTACTGTGCTTCCTTTCTTGCCTCGGACGCGTTCCTGGCCTGAGAGAAAACATACACGCCCTTCATCACACCGGCAGCCTTGGCCTTTTTGTAATGTGTAGCGAATTTGCTGTCAATGTTCAGACTCCATGATCTGTATGTTGTGTAGGACACTCTCATGATCGCATAGTCGCACTTGTTCTTCTTTGCGGCATTCCAGTCGCTTCTGACGGACTGATAGTAGGATACGTCCACTCCGTGTACTATCAGGTTGCCGTCAAATCTGCCGTTATGCGTGTATGACGACCTGGTGTTGGCAAACGGGGATTTTGAGCTTGATGCAGCAAACGCTTCATTGTCCAGACCTGTAAGTCCTGCAATGAGGCTCAGTGTCAGCACGAATACCATCAAATGTGCTGCCGCCTTCGAAAGCTTCTTTCTAGTACTCATAACGTATCCTCTCTTCTCCATCTGTTTCCCTTAACCTTAGACTTTTCATGTTTTGTGCTCTGCCGATGCGGCTGATCAGAAGGTCGCTACTTCCGGATTGCACGGCTCACATCTCTCGAGTTTTCTTATGTAGAGCACCGGTCCCTTCTCCCTGTAGGCTTCAGCGTATTCCACTCTGACCTTGGCTGTGATCTCGATCCAGTCGCCTACATTGAGAGTCTCTTTCCCTGAGTAGTATGCCAGGAGCCCGGCAAACTGGATATCTGCTTCACAGCATGTCATTACATGTCTTCCGAATGCCAGCTGACCCTGCGGGAGTTCGTCCGAGAGTGCCACGCGGCCTTTGATGATAAAAGTCTTGCCGTCATAGTCATCCTCGTTTTCATTGATATCTCTGTACCATTCCGCGTACCAGTCATCCTCTATCCTGATCTGGGACTGGCTCATATCGTATGGCAGCGGATCCTGTATGTCATCCGGCTCTATATCATCCGGACCGTATTCATATACGATGAGGCTGCGTCTGTTGGCTATTCTGGCCTCCTTGTGGAAAGGCATTTTGTCAAAACCCTTCTCGCATCTGTTGAATACGACCATATCAGCTGTCTGCATCTTGTTGAAGCACAGCTGGCGCATATTCTGGTTGTACATCATGAAGGTCGTCGCGTCGAACAGTGCCATCTCCTGCTGGATGAGCCAGTTCCTCGGCATCGCCTGGAAGAGTTTCTGATTCTCCCACATGCCATTGTACTCTACAACTACTCTGTCGTAAGCGCCTTTGGCTGAGATCATCCTCAGGTTGGCTTCGTTGAGCTCCTCCTGTGACCTGATCTGTTCGACTCTGACCCCCGGGCCTACGAACTTCTCAGGTTCATACGCTGTCTCACCTCTCTCGCATATGAGGAGGAGAGTTCTTCCGTCATCACCGAACTCATGGTTCTCCAGAGTTTCCTTTATAAATGTTGTCTTACCCGATCCGAGGAATCCGGTAAAAAGATATACTGGTTTGTCGTTCATTGTACTGTCTGAATCCTCAGCTGTCTGTTTCTACGCAAGTCTGAACAGCTTATTGATCTTTTCCTTCTTGAGGCCTGTACCGATGACCACTATCATTCCCGTAGCCTCTGCCTCTGTCTCTCTGATCTCTCCTTCGCCTGGTACGTAGTCGAATTCGAGCCATCCGCCTTCAATATTTTCTACGATGCCTTTAGCTCTGAGGACCTCTCCGCACTCATCAAGGCTGTCAACGATCTCCTCAAGCTCAGCTCTGGAATACTTGTTGCTTGTCTGTGTGCCGACCTCATCGAACACTTCATCGGCATCGTGTCCGTGATGATGATGGTGGTGATGATGATGGTGATGATGGTGTTCGTGTTCGTCGTCGTCGTCATCGTCGTCATCGTGGTGGTGATGGTGATGTTCATGCTCGTCATCGTCATCGTCGTCATCGTCATGATGGTGGTGATGATGGTGATGTTCATGTTCGTGTTCGTCGTCGTCATCGTCATCATGATGGTGATGATGCTCATGTTCGTGTTCATGAGCCTCGAGCTCCTCATATGCCTCTGCCCTCAGCTTGTCAAGCTCAGCACTGAGAGTTTTCTTCGACTCCATGACCTCAAGGATCTTCGCTCCGCTGAGCTGATCCCAGTCGGTAGTGACGATCGCGGCATCCGCGTTGAGTGCTCTTATAGCCTTCACGACTTCGTCGATCTCCTCGCTGCTGAGTCCCTGCTGATGTGAGAGGAAAATGGAACTTGCATGCTCTACCTGGTTCTGATAGAACTCGCCGAAGTTATCCATATATATATTGAATCTCTTGGCATCAACTACTGTAGTGAACCCGTTGAGTACGATCTTGTCATTCTGAAGATCCTGTACCGCGATGATTACATCTGACAGCTTGCCGACTCCGGATGGTTCGATCAGGATCCTGTCCGGATCATACTGCTCGATGACCTGATTGAGAGCTTTGCCGAAATCTCCTACCAGAGTACAGCAGATGCATCCCGCTACCATTTCGTTGATTCTGACACCTGTCTCTCTCAGGAACCCGGTATCTACACCAATCTCACCGAACTCATTCTCGATCAGTACGATGTTCTTGTTCTCATACCCCTCTGCGATCAGTTTCTTGATAAGTGTTGTCTTTCCTGCTCCGAGGAATCCTGAAAAAATATCGACTTTTGTCATATTGCTGCGCCTCTTTCCGTTTGTAATTCTGTTTAACTCTGTGTAAAGTCTTCTTTACATATATAATTGTAATGGTACATTGTGGAATATAACACTATAAAAGGCTTCAGTAAAGTTTCCTTTACAATTATTCAGCAAAAAACCTGCCGCGCGGCAGGTATACGCTGTGACGATCCGTTTTCTGCTTAATTTCACTCGCATTGATCCCCCTCAGCGTTCTTACGGCTCCTTCTGTCCTGTATCCATGCCGGGGCGAGTATCGCCGCCAGTATGAGGGCTGCTCCGGTCAGCATACTTGCCGTCAGCGTCTCATGAAGGAATACCACCCCAAGTACGGCTGCCGTAAGAGGATTGAACACAGCGAGTATTCCGGCGCGTTCCGGCGTCGTGTATTTCTGACCGAAAGGCTGTATCGTAAAGCCCACGCAGCTGCATATTATCGCGAGTGCCAGAATAGCGCCCCACTCCTGCCCGGTCTGAGGCAGCCGGATCTCTTCAAATATAAATGCTCCGATATAAGCGAAGACCGCGATGAACAGGAGCTGATAGACCGCGACCGCCATGACGTCATCATTCTTGGCAGCTTTGTCAGTGACAAGCACTGAGACCGAGTACCAGAATGTACCGCCCAGAACCAGCAGCTCGCCGGTGGTGAATCCCAGATGGTCTCCTTTGAGTGTCAGAAGCCCGACGCCGGCAAGTGCGGTGACGGCTGAGATCACAGTCATCCTGTCAGGAAGTTTTCTCTGCAGTATGCAGGTGATGGCGGGCACCATCACTACGACAGAACCTTCCAGAAATGCCGATACCGATGACGGTGTCGTCTGAAGCCCGTAAAGTTCGAACACCATGGCAAGAAAGAAAAAGACCCCTATAAGAGCACAGTGCCAGAGTGTCTTAAGGTCGGCCTTGCCGAGACTCTTCCTGAAGATCAGCGCAATAATAACGAACGCGATGGTAAATCTGAGACCTATCGTAAGAAACGGTCCCATGCTCCGCATCGCGATCTTGCCGAAGAGAAGAGAGCTTGCCCTCAGCGCGAGAGCAAGCCCTACGAGGAATTCACCCTTCCTTTCATTCATTTTGAATCTCTTGTCAAAATCCATTCAATACCCCTGATCGTCCTGCCTGAATTATCCGGCAAGGACGTTCCCGTCATCTTCTATAACGATCTTCATTCCATCCTGTACATATTCCAGAAACTCGTCCCCGAGTGAGTCGACGACAGGCATCTTCACATCTTCAAGCCACACATCCGCCAGCACCGTTCCGGCAGCTGCCAGAGAATCGATCGGTCTGGAGAAAAGCATGCAGGCCGGCTGACGTCCCATGGAGCATGCGCAGTACAGCACCAGTCCGCCGGTCGTGGAGCCTATGGTCTGAGGGAGACACAGAGCTTTGCCCGCCATCTTCTTTCCGTACAGATCAGAGTTGTTCTGATCACCGCAGGTAGCCTCTTTGTCCCCGAACTGCAATGCTTTCTGGAATGAGGCAAGTGTATTGAGCCCCTGACGTGATACAAGAGCTTCCGCTTCCATTCTTCCCGGTACAACTACCCGTCCTTTGAAAGACTTCATTTTACTTACCTCCTTTCCGCCTGAACATCGGATTGCTGCCTGATCTCGGCTGTTTCAGTTTCTTCTCCACAAGTCTGGCCGGCAGCAATGCCGCCTTCTTCGCTGCGATCCTCGCCCTCGCCTTGACATCCTTTCCATCGTTATCTGCCGGTGCCGTGATCTGCTCGAGGATCTCGTCATCTGTATAGTACCGCGCGGATGTATAGGTCCTGAGCTTGTTGCTGGAAGTGATGACCGGCATCTTCTCGCTGAGCGGATTGTTCATGTACATCAACGGGCAGATATATGAAGTGATCACTCCTGTCTTCTCAAGTCTTGCAGCATAAGGTGTGCGGGCAAAAGCTTCGAGAACATCAGGCGCAGCTGTAAATACTGTAGGAACGGATACCTTTTCCGCGCCGTTCTTCGCCAGTCCTGCTTCTACCTTGTCCGTCCAGTCCTTGAGCTGCTGCAGGCTCATATGCGGGCATCCCATGAAACAAAGTTTAGGATGCGCGTTCTTGTTTTTCCATATCACAGGATATTCTCTGTAGACTCTCTCAAGTTCTGCGTCATCGATCACATATACCTCAGCGTCCGGCCTGATCAGTTTCTCGCCTTCCCTGACCGCTTCAGGAGTAAGCTTGTCGATATGATACAGACCTACCGCGCCATTGGATGCTGTGGCAGCTCCGAAGTCCTTGAGGTATGTGCATGCCTCATCATCTAGCTCTGTGCCGAGCCACTGATCAAGCCCTTTTACATAAGGAACATCCTCCATTACCTTCATGCCGATCGCGGAACCGAGAAGCTGCGCCTCCGGCTTCTTAGTCGTTCTGACTTCTACGATCCAGTCCGCCTTGCGTCCCTCGTCAGTCAGAAGCCCGAATTTCGGCACATAGCCTATGACAGAGCCCATCAGATCAATGATACCCGAGTTGCGGTTGCATCTGGCCCCGAGCACTGAGTTGGCATAGACTACGGCAGATGACTCAGACCAGCTGAGGATCTCACCGTAGCCCGGCTTGTTGCCGACCTCATCCATGTAGCATGTGCATGTGAACGCATTGTCGGAAAGCAGTCCGAGCTTGCGAAGCTGCTCTTCATAGTCGTTCTGCCGGCTGTACATGAACATTTTGAACACAAGATCCTGAGCCGGATTGCTCGGAACGTTTTTGTCCAGAGGCTTCGGGTCTACCGTAAACTTCTGCCCCGAAGGGGCTCCTGCCTCGAGAAGCTTGTCCATCAGATCATAGACAGGCCCCAGTGCCTTGAGTCCGAATGATGTTACAAGGTGGTTGTACTTGCTGCTTATAGGCACCATCTCTGTCGCGCCGAAAAGCTCGCCGTATCTCACCAGCGATTCCATGACTTTAGCGAGTGTCTCCCCCTTTGAGCCTTCAAGGATGGCCCGCTGCTCGTCAGTCAGTTTCATTTTATATTCCAAAGACCTCATCCCCTTTCAATAACCGGCCGTCCCGGCGGCCATGAGCTAAAAATACGGTCCCGCCCCCGCGGCGGAGCCTTATGATCAATGAGACCATTTTTATTATACCATAGCGGCCTGCAGAAATACTTACACCAGCAGACCTTCCGGGCCCGGGACATACTCATTCAGTTTGTATGGCGAGAAGATTCCCTGGTCTGTGACAACTCCCGCAACAAGTTCCGGCGGTGTGATATCGAAGGCCGGATAGTATCCTTTTACATTCTGGTTGGCTGTCGGAGTACCCATCGCCTGCAGAACGAATGACGGATCTCTCATCTCGATCCTGACCGTATCGACCGTAGAGTGGCCTCTGTCCGGCGCGCCGGATACATAATATGGTATGCCGTGATGCCGGGCCGCGATGGCTATCTGGTAAGTTCCTACCTTGTTGACCACGTGACCGTCTCCGCAGATAACATCCGCAGCTGATGTGAAGAGATCTATTCCCTCGTTTTTCATCACGAATGCCGGCATATTGTCCGTAATTACGGTAACATCGAATCCCATGTCATAGATGACCGATGCCGTCAGTCTCGACCCCTGGAAATACGGCCTTGTCTCAGGGCAGAAGAACCTCACATCCTTGCCCTGCCTGCGGGCTTCCCTCAGCATCATACCGACGATGGTCTCGGCAAAGCACTGTGTCATAACAGCGCCATGTTCAGGGAAAAGCGACGCGAGATATTTTCCGGTCTCTCCTATGCGGGCATAACGGGTATTGTTCTGCTCTATCGCATGCTCCTTCACAGCAGCCGACGCGTCATCTGTGCCGGCTGCAAAAGCGGTTTTTGCCGCGTCAATGCAGGATTCTGTAATAAGCTCCATGCGCTTGGATGTAGTCGGCCTCGCATGTGAGATCGTATCTGCCGCTTTCTCAAGATACTCAATCTGCTCCGCCTCCGATCTGCCCCTGCACTCATACGCGGCAAGCGCCATGCCCATAGCAGCAGCCACATACGGTCCCGCGCTCTGAGTCACCATTTCATGAATAGCCTCAGCTACCTCGCGGTGGTCTTTGCATTCCACGAATTTTACCTCGATCGGATATATGCGCCGGTCGAGTATCCTGACTTTTCCGTCTTCATACCAGGCGATATTGTCAAACTGCAGCATCCATGCAAGATCCCTGTCCTGTCTTTCCATTGCGTCTTCCTTTCCGTCACTGTGCTGAAAAAGGCACCGGGATGCGTTCCGGTGCCTTTCTGGTATCATGCTTCTTCTGTCTCTGATGCAGCTTTGCGCTTTGCTTCTTCCTCTTCTTCGAGGACGCGGTAAGCGACCTTGCCGACAAGAGTTTTAGGCAGTTCAGGGCGGAACTCTATATCATAAGGCATAGCGTATTTTGCGATATGCTTCTTAGCATATGCCATGAGTTCCTGCTTGAGTGCCTCCTTATCTTCATCGGTCGCCGGAACACCGCCGACCGGCATTACGAACATTTTGACCTTCTGCATCTTATAGCTGTCAGGCACTCCTATCGCGCAGCTCATGTGGACCTTGTCATGCGCGTCGAAAATATTCTCAAGCTGCGCAGGATAGATGTTGTATCCGGATGAAATGATCATCCTCTTGGCTCTTCCGCGGAAATAGATGAATCCTTCATCATCCATGGTTCCGAGGTCGCCGGTATATACCCATCTGAGACCGTCGGCATGTTCTCTTATTGTCTCCGCAGTCTCTTCCGGCATGTCGAGGTACCCGGCCATAACGGAAGGTCCCGCGAGGAGGATCTCGCCTTCCTCACCATACGGCAGTTCCTCGTCAGTGCCCGGCCTGACAATTTTGTAATAAGTATCCGGGAACGGTATACCGATACTGCCCTCCTTATGCATCTGAGGTGGGGTCAGGCACGATGCCGTAACGCATTCTGTCGTTCCGTAACCCTCTCTGACCTGGATCTTGCCCTTATGGTCATAGAGGAAATTATCGAATTTCTTCTTGAGCTCAACGGACAGTGAATCACCTCCTGAGAATACACCCTTGAGGCAGGAGAGATCGGCTCCGTGCATCGACGGGAGTCTCAGAAGCGCCTCATACAGCGTAGGAACTCCCGCTATGAAATTGCATCTGTACTTGGTGATAAGCTTGGCATAGCTCTTCGGTGTGAATCTCGGGACGAGAACACATCTGCCTCCGCCTGCAAGCATCGTATGGATGCAGACTCCGAGACCGAATCCGTGGAACAGCGGCATAGCCGCGAGCATCTTGTCGCCGGTACGGAATATCGGGTTAGCCGCAATCACCTGTGTAGCAAGCGCGTTGAAATTGAGGTTGGTCAGTACGATACCTTTGGTAGTCCCTGTTGTTCCGCCGGAATACAGGATAGCCGCCGCGTCGTCAGGATTCCTTCTGACCCTGTACTCATAGCCGCAATGTCTTCCGAGCTGCATGAAATCAGGCCACTGGAATACAGGCGCTTCCTTAGGGATCTTCTGTATTTTGCGTCCTTCTGTAAGCATGTAGCCGACTCTGATCGGTCTGGTCAGTTCATCCCTGATGCGCGCGATGATGACATTCTGGACTTTGGTATTTTGCCTGATCGCTTCGATCTTGTGATAAAACTGGTCCAGAGTAACGACCATGACGCTTCCTGACATATTCAGGTAGTTTTCTATTTCCTTCTCCGCGGAAAGCGGATGGATCATGTTTGCCACCGCGCCGACCAGGTTGGTCGCGTACAGCATGTAGATCGCCTGCGGACAGTTCGGCATGGCGATGGTGACTTTGTCATTCTCGCGGATACCGAGTATCCTCAGGGACTTGGCGCACAGATTGATCTGATCGATCATATACTTATATGTGATATGCTTGCCCATGAAATCAAGCGCGATATTGAGAGGATGCTTCTTAGCAGTCTCCTCTACCTTCTCATACATCGTTCCGTTGAAATACTCGCATGTATGAGGAAGGTCTCCAGTGCTCCTGAACCATGGCGTCCTGACACCTTCAGGTATAGGGAAAGTGATTTTTCCTTCTTCATTTAATATCCAGTTATTGGTCATTTATTATTTCTTCCTTATTTTATATTTGACAGCGTCTGCAGGCTCCGCGGCCGCGCGCTTTGATGATTGTATCATCATGTATGCTCAAAATCCAGTATATAAGGTTACCTGAGATTGTTCAGCAGATACAGCCGGTTGGTCCTTTTTACATGATTCTTCCTGGTATCATTCTTCTGGCTGGTTGTATAGTAAAATCCCGCGTAGAACTGTTTGCCGTTATGGAATATGCATTGCAGCTCATTGCCCGGCGACGGTCCGTAAGCGAATTTCATCTGTCCGACATATCTCCCTCCCATAGTGTGTATGGTCACCATGCTGTATTTATGCTTGCC
The DNA here is from genome assembly GCA_045113935.1 of Anaerovoracaceae bacterium. Classification (GTDB taxonomy): domain Bacteria; phylum Bacillota; class Clostridia; order Peptostreptococcales; family Anaerovoracaceae; genus Crickella. The sequence goes on from JBGUJM010000028.1 coordinate 85,682, forward strand.
TTTGAAGCTTCTTACATCATAGATATAATCACCGACGCTCTCCATTCCCTGATTCAGAAGGTATGTCTTCTTTCCGGATAGTTTCACATATCTGACCGGATTCAGATTGCCGTCAAAAATGATGACATTGTTATTGTTACGCAGTCTCCCCACATAGCAGTTGCGTTTTTCGTTATAGGCTATCGCTGTAAAGCCTTTGTATTTGCGTCTTACAGATTTCGGAAGATTTTTGACTTTCCTCGTGAGTTTTATGTCTTTATATGAGATGACTTTAAGTTTGTCCGGATCGATGAAGACTGCTCTGTTCCCTTTCACCTGACAGCAGGTGGCAACAAGCATTTTCTTCTTCGTATTGAATGTCAGATTGTTGGCATGATAGACCGGCAGAGGTCCGGAAACTTTTACAACAGTGAGTGTATCCAGTTTCACCTTAACGATCTTGCATTTGTTCACGACCCTGTTAAACAGAGTCAGATACGCATAACCACCGTTCGCGCACGCACCCTGAAGCGTATCGTATTGATATAATTTCTGGCCGGCTTCTGTCCTGAAATCAAAAGCTGAGCCACCCTTCCGGAGCAATGTCAGGGATGCCTTTTTCACTGCTGGCTTTCTGAGAGCAGCAAGGCTGCATGTGCCTGCTGAAGTGGAAGCAGCAAAAGCGGCACCTGCGGAAAGCGCAAGGATCATGGATGAAACCACCAGAATCAGCAGAAGTCTCGGTCTGTGTATTTTGGTTCTCATAACTGCCATCCTCTTTTGTCTGTTCTTACTTCATATATGATACCAATTAAACCGTGGAAAAACCACCTGATATTCTCATTACGCAGGCTTCTTGTATCAGTTGCTGAGGATAAATATAATTGACTTAATCTTACTGAACAAAGTCGACCGGAGGATCATCATGACTGATTACTGCCTGATGGCAAAACAGCTTGAAGCGCTTATCAGCGATACTGAGTGGGATATAACAGTCCTGGCCAACGCGTCCGCTCTCATCCGGGAATGTCTGGATGACATCAACTGGGCAGGATTCTATATCATGCGCGGCGGGCATCTTGAACTGGGCCCTTTTCAGGGCAGACCTGCCTGTGTCCGGATAGAACCCGGCAAGGGTGTATGCGGTACTGCAGTGTCTGAAAACAGGACACAGCTGGTGCCTGATGTGCATGCTTTCCCGGGACACATCGCATGTGACTCAGCAAGCAATTCCGAGATCGTCATTCCGCTCCGCGTCCGCGGAGAGATCTATGGCGTCCTCGATATCGACAGTCCGCTGAAAAACAGATTCACTGAAGAAGACCGTGACGGCCTTGAGAGCCTTGCCGGGATTCTTGAAGCATGGCTGTCACAGGATTCACACATTTTTCATAAATGAATTACCACTTGTTTAGGGATTTAATTTGCCAATTATTGTATAATTTTTCTGTTGCATACCATCAGCAGACGGAGCAGGAACAGACGGATGCTTGAACTTAAGAACATTTCAAAGGAATACAGAACGGGCGCTGAGGTGGTGCATGCTCTGAGGGGCGTGGACCTCGCTTTCCGTGAGAGCGAATTCGTCTCCATCCTGGGTCCTTCCGGCTGCGGTAAAACGACAATGCTCAACATTCTCGGCGGCCTCGACCAGTATACAGACGGTGATCTTGTCATAGACGGCATCAGCACCAAGGAATACAAGGACGCCGACTGGGATGCCTACAGAAATGACACTATAGGTTTCGTATTCCAGAGCTACAACCTTATATCTCACCAGACCGTCCTGGCCAATGTTGAGCTCGCACTGACGCTTTCAGGAGTATCCGCGGGCGAGAGGCGGCAGAGAGCAATCGCCGCGCTCGAGCAGGTGGGGCTCGAAGATCAGATCACCAAGAAGCCTGCGCAGATGTCCGGAGGTCAGGTGCAGCGTGTCGCGATCGCGAGAGCGCTCATCAATGACCCGGATATCATCCTGGCCGATGAGCCGACGGGCGCTCTTGATTCTGAGACAAGCGTCCAGATCATGTCGATCCTCAAGGAGATCTCCGCGACCAAGCTGGTTATTATGGTCACACACAATCCTGATCTCGCTGAAGAATATTCGACAAGAATAGTCAGACTTTCAGACGGGCAGGTCATCAGCGATACTATGCCGTTCGTGCCGGAGAACGAACCTACAGAACTCATGCCTGAAGCCGGCGTTGTTCCGCTGGCTGTAGGGATCGAGCCTTTTGCCGATGCTGACAGTGCCGCTGAAGCCGGCGCGAATGCCGCAGTGATTGCAGACGCTTCCGGAGCGAATGCGGCTGCAGGTGAAACACCGGCCCCTGCGCAGAAAAATGACCGACGTGCCAGAAGACGCCGCAACAAATCCATGTCCATGCGCACCGCTCTTCAGCTCTCCATGAACAACCTCATGACCAAAAAGGCAAGAACTTTGCTCACAGCATTTGCCGGCAGCATAGGTATCATCGGAATAGCTCTGATCCTGTCCGTGTCTAATGGATTCCAGACATATATAGATAAACTCGAAGAAGATACTCTTTCGTCATATCCGCTTACGATACAGTCAGAAACAGCCGATATGACCTCCATGATCACAGCTTTCGCTGCCAACGCGCAGGACACAGAGACCGGGACGTCCGGAGACAAGATCCATGAACAGCAGATCATGACTGATCTTCTTGCCAGTGTAGGCAGCAACGATCTTGCCTCTTTCAAAAAGAGGCTGGAAGCAGACATGGATACCATCGGGGACTGGTTCAATTCATATGAGTTTTCCTACGGATTGTCTGTCAACATCTATTCCACGGATATGAAATACGGCCCGCTCAGGGTAAGCCCGGGGTCGATCATGCAGTCATACATGAGCGGATTCCAGCAGTCCAATTTCTCGATGATGAACACTGACGTTTTCTTCCAGATGATGGACAATGAGAAACTGCTCAAATCCCAATACAAAGTGCTCGCCGGGAAATGGCCTGAGAAGTACAACGAGCTTCTTCTCGTACTGGACAGCGAAGATCAGCTCAATGACTACATCGTATATACTCTCGGTCTCAGAGATCCTCAGGAACTCAAGGACATGATCAACGATGTCATGAACGGCAAAGAGGTCGAGAACAATAACGATAAGCTTGAATGGACCTATGATGATTTTATCGGCAAAGAATTCGCTCTGATCCACGCCAGCGACACTTATAAAAGGAATTCCACTTACGATGTCTGGGAGGACATGACCGGCGACGATGCGTATATGGAAGATCTCATCAAAAACTCTGAGAAACTCCGCATAACCGGTATCGTCTGCGCCAAAGAAGCCAGCGCGGCCAACGCTATGAATTCCGGGATAGGTTATCTTCCTTCCCTCACCCAGCATATGATCAACTACGCGGCTGAGTCCGAGATCGTACGGATACAGCGCGCGGATAAGACCAGGGATGTTTTCTCCGGAAAGTCATTCGATGATATCCACAATAATACAGGTGACGGCCTTGGGTTCGAGGACATGGTCAGCGTCGATGAAGACAAGCTGAAGAAAGCCTTCGGCGGCAACATCAACCAGAAGGCGCTGGAGAAGAGCATCCGGGATATAGGCAACAAAGAGCTCAAGTCCCTCACGGATGCTGATTCGGCTGAGAAGATCGAAGAAGATGTGAATTCCGCGCTGAAGAAGGGCTGCAACGGAATGATCGATTATATCCTGGAGCAGTACAAGGCGGATCCTGAACACTTCAAACTCGATGATGCTCTGGTCACCAAGGCTCTCGGCGAGAACCTTGACACAGGAAAGCATGCGCAGATCGTGAACCCTCTTCTGAAAGGGTACGGAGAAGTTCTCAAGGCTGCAGGAGAGCAGATAGAGAAGGGATTGGCCGCGGCTACAGCAGCTGCAGATCCTGATGCCATCGCCGCAGCCAGGCAGACAGCCGTGGAAGCAGCACAGAAGGAAGCAGCGAAAGAACTGGTCAAAAATCTCCCTCCGGGAGTCGGGATCACAGAAGAAGATATTTTTGCCGCCCTGCAGGCAGGAAGCATATCTGAAGAGATGATCTCAAAGTACAGTATTCCTGAAGAAATGGTTCCGCAGCTCAATGAGCTTATCAGCCAGACAAACAGCACTATAGAGGAGACCGTAGATAAGGAGATACAGCAGCAGATGGAGCAGCAGAAAGTCGATCCTGCTGAGATCCTCAGCAACGCGCTCGCTCAGACGGTCGATCCTTATGTGTCCAACAATGAAGTGCAGAAAGGCATCAAACAGTATGCTGAAGGTATTGAGATGTACCAGATGGCGCAGGAGGTATACCCTTCCCTCGGAAAGGTCGCCGCAGCCGTCGGCAGCCAGTTCAATGTTGACCCTTCGATGATTGCCGATGCCTTCCAGATGAAGATGTCTGAAGATGAGATCACAAGGCTCATAACCTCATATATCTCAGGCGGAGAGGAATCCAGCTATGACAGGAATCTAAGGAAGCTCGGATATGCCGATGTGAACAATCCGTTCTCTATGTCCTTCTACCTCAAGGACTTCGAGTCCAAGGAAAATTTCCTCAAGTACATAGATGACTACAACAAGGAAATGCAGGACAATGGCGATGACGATATGGTCATCAGCTACACGGATATAACCGGTGTTATGATCAAGTCAGTCAAGACCATCACGAATGCTGTCAGTTATGTGCTGATCGCGTTCGTAGCTATCTCGCTGATCGTATCATCGATCATGATAGGCGTCATCACATACATATCCGTACTCGAGCGCACCAAGGAAATCGGCATACTCAGGGCGATCGGCGCTTCCAAGAAGGATATCTCCAGGATATTCAACGCGGAAACGATCATCGTCGGTCTGTGCGCCGGAGTGATAGGAATTGCCGCGAGTCTTGTGCTGCTGATTCCTATCAATCATATACTGATCAGCCTTACCAAGATCTCCGCGCTTAAGGCTATTCTGCCTGCAGCCGGCGGGGTGATACTGATACTGATCAGTATCTTCCTCACATTCATAGCAGGCCTGATACCTTCAGGTATGGCAGCCCGCAAGGATCCGGTCGTCGCGCTGCGGACAGAATAGTACAGAGCCAAAGCGGTTCAGATATCAGCAATGATACCTGAACCGCTTTCTTTTTTTCTTTTGGAAAAATGTATCAGTAAAACGTGATCGCAGCCGGTTTCTGCGGCACATTTATCATCCGAGTTTTTTCCTGTAATACTTGTCTGCCTGATACAGGGCTCCGGCAGGATTGTGCGCAAGCACCCTGTCTTTGGCTACCAGCGTTGTGACAAGAGCTTTCGAATACTTGTAGAACAGACTGTCATGACCTACGCACAGGCCCATGACGACATTGAGATCCGTCCCGTGATCATTCAGCACTTCAGCCTGCATGATCGGGTTGCACATGACAGCCCCGGTGTTCGTGATGCACTCTTCCGGCACCCCGACCGACGTCTTGTCAAAAGAACCTATCTTGCATACAGCGCCGTATACCTCGAAGCCTTTGTTCCGGAGAAGCCTTGCCAGGATCCTGCTCTCCTCTATCAGTCCGACGCAGGTCGCTATACCGATTTTTGTGTACCCCATCCTTCCGGCGAACTCCATCAGTTCTTCAACCCTTGTATATTTCAGATAGAATTCATTCTCGATCTCTGCGGATATCACAGACACCTTCTTATTCTCTTCATCCTCGTACAGCTTGCGGACTTTTTCGATCGTTTCCGCTGACAGTTCCTCTGTCAGGCAGAAATCCGGATAATACTTGTCTCTTGTCTGGCAGTTAAGTATCCCGCAGTCCACGCAGGACAGATTGTGATCATGATCCATTTTGATTCTCCTTTTACCGGCAGCGCCGTATGATCTGCTGCAGCCATTGTATCATATCCTGCCCGGCAATTCACAAATCAGCAGCCGGTCAGGCTCCATAAACAAAACACGAGCGGTGACCTGCTTCACCGCTCGTATTTCTGTCTAAGGTATTATATGGAAATTTTATATGGAGGTTTCAGAGGTTATCTCTGTTACACCTAAATATTACAGTACAAATATGTAGATATCGTGATACTTATGAGAACGGAATTTGTCGTTTTAGCCGATCCCACCATGTTGAGCCTTCTACCGGCTCGGGAACTCCGGAAAGTACGGCCTGCTGCTCCGGATCTCCGGCATATCCCGGGAATCCCTGCATGCCGAGAGCCCAGACTTTCATAGTATCGTAGCTGACAGGTGCATATATACCCGAGGATGATGAATTGACCTCTGCATTCCACATTCTTGACGCATTTGCCCAGGTTTTGAGTTCTGTCTCGCTCCATACAGTGGCGGCATCTTTATAATCCGGATGGTCGCACCAGATCGCAAAGTACCCTCCACCCAGTTTGTCCGCCGGTACAGTCATCTTTGCTCCTGTCTTTCTCGCGAATGAGCGGGGATCCCAGCTCTCGAAAATATTCCTTCCGTTCACCGTTCTGTACTTGCCTTTCATGATATCCCTGCCCTTGTCTTTTCGCAGGACATAGAAGCACCAGGACTCCATGAAGTTGTGTACGATATGGCCTTTGTCGGCAAAATGTCCGGCAGTATTGTCCGCATCGAACCAGTATGTCACATCTATTGATTCTTTCAGCTCAACATGCTGATCCTTATTGATGTCTATTTCATCGTTGAACACCCTGCAGGTATAACCCTTGCTCTCCAGTCTGTCTGCCAGGCTGTTGATATAGGTGATCAGCACATCGCTCGCGCTGCCGCCTTTTATTCCGAGCGTCTTGCGGGCGTACTTGTCCCAGTGCTCCAGAGCGGCCCACCGGTTGTCATAATTGAAATGCTCGCCGTCCAGCTCGAAAGTATACCATCCCAGCAGCTCATCACTTCCGATATCCATCTTAGTGCAGCCGAGCTCTTTGAAATAATCAGCATAGCTGTCTATCAGGGCATTGGTGAAAGCGACTGCGTGCTCTTTCGTCAGATCGATCCCGATGTAGTCTGCCTTTTCCGTCTCTCCGCCGTGAGAGTAGTGATTGGCTATCGAGGCAAAGCCTTTTGTGCTCCTGTCATATGTCTTCCCGTCATATGTAAAACTGTAGTCCGGGTGCTCAGCCACATACGCGGCATATCTCTCGACCATGAATGTGTTGTGTCCCGGCGTATCGAAGGAAGGAATGACCTCCATATGATACTGTCCGGCCAGATGAACGATGTCTGTCATCTCATCAATGCTCAGCGAGTCTATGTTCTCCGTCACCCACGGGAATTCCCTCGAATCAAGCCTGATCCCTTCCGCTTCGGCAAAATGCAGTATGATCGCGTTGTATCTCTGCAGCGAAGCCCTGCGGATCAGGTTTTCTATCCACTCTTTGCTGAAATACTTGCGCCCGCAGTCAAGCATCAGGGCTCTTTCCGGCAGATCCGGACCGTCGCAGATCCTGAGACCGTCCAGCACCACCGGACCTTCTCCCCCCGCTTTTCGCTGTTTTTCTCTTGCCAGTTCCAGCAGTTCGGTCAGTCCATACCAGATGCCGTCTGTACTGCATGCCTCGATCATGACCATGCCGCTGTCGATATCCATTCTGTACGTCTGATTGATATCCGCAGTCTCTATGCCCGGATGGAAATCGTCCATGCTGACAAGACTTACAACGATGTCCCCCTTTCCGGCGAGATCTTTCTCTCCGTAAACGACAGGGAGCGGTTCTGCTGAAGGGATCCCGTATGCCGCAAGCTGCGAATCCGCAAGCTGCACCGTTTTGACGAGGTCTTCTGCAGCAGAGTCCTCCTGCTCCCCGTCAGCCTCTTCCGTCACAATATAAAAACGGCAGCCTTCTCCGAGGACGAAAGTCCCTTCCAGCGGCTTGTATTCCTGCGCGAGAGCTTCCGCAAAATGGAACTCATCCGCTTCCGCAAGCGGCTCCGGCGGGGTTTCCGCTGCCGCGCTGTCAGATGGGACCTCCTGTGCTTCGCTGCCAATCAGATCGAGCGCAACATAATCATCCAGTCCGCCAAGAGCATACGCGCCGGCAGACATAGACACAGTCAGCAATAATAATATAGTTAATACACTGATAAGCTTTTTCACTAATTAAATAGTTCCAATATATTTACAGTCAGAAGCATCTTTCTAAAAGAATACGCCCTTGACCCATATCTCTATTCCGATCGCAATGAGTATCACGCCGCCCAGTACCGAGGCCTTGCCTGCTATGCGTGTGCCTATCTGCCTGCCGAGGATCAGTCCCGCGATACATATGAAGAGCGTGACGACACCAATGATCAATGAGGATGTAATGGCGGTAAACGCGGCATACGATGCGATAGTAAACCCCACGGACAGAGCATCTATCGATGTGGCGATACCCTGAACTATCAGTTCCCAGACAGACAGATGTCCGGACTGACCGCTGCCGCGATCGTCAGAGGCAGCATCATCCCTGCGCTCTCTGTTTTCGCGGATACCCTCAATGAGCATCTTGCCGCCGATGTACAGGAGGAGCAGAAGCGCGATCCACGGTATGAATTTTTCCAGCACCGTAAACTTCTCCTCTGCGGTGTGCACCAGGACCCAGCCTGTCAGAGGCATCAGAAACTGGAAGCCGGCAAAAGTGCCCGCTATTGTCAGCACCCTGCCCGCATTCAGTTTTTTCTCGCTCAGGCCGTCAGCCAGCGAGACTGAGAATGCGTCCATCGCAAGACCCACTCCCAACAGAATACTTCTGATTACCAGTTCAAAATCCAATTACTTATCCCTCTTACTTTTGTCCTGAACGTATCGGTCAGGTCTGTCTCTGATATCAGAACAGACCCATGGTTTTCAGTATGAACAGCCAGATCGGTATTGTCACGCAGGATGCCAGAGTCGATGTTACAACGATCTCCCCCGCAAGCCTTCCGTTGCCTCCCATGGAGCTTGCCATGGCAAAGGATGCCAGCGCAACCGGGGCTGAAGCCATCAGAGTCAGAGCGATCAGCGGTACGCCTGTGTATCCCAGCAGCACAGCTCCCGTTATGCCGAACAGCGGGAAGAACACCAGCTTGCCGACCGTGCAGATCGCGACTTTCTTCCGGTCGCTGTCAAACTCTTTGAGATTAAGACCTGCTCCTAGAAGGATCAGCGCTATCGGAGAGCAGCAGTCCGAAAGTGTCGATACCGTGTTTTCGATCGAAGCCGGAAGATGGATCCCGAGAAACATCACGATACCGGCCGCAATACCGCCATCTATGATCGGATTGGTGAGGATCCTCTTCAGCATATCTTTGATATCGACCTTGCCGCCTCTGAATGTTTCAAACACCACAACAGCTGACGCATTGTAGAACGGAACGACCAGCATCATTATGATGGCGACCGGCGTTATATTGCCCTTGCCGAACAGGTTGATCGCGATCGGGAATCCCAGAAGAACGAAATTGCTCCTGTACAGAGCCTGTATCATAGCTCCTCTGTCATAGTTATCCTTCTCGATCCTGCAGACGAACAGCCACGAAACGGCCAGCTGCGCAAAAGTGAATCCGAGCGCATACAGCGCCAGCCTGAGATCCATATTCTCTCCGATTTTCTTGCCATACAGATTATCAAACATGATAAAAGGATAAAGAGCTACGAATACCAGATGAGTAAATCTCTTTACATCCCTGTCATCTACCACACGGCACATTCTCAGTGTAATGCCGATGAGCAGATATATCATTGAAGGAAGCACTGCATTAAAGCAGATAATAAAATTATGGAGCATGAACTGTCTCTTTTCTGCTGTTTTATGTAGCCGGATCCATACGCTACAAGCTATGATTATAACACTTCATCTGAGTCTTCGCCACAGAGTCGGAGTATTTGGAACTGAAAAAATGTCCTGCTTCCGGCGACGCCGTTGAGTGTCAAAAACGCGCCGCCTTAAGGCGCTCGAGGAAAAATGCCAGAGCAAGCATGTCCGCGCTTCCTCCCGGTGAGAGATTCCTGCGTATCATCTCCGCGTCAAGTGCCTCAAGCCCGGAGATCCTCTCGTCATATTCCCCGGCAGCGGCTATGAGGGAAGCTTCCGATCTGGCAAAATCCAGTCCGTCCAGTCCTCCGCGGTGCAGCAGATTGGTATCTTCAAGCCTTGCCATGCTGTCACAGAATGCCAGCGCGCCGGCCTTTCTCTTTTCAATGCCTTCCTTCATATATTGGTGCAGGCGGGATGCACAGTACAAAGCACCCGGAAAACCATCCGCAGCTTCTCCCATAGCTCCTCTGGTACCGTAGGCTTTCAGAGCTTTGCCGCCGTTGGTCTTCGGCTCTGCCAGAGACTCTGCGATCTGTTTCTCCGCATCCTGCCCTGCCAGGTCCGCAGCATATCTCACAGCCATTTCGACCAGTGGTTCCTCTTCACAGACACCGCTATCCGCTTTCAGCGCCATGCCGGCGCCCGCAAGCAGCAGTCCCATTGAGTAGATCATTCCTTTGTGGGTATTCACTCCGCCCGTAGCAAGAAACATCTCCTTCTCGGCTCTCAGCCCACGCTCCCGGAGTTCCCTCATGCTGCAGCTGTTCATTCCCATCACGGCCGCGTCAAGAAAATACGGCTTCAGGCTCTCTGCGCTCTTCTCAAACAGCGGAACATCCATATCTGAATGCGCCCCGCAGTTTGCAAGGTCAACCAGTCCCGGCTTGGGTGTAGTGTAAAGCTCATCGAGGAGCGAATCCTGAGCATACTCAGCAAGCGTCTCAGCACAGAATTCCGTCAGCAGCCCGCCTGTCATTGATCTGACAGCATCCAGTCCATGCCGGCGGCTTCTTGCGCATTCAGCGGCAGGTCTGCCGCAGATCAGGCATTTTCTGCCGGTCTTTCTTGACAGCTTACGGATACATGCCGGATCCTTTTCAGATCCTGCTGTATCTCTCACCAGCACGTCAAAGTCAAAAAGTCTGGCAGCCGGAAAGGATTCCTCCACGGCTTCGAGCTGCTGCTTTACCTGCTGCGCGTTTTCGCGCAGCAGCCAGAAAGCCTCATCTCCGGTCGATTCTGAGATCACCCTGCTGTCAATGACATCGAATTCCAGAGCACTGAATTCTTCAGTGCCTCTCTGAAACAGCATCCCTGTCATAGGAGTTCTCTTGATATCTCCCGCAATATTAAGCGTCAGGCAGACAAGACATGTTCCGTCCTCTCTGCCCAGCATCGTGTTCTGTATCTTCGCCCGTCTTTCACGCGCGGCAAGCATCTGTTCCAGCGTGATCTTCTGTACTTTCATATGCGTTTCAGTATCATTTCATATGTAGTTAACGGGACCACTTCCCGTATCCCGCCGAGTATCTGGTCTCTGCCCTGTCCGGTCTGTTCCTTTGCTTTTCTTATCATTTCCCGGACTCTGCCCGCGCTGATTACACTGCCGCCTGCATCGGTCAGCCTGGGTATTTCCTCGAAACGGATACCACGCTGCGGCAGTATTTCCTTCATTCGTTCATTGTACGCTCCGGTAACTTCATCCTGAGGCTCCTGCCCGGCAAAACGTCTGGTGATGCCAAGCGCGGGCGCTAATCGTCCCGCGAAGAATTCTATATCCAGGTCTGCTTTGACTTCCTCCGCGTGGACCTTGTCCTTGATGAAATACGCCGGGAAAGTCGCGCGGGATATGAGATACAGGTCGCTTGCGTAAACATGACAGTTCGCGATATCCGACGTTCCGTCCATGATCATTTTCATCCGCTCTTCCGGCGTAAAAAACGACCCGCTTTCAGACACTGCAAACACATAGAGCGAATCGCAGTTTGCCGACGCGTACTCGATCAGATGCCTGTGGCCCAGAGTGAACGGGTCGCAGTTACACACAACGGCGCCGCGTATCCCTTCATATCTTGGGATAGAGTCTATAAAAGCCCGGGCTCCGCCGCTGCGGTTTTCCATCAGTACTGCATCTTCCGTAGCAACCACTTCATAGAATCCCAGTGAGCCAAACATCTTCCTGTTGGAAGGTTTTGTGCACAGAAACAGGCGGAACACCCCCCTTGCGGCGGCTTCACTGATCAGGGCAGAAATTACTGTGGCCATCAGGCCCTGCCCTTCGGCCGAGGGATCGACGGCAAGCTGCTTGACCGTATGTCCCGCAAGCGCGCCACTTGCGGTCAGGCGGCCATCATCATCTGTTCCCCACGCAATAAGATCCGCATCCTCCTCATCACGGAGGCCGCAGGATGTAAGGAATTTTCTGTATTCATCCAGCATGCGCGCTGAGAGTGGAGTACTGTAAATCGTCATATACATAACAATTATTATCCCGTTGTTTTTTTCCTCTGGAAATGTGAAATCTCTTCTTAATATATGATACTCTATATCTGTAATGAAAAAAAAGCTGAATCTGTTTCAGCTGTCACCGGGAGGAATACGATGATCAAATATACAGACCAGGGTACAGTCTGGGCAGGCGGAGCCCCGCAGACCGCACCCGAGAATTATGACAAAGCATCAGGACGCAACGGAACGATCGCTTATCAGATACTGAATGCTCACCGCAGGGAGAGTGCTGACGGGATCTTCCATATAAAATTCGATGCTCTCGTCTCACACGATATCACATATGTCGGTATCATTCAGACAGCAAGAGCCAGCGGTCTGAAGGAGTTTCCGCTTCCTTATGCTATGACCAACTGCCACAACAGCCTCTGCGCGGTCGGAGGTACCATCAACGAGGATGACCATGTCTTCGGTCTCTCAGCAGCAAAAAAATACGGCGGCATCTACGTTCCTGCCAATCAGAGCGTCATTCATTCATATGCCAGAGAAGAGCTGGCTGCATGCGGCAACATGATCCTCGGCTCTGACAGCCATACACGCTATGGCGCGCTTGGAACCATGGGCGTCGGTGAAGGCGGACCGGAGCTCGTCAAGCAGCTTCTTAAGAACACCTGGGACATCACACCTCCGGAGGTCGTTCTCTGCTATGTGACGGGAAAGCCCCGCAAGGGTATCGGCCCTCACGATGTGGCCATCGCCCTCGTAAAGGAGACTTTCGCGGGCGGTAAAGTCAAGAACAAAGTCCTTGAGTTTGCCGGGCCGGGACTGGAATATCTGCCATATGATTTCCGCAGCGGCATAGATGTCATGACGACTGAGACCACCTGCCTGTCATCCATCTGGGCGACTGACGATGAGATCAGAAAATACTATGAGATCCACAAGCGTCCTGAGTGCTACAGAGAGCTCAGGCCTGAGGAAGGCGCTTACTACGATGCGGTCGTTACGATAGAACTTGACAAAGTCGAGTCGATGATCGCTCTGCCGTTCCACCCTTCCAACGCATATACGATACACGAATTCCTTGAAAACGCTGACGAAATCCTTGCCGGGGTAGAGGCAGAAGCCGCAGAGAAGTTCCCTAAAGCTCACCTCGATCTCCGCTCGAAGATCAGTGACAAGGGCGTCCTCGCCGACCAGGGTGTCATCGCAGGATGCTCGGGCGGAATCTTTGACAATATCGTTGAAGCCGCGGATATCCTCGCAGGCGGAAGTACCGGCAACGGGTACTTCTCGCTTTCGGTCTATCCGACAAGCGTTCCGACCAGTCTGGCACTGACACGTGCCGGCAAGACGGAAGCTCTTCTCGAAGCCGGAGCGGTCATCAAGCCTTCATTCTGCGGACCGTGTTTCGGCGCAGGAGATGTCCCGTCCAACAACGGGCTCTCGCTCCGCCACACCACAAGAAACTTCCCTAACCGTGAAGGATCCAAACCGGGTGAAGGACAGATCAGCGCTGTCGCTCTGATGGATTCCCGTTCGATTGCCGCCACAGCGAAAAACGGCGGATACATCACAGCCGCAACGGACATCGGATACGAGACAGAACAGATCCCGTATACTTTTGACGATGCAGTATACAAAAACCGCTGCTATTACGGATACGGCAAAGCAGACCCTGATACCGAACTGATCCTCGGCCCGAACATCACAGACTGGCCTAAGATGTACGAGCTCGCTGATAATATGCTGCTCGAGCTGGATGCTGTGATCCGGGATCCTGTCACTACGACAGATGAGCTCATTCCTTCCGGCGAGACCAGTTCCTACAGGAGCAATCCTCTCCGCCTCTCAGAGTTCGCGCTTTCACGCCGCGTTCCTGAATATGTCGGCCGCTCCAAGGCTGTCGCAGCCGATGAAGCGGCAAGGCGTGCCGGTGAGAAGCCGGACAAAATGGTCTTCGCCCTCAGCGCTGTCGGTGATGCAGACGAACTGATGAAGAACACGCAGTTCGGTTCGTGCGTGTTTGCCAACAAGCCGGGTGACGGATCAGCGCGCGAGCAGGCTGCGTCTTGCCAGAAGGTTCTCGGTGGTTTTGCCAATATCTGCTATGAATACGCGACCAAGAGATACCGCAGTAACTGCATCAACTGGGGTATCCTGCCGTTCACACTTGCGGAAGGCACTGAGTTCCCATACGCGGAAGGCGATTTCGTCTTCGTCCCTGGCATCCGCACAGCAATTGAAAACGGGCAGGAAGAGATCCCTGCATCAGTCATCGCGAAGGACGGCAGCGTCAGTGACCTGACCCTCTATGTCAAAGGTCTTACTGACGCGGAAAAACAGATCATACTTGACGGCTGCTTAATGAACTATTACGCAGCACAGAACAAATAGCCATCAATACAGACCGATCTTGATTGTTTCAGGAGGAATGATTATGGAAATACTGAAAGCAGCAGTCGCCGGAACGCTCGAAAGCAGTGACTGTATGGTCACGATAGAGCCGGCGAAAAGCGGTCTCCAGCTGGAACTGGAAAGCGCTGTAATGCAGCAGTACGGAAAAAGGATTGCCGAAGTCGCCATGGAAACTCTTGACCGCCTGAACGTGCAGAACGCCAGAGTCAGCATTGTAGACAAAGGTGCTCTTGACTGCACGATCAAGGCAAGAGTTGAATGTGCCGCAATGCGTGCTTCCGGACATGAAGGCAGAGTAAACTGGGGAGGTGTTATAAGATGACCAATCCGAACAAGTACCGCCTGCGCCGTACAATGATGTTTCTGAACTGCCAGAAACCAGGTCTGATCAAGGACCCTTACATCTACAAACCGGATTCCATCATGCTCGATCTTGAGGACGCAGTAGCTGAGAGAGAAAAGGATGCAGCCAGATACTCCCTCTATCACGCTCTTCAGGAGATCGATTACAGGGGTGTTGAGAGAGTCGTTCGTATCAACGGACTCGATACCGATCTGTGGAGAGAGGATGTCAGATGCGCAGTCGCAGGAGGCTGCGATTCCATCCGTATCCCTAAGACCGAAACAGCAGATGATGTGCGTACCGTTGAGTACGCCATTGCGGAGGCAGAAAGAGAGTTCAACCGGCCTGAGGGCAGCGTGCTCATCATGGCTGCTCTGGAGTCAGCGAGAGGCGTCATCAATGCTATGAGCATCTGTGATTCCTCCGAGAGGCTCTTCGGCATCGCCCTTTCCGGCGGTGACTACTCCAGAGACCTCCAGATATCCATCTCCGGCACAGGTGTCGAGTTCATGGGAGCCCGGCAGCATATGATCATTGCCGCAAGGGCGGCGAAAGTACAGTGTTTCGACACAGTATGGACCAATCTGAACGACATGGAAGGCTTCCGCAGAGAAGTAGAGATCATTCATTCCATGGGTTTTGACGGTAAGTCCATCGTCAACCCTCGTCAGATCCCTGTCGTTCACGAAATATATACGCCTAAGGAAAAAGACATCATTTTCGCAGAGAAAGTCATCAAAGAGATCGATGAGAAGAAAGCTCAGGGCATTGGAGTATTCACGGTAGACGGAAAGATGATAGATATCGCTTTCTACGATGGTGCCAAGAGGACGATTGCTCTTGCCAAGGCTTCCGGTGTATATAAAGGAGATTTGTAAAATGATCAACGCAGTAGGAAGAGAGATACCGGATGAGATCCTCGAGATCACCGGTCAGGAGCCGTTTCAGGGCAACTACTATCTGGACGACAAGCCGATGACCAAGATTGGTCCTACCATCCGTCCGATAATGAACAACAAGAAATCCAAGATGGTTGCTAACATCCGGGAAGCTCTGATCAAATGCGAGGCACATGACGGGATGACTGTGTCTTTTCACCATCACTTCCGCGATGGCGACCTCATCGTAAACATGGTCATGAAAGAGATCCATGACATGGGTTTCAAAGATATAACGATCTGCGCCACTTCCCTCGGAAAGGCGCATGACCCGCTGGTTCCGATGATAGAAGACGGGACCATAACAAGGATCGAGTCTTCCGGAGTCAGAGGTAAGATCGGCGAAGCGATCTCGCAGGGCAAGCTCAAGGGTCTTGCCATAATGAGATCACACGGCGGCAGAGTCAGAGCGCTGACGACCGGTGAGGCTCATGTAGATATCGCCTTCATCGGCGCCCCGACATCCGACGACTACGGAAACCTCAGAGGAATAGGCGGCAAGGCGGACTGCGGTGTACTGAGTTACGCGATCGTTGACGGCAACCACGCCGATCACTGTGTAGCCATCACCGACTGCCTGGTGCCTTATCCGAACTTCCCGGCTCACATATCGCAGACCAAGATCGACTATGTCTGTGTTGTTGACGAGATCGGCATTCCGTCCAAGATCGCGTCGGGAGCAGCCAAGCCGACAACAGACCAGAGAAAACTCCTGATGGCGCAGTACTGCACTGATGTAGTCGTCAATACACCGTGGTTCAAGGATGGTTTTTCCTATCAGACGGGAGTCGGCGGAGCGTCCATCGCTTCGACACAGTATCTGGCCGAGATCATGAGAGAGCGGAACATCCACATGGGATTCGGTGTCGGCGGTCTTACCAAAGCAATGTGCCAGCTCCTCGACGACGGAATGGCCAGAGTCATGCTGGACGTTCAGGATTTCGACCTCGATGCCGTCCACAACCTCAAGAACATCAACCACCACAGGATCCCTGCAGGTGTGTATGCCAATCCTCTGAACAAGGGTGCGGTAGTCAACAAGCTCGACTACGTAGTCCTCGCTTCTCTGGAGGTCGATGTCCATTTCAACTGCAATGTAGTGGTAGGCTCAGACGGCATGATCACAGGTGCTCAGGGCGGACATCCGGATACAGCGCAGGGCGCAAAGTGCGCGATCGTCATCTGCCCTCTTCTTCAGGGCAGGATCCCGGCGATCTGCACAGATGTCACGACGGTCACAACACCGGGTGAGAGTATCGACGTCGTGGTCACAGACTACGGTGTTGCTGTCAATCCGGCAAGACAGGATATCCTTGAAGCACTGAGAAAAGCTGACTGTGTTCCGCTCAGGACCATCGAGGAACTACGCGACATCGCTTATTCGATCGTAGGAGAACCTGACAAGGTCGAGTTCGAAGACAGGGTCGTCGGCATCATCGAAGCACGCGACGGCACGATCATGGATGTTGTAAGACAGATCAAAGAGATCGACCAGCCGGTTGTATATAAGAAGAAGAACAGAAGGAGATCACATGGATAAAATCAGAATGACAACCCCTATCGTCGAAATGGACGGGGATGAAATGACAAGGATACTGTGGCAGATGATCAAGGATGAGCTGATCCTTCCTTTCGTCGATCTCAAAGCCGAGTATTATGATCTCGGACTCCCTGTAAGGGATGAGACCGGTGATCAGATCACGAAGGACGCCGGAGAAGCGATCAAGAAGTACGGTGTCGGTGTAAAATGCGCAACGATCACACCTAACGCTCAGCGTATGACTGAATACAATCTGCATGAGATGTGGAAGAGTCCGAACGGTACCATCCGTGCTATTCTCGACGGGACCGTCTTCCGGGCGCCGATCACCATCGACAGCATCAAGCCGGTAGTCCGCAACTGGAAGAAACCTATCACCGTCGCCCGTCACGCATATGGTGATCTGTACAAGGGGACCGAATACCGCGTACCTGAGACAGGCAAGGCTGAGCTGGTATTCACCGGGGATAATGGTGCGGAATTCCGTGAAACAGTATACGATTTTGAATGCCCGGGCATCATCCAGAGCATCTACAACAAAGACAGCTCAATCGAGTCATTCGCCCATTCCTGCTTCAAATACGCCATCGAGACCGGCCAGGACCTCTGGTTCTCCGCCAAGGATACGATCTCCAAGAAGTATGATATGCGTTTCAGAGATGTCTTCCAGAACATCTATGATGAGTGCTACAAAGAAAAGTTCGAGGAACTCGGTCTTACGTATTTCTATACACTGATCGACGACGCCATAGCGCGCGTCATCCGCAGCGAAGGCGGCTTCATCTGGGCTCTTAAGAATTATGACGGGGATGTCATGAGCGATATGGTATCCACCGCTTTCGGATCCCTTGCGATGATGACATCCGTACTCTGCAGCCCGGACGGCAAGTTTGAATACGAGGCCGCGCACGGAACAGTAACACGTCACTATTACAAGTATCTGAATGGTGAAGAGACTTCGACCAACCCTATGGCAACAATCTTCGCGTGGAGCGGCGCTCTGAGAAAGCGCGGTGAAATGGATGGACTCGCTGATCTTCAGGCGTTCGGCGACAAGCTCGAGGAAGCCTGCATCGATACACTGAATGACGGCATCATGACCAAGGATCTGGTAGGACTGGTCGAGGGAATGGATGTCAGATCCGTCAACACGAAGGATTTCATCGCGGCGATCCGCGAAAGACTGGAAAGCAAGCTGGCCGGCTGATCAGGTCATATCATCGTATAAGAAGGAAGGTGGCTGCATCCGCAGCCACCCCAGACCGTAGACAAAGTCCTTTTTCAGGCATTCGCCTGAAGGAGGGCTTTTCTCATTCGCGAATTAAATTGGCTGCAGGAAAATC